>NZ_PCGX01000007.1:0-207936 GCF_002846655.1 Bifidobacterium thermophilum | reverse complement strand
CGAGTTGGATGTGTCGTTCGCGATCGGGGATCTGGTCAGGTTCCGTGTGAACGTGTACCAGGATCGTAACGGCGTGTGCGCGGCGTTGCGTACGATCCCGTTGGAGATCAAGACGGTCACCCAGTTGGGCCTGGACCAGAGGATCGCGGACCTGGCGCTCCTGCCGCGCGGCCTGGTGCTGGTGTGCGGCCCGACGGGTTCGGGCAAGTCGACCACGCTGGCCGCGATCGTGGACAAGGCGAACGCGGAGCGGCACGACCATATCATCACGATCGAGGACCCGATCGAGTTCGTGCACCGGCACAAGAACTGCGTGGTCAGCCAGCGTGAGGTCGGCACGGACACGTTGAGTTTCGCGGAGGCGCTCAAGCACGCGTTGCGTGAGGACCCGGACATCATCATGGTGGGCGAGTTGCGTGATCTGGAGACGATCAGCACGGCGTTGACGGCCGTGGAGACCGGCCACTTGGTGTTCGCGACCCTGCACACGCAGGACGCGGGCTCGACGGTGGACCGTCTGATCGACGTGTACCCGGAGAACCAGCAGCAGCAGATCCGCGTGCAGGTCGCGTCCACGTTGCGGGCGGTGATCGTGCAGACGCTGCTGCCGAAGGCGAGCGGGCACGGGCGTGTCCCGGCGACCGAGGTGATGTACGCGACGCCGGCGATCAGCGCGTTGATCCGCGAGGGCAAGACGCATCAGGTGCGTACGCAGTTGCAGTCGGGCGGCGACCTGGGCATGCACACGCTGGACCAGGATCTGGCGCGGCTGGTCAACCGGGGCGACGTGCAGCTCGACATCGCCGAGAAACGCTGCCAGGACCGCAAGGAATTCGAGAAGCTCGTCCAGGCCCGCGCCGCCTACTGACCGCAAGCCGGGGGCCGACCCGGCCGGTGACAATCAGTCCTCCGGCCGAACGAATCACCCCCGGCCGAACGAATCGACCCAAGGCGACCCCGTCCCGATCCTACCGGCCGGTCATCCCCCTGTTTCTGCCGACGCTGAGACCCCTCTCACCGTCGGCAGAAGGTTTTCTGCCTGTTTTCTACCGACGCTCACACACCACTCAGCGTCGATAGAAGCAGAAAACGGGGCTTCTGCTGACCTCAGCTGATATCGACATCTACAGTCAGCGCGTTCGGCGCTTCTTTGTGGAACACCTTGCGATACACATCCCTACGCATATACACGCTGCATGTCGTAGCTTTGTACTGGTCTTTCCATGGGCGCACCAAATTCACATACTGCACCTCAATGTAATCAGCACGTTTGTATCCCAATTCATTAAAAAAGAACGGCTGGAATGACGTGAAATACAGAGCTGGCTCGCCTTCATTCTTCCACGTTTCGAGGTCTTTCTTGGCTTGTCCCGCTGGCTGATACCACAACAAGTAACTCGAATCATCCGGCGAGTTCGATATCAGATTCTTGTTGAAATACGGGTTCGCAACAATCAGATCAGCCGGATACCATGTAGTGAAATCGATGCAGTTATCACCGCCACCGCAGTATGCCCCCTGCCATTCTTGCTGTTGCTCTTTAGTCGCAGGCAGTCGCGACCATCCGGACATCATTCTTTCGTTCTGCAGATTTCCCCGCTCAATCAGCGAAGCCAAGGCACGTGCCTGAGAATACGGATACAGCACATCAGCGACACATGCATAGACATTCCAATATACGCTGATACTGAGCAGGAGCACTCCCACGAATTTACCGAGATTGATACACAGTGTGCGATCCCGATTACTCATGTGCGCAGATGCACGCACGCCCAAAGTCTTCATCCATGCCGGTACATCATTCATATTCAAAGGGCAGTCACGGCATAGGACACACAGCACCATAATGAAGAATCCTAGGATGATCCCTTCATGATGAGCAGCAAAATACCGTACTCCCAGCACACTCATCATCGCATACGGAATGATGAGAAGACCAAGTTCTCCGCGCCGATAGGCAAGATGGAAGAACACAGCCCAGACAAGACAGGAAAAGACGGCCATCATTGCCCACTCCCATGCCGATATGGAGGCGAAACACATCATGACGTCCGAGAACACCGATGTAAACATCATCTCCGAAGGCAGGCACAACCAGAAGCGAAGCACCATCTGCCAAGTACTCGGCAACGGGGAATCCACAAGCAAATCTAATCCACTATCGTACGTGTTGGGTCTCGGCCAGACGAGAGCGGTGATCCCCAGGCCAACAGCAAGCAACACCAACCAACCCGCCAGACGAGGTTTTGAGCCCATCAACACACCGCGTATTCCGTGTTGGCGCCATACGCGCCACACCCATACCATTGTGATGCTGCCGGCGAGCACGACACCATACGAACTGCACAAGCAGAGCAGCACCAACGAGCCAATCAGCCGCCAAGGGTGGTCGTCGCGTTCACGCCATGACAGTCCTGCCAGCAGCATAGCAGCGTGCATCAGCGCGTAGGGGCGCGACGTCACTCCATCCTGAAAACACACGAAATATGTGAACGGCAAGATGATACGTAGCACTTTCGGCAATCCTGAACGGAATATCAACAGCCATACAAAGAAAACCGCCGTCATCAATTGAATGCTCTTGATTCCCCACTCGTATGGCACGCCAAGACGCGCAGGAATCGCCAGCAACAGCCACCAGAACGGCGGATGCCCCTCGTAATGCGGGCGCACCAGCAACAAATCATGCCATGAGCAGTCACGGGCCATCAGCCACGATTGCGCTTCGTCGAACCACGGTTCATGGAAGCACATCACCGTGATGACGACAGCGATATACGCCGTCAACACTCCAACATGAAGAAGATTCTTCGGAACGGCAAGCCACTTGCGGATGCGGTGCGTGCGACGCGCATCAGTAGACCGCCGCGAGACCGGTACGCTTCCTTCAACAGCACTACTCACGATGCCCGTCCTTCCGTGTCGTGTACATCATGCATGATTCCCTTCACCGGTTGAAGCGACGCACGCAACCACTGCGCGACCTCACAGCTGCACAACCAGTCATAGACAGCATCAAACCAAGTGTTGTAATGTTTATCGATGGTCATCGCGAACAACAACTGACGAAGAATATCAATGATTGTGCCGAACACGACAATACACGCAATGACAGCGATGAGCATGGCAATAGGAGCACGCCAGGTTCTAACCTGTTCCAAAGGGAACATCTCCGACCACAACAGGTTGCGCAACACAGCATTTTCATGCAACACATAGACACCAAACATCGCCGATGCCACGGCGTTGATTCCGATAATGTGTCGATGACAACGAACAGCCAACGATACAAGGCCAAACGCCACCAGCAACACAGGAAGCTTTCCTTCCCCGGTCAAAAACAGATGATCGATGTTCGTATAACTGTGGTTTCCCGTATATCGGAATGCAAGAACGCAAGAAGCGATATGGACAACAAAAATCAAACACCCTGCCGCAACCATCAGCCATGCCGTGGAAGGTGTTATCTCACGCAAATACCAGCGATAATACGACAACAAGATGTATAAATATATGAAATATATGAAACTCCATGTCGGAAACTCCCACGTTGCATAACGCGTCAAACCATATGCAATACCCCAAACCGCAAACATCACCAATGCCAAACGAGCGTGCCTACTCGGGCCGATAGCACGCAACGCCGCCGTGACAAACGGATATAGCAGCAAGAACATAATGTACGCCGTCGCATACCACAAAGCATTCGAAGAAATCGGGAACAGATTGCCTACGATATCGTCTACCGACAGCAAGGCGTTCGGCACGAGAATACGATATTCTGCAAACAGAATAATGTTATACATCAGCACTTCAAGCTCAAGATAACAAGCTTTTCTCAATGACGAGCGGAACGTAGGCGCTTCACGTTCGCATAAATACCAGGCAGAGATGAGAAAGAAGATGGCAACACCGGTTTTCCCCAACGGACTCAGGGATAACGCCCAGAGATCAAACGCCGACGATCCAAGAGCAACGTTATGTACTGCCGTACCATTCCAGCATGAGTGATACGCAACAATCATCACCATGGCGATGATGCGTAAGGCTTCAACGCCCGACTCACGGTTTCTCCACCGTCGGACCACAGGACTGAACGGTGAAGCCGAAGCGGTATCGCGCGATGACGAACGCGGTTCTTTGCGCATTGTGGCAGCGTGCGTTTCAGCATGCGTTTCAGCATGCATTGTGCAATCCTCGGATACCCTCTTGTGCACATTGTCGGCCAGATTCAACGCCATGCCTTCTTCTTCTCTCGTTCGCTCCCGCTCTCACGCTCTCCAGTACGGCACGCTCTACCACGTTGGAATCACGTGCCAAAACTATGCTCAATGACAGCAATCCCGACATTAGGATGCAATCGTTGTCATTAGTACACACTGTACAACATGCCAACAACCGGCGAGCGCAGCGTGCCATACACCATGGGAGCCGGAATACGCACCCGTGTCCACAGGCATTCCTACGATAATTTCCATAATCCAATGCAGGGGAGCCCAGCCGCGAGGCCGGGCTGAGAAAGGCATCGTGCCTGACCCTTAGAACCTGTTGGTTAGAACCAGCGTAGGGAGCAATGATGAGCACAGACGCATCACCAGACACCAGTGGCAACTCGTCCATCGTTGACGACGCCAAGCGATTCAGCGCGCATACCGAAGCCACGCCGCTCGCCGCCGACGATCACCAGCGTGAGCTGATCGCCCAAGCCGTGGACAGCGTGCGGGACACCACCCCGCTCGCCCAGTCATTCACGAATTTCGTGACCATCAACCTTGTCGCCAACGCGCAGCTCGCCGCAGGAGGCACCGCGGCCATGAGCTACCTGCCGGACGATATCATCGACACCGCGGCCATCGCCAAAGCCACGTATATCAATGTCGGCACCCTGCTGCCATTCTTCAAGGACGCTCTGGGCAACATCGCACGCTCATTGCACGCCGCGCAACACCCATGGGTGCTCGACCCCGTGGCCGCCGGAATCGGCAGGACACGTTCCGCTATTCTCTGGGCTTTCCGCTCCGCTCCCCCGACCATCGTGCGGGGCAACGCCTCGGAAATCATTGCGTTGGCGGGAATCTGGGATCTCAACGTCCCATCCGCCGGCGCGCACACCGACACCACCAGACCGGCCGGTGTCGAGGCGGTGGATGATGTGGACAGTGCACGTGATGCCGCCGTCATTATGGCCCGGTATTTGCGCGGATACGCTCCAAACCACCGTGCTGCGGTCGCCGTGTCCGGCGCAACCGACCTCGTGACCGATGGCGATACCGTCTACCGGTTGCCCGGCGGCAGCCCGATGATGACCAAAATCACCGGAGCGGGATGCTCGCTCGGAGGCGTCACCGCCACCTATCTCGCCGTAACCGATCCGCTTACCGCCGCATTGACCGCGAGCGCCCTGTACAATCGCGCCAGTGAGGAAGCCGAGCGGGCCAGCAACGGTCCAGGCAGCTTCCAGACCGCATTCCTGGACGCCCTGTGGAGCACCACTGCGCAGACGGTCTCCCAGTCCCCGATTACCGCTGAAGCCGCCTGACCGGCTCGCTGCATCGCATCAAGACGTCTTGCAGATCGCCGGAGCGTACTGTCCGGCAGTTCATATGCAAACGTAACCATACCGCCGCGTGATATCACCATGCCATATCTGGTATCAAGCGAATGAATCGTTCGCATGACCGCCAGTACCAAGCGATGAATGAACACACCTCGGGGTCCACACCGGCCCCCATCAACAGAAAGAACACCATGACCAACCCAACCAACCCGTACCCCTACGCTTCCATGCGCGACAGCTTCGACCTGACCGCCTACTGCATCCTCGGATCACAAGACACCAAAGGCCGGCCGGTCGGCGACATCGTCGACGACGCACTGCAAGGCGGAGCAACGTTCATCCAACTGCGCGACAAAACCGCAGACGCCAAACAGTTGACCGAAACCGCACGCGATATCGCACAAATCATCGAAGACAACGGCAAGTCCGACACCGTCGCATTCGTCATCGACGACCGTGTAGACGTAGTCTGGCAGTGCCGCAACCTCGGTATCAAAGTCGACGGCGTACACATCGGACAAGACGATATGGACCCCCGCGAAGCACGACAGCTGCTCGGCGACGACGCCATCATCGGATTGAGCGCGGAAACCGAAAGTCTCGTCAAACTCATCAACGAACTGCCCAGCGGCTGCATCGACTACATCGGCGCCGCACCGCTGCACCCCTCAACCACCAAGCCCGAAGCCATCGTCGTCGAAAATGACGGCAGCAAGCATTTCCTGAGCATCGATCTCATCAACACCATTTGCGCCGCCAGCGACTATCCGGTCGTCATTGGCGGAGGCGTGACGCTCGCCGACATGCACGATTTGGCAGCCTCCAAAGCCGCCGGCTGGTTCGTGGTCTCAGCAATCGCCGGGGCTGAGGACCCGAAAGCCACCACCCAAGCGATGGTGGATGCGTGGCGCAGCGTACGCGGCAGCGGACATCACGGATACGCGGCGCGCACCATCTCGAGCGCACCGGCAGCGGGGACAACATCTGTGGGGGACGCTATTGAGGTGGCGGACGGCAATTCGCCCGCCACCTCACTTAACTGTTCACAAGCCGCCAAATCCGGCAACTTCACCAACGCGAAAGCCGCAAAGGAAGCCGCACGACTCGCCAAACAGCAGCGCGTTGACATCGCCGCACGCGGCTGCACGCAACGCGACAAGGCACACATCCGCAAAACCGAACGCGTCCATTTCGAGAACGAATCGGGCAGCTACGACCTTGACGTGCCCTACACCGAAATCAAACTCTCCGACACCCCCGGCGTCGGCCCGAACCCGCCGTTCCACGATTACAACACCGAAGGCCCCTCATGCGACCCGAAAGAAGGGCTCGCGCCACTGCGCCTCGACTGGATCCGCGACCGAGGGGACGTCGTCGAATACGAAGGCCGCGAGCGCAACCTCGCCGATGACGGCAAGCGCGCGGTCAAACGCGGCAAAGCGACCAAGGAATGGCGTGGACGCAAGCATAATCCATTGAAAGCGGCAGGGCATCCGGTCACGCAGATGTGGTATGCGCGGCACAACATCATCACGCCGGAAATGCGCTTCGTCGCGGCGCGCGAACATTGTGACACCGAGCTCGTCCGTTCCGAACTTGCAGCCGGTCGTGCCGTCATGCCTTGCAATATCAACCATCCTGAAGCTGAGCCGATGATCATCGGTACGAAATTCCTCACCAAACTCAACGCGAATATGGGCAATTCCGCGGTGTCGTCATCCATCGACGAAGAAGTGGACAAGCTCACGTGGGCTACCAAGTGGGGTGCGGACACGGTCATGGACCTGTCTACCGGCAACGACATCCATACCACCCGCGAGTGGATTCTGCGCAACTCCCCCGTTCCGATCGGCACGGTGCCGATGTACCAGGCGCTGGAAAAAGTCGAGGATGATGCGACCAAACTCAGCTGGGAACTGTTCCGCGACACCGTGATCGAGCAATGCGAGCAGGGCGTGGACTACATGACCATCCATGCGGGTGTGTTGCTGCGTTACGTGCCGCTGACCGCGAACCGCGTGACCGGCATCGTCTCGCGCGGCGGTTCAATCATGGCGCAATGGTGCATGCAGCATGAGCGGGAAAGCTTCCTGTACACGCATTTCGACGAATTATGCGATATCTTCGCCAAATACGACGTGGCCTTCTCGCTCGGTGACGGTCTGCGGCCCGGAAGCCTCGCGGATGCGAACGACGCCGCCCAGATTGCCGAGCTCATGACGCTCGGCGAACTCACCCAGCGCGCATGGGATCATGACGTGCAGGTCATGGTCGAAGGACCGGGGCATATCCCCTTCGACACAGTGCGTATGAACATCGAAATGGAGCAGGCGATCTGCAAGGGCGCGCCGTTCTACACACTCGGCCCGCTGACCACCGACACCGCCCCCGGCTACGACCACATCACCTCCGCGATCGGCGGCGTGGAAATCGCACGCTACGGCACCGCCATGCTCTGCTACGTGACTCCGAAAGAGCATTTGGGCCTGCCGAACAAGGATGATGTCAAGCAGGGGGTCATCACGTACAAGATCGCCTGCCACGCGGCGGATATCGCCAAACACCACCCGCACGCGCAGGACCGTGACCTCGCGATTTCGAAGGCGCGTTTCGAATTCCGCTGGCTTGACCAGTTCAACCTGTCGTATGATCCGGACACCGCCATCGCCTACCATGACGACACGCTGCCTGCGGAACCTGCGAAAATGGCGCATTTCTGCTCGATGTGCGGGCCGAAGTTCTGCTCGATGGCGATTTCGCAGAATATCCGCAAGAAGTACGGGAACGCAGCGGCGCAGGAGCGCATTGTCGCCGGGGTCGACTCGCGCGGCGGCGCGGCAGGCGTGCAGGTTGGCGCGAATGTGAGCGGTGTGAAAAATGCTGACGATGGCGATGCCCAGACCGCTACAGGTGTCGCCGCCGCTACCGAAGGAATCCACGCATGAGTGACACATTGCCGGTGCAAGCGCCTTCGCACGATTCGCTCAGCGGATCAGCGAAGCATGCAACCGAGACCCTGCCGGCCGTTCTCACCATCGCCGGCAGCGACTGCTCCGGCGGCGCAGGCATCCAAGCGGACCTGAAAACCATGCTCGCGTGCGGGGTCTACGGCATGAGCGCCATCACATCCATCACCGCGCAAAACACCCAAGGTGTCAGCGCGGTCGAAGACGTGAGCCCCGGCATCCTCGCCGCCCAGTTGGATGCTGTATACACCGATATTCCGCCTGCCGCTACAAAAATCGGCATGGTATCCAACGCCCGGCTCATCGAAGTAATCGGGGATGCGCTGCGAACGTATCAAGCCGCAAACGTCGTGCTTGACCCGGTCATGGTTTCTTCCAGCGGAACACGGCTGCTCGACGAGAACGCTGAAAGCGCCTTGACCGGCCTGTTCGGACTGTGCCGGCTCATCACCCCGAACATTCCCGAAGCAGAAGTACTCTGCGAACTGGCTGCCGGCTCAATCGACACCCCGGATGCGATGGCGGACGCCGCCAGACGCATGGCTGCGCGCTACGGATGCGCGGTCTTGGTCAAAGGCGGGCACAGCATGCAGGGCGCAAACGACGTGGTGGCCGAACCGGACGGTGACGTGACTTGGTTCCGCGGCGAGCATATCGACAATCCCAACACACACGGGACTGGATGCACGCTTTCGAGCGCGATTGCGAGCGCACTGGCACGAGAAGAGACATTGACGTCGGCGATTCGCGACGGCAAGGCTTACCTGACCGGTGCCATCGGCGCGGGACTGGATTTGGGTCACGGTTCGGGGCCTATGGATCACGCGTGGCGATGGCGGTGACAGCGGAAGTGACGACAGAGGTGCGACAAGCGTGATCTGACAGTGACAATGACGATGATGGTGACGATGACCGCGGCTGTGGCCTCGGCAATGTCCTCGACAGTGGCGAGCGTTCCTCGTCATCGTGACCGGAGATAATCGATATCGACAATAATCAACAACAATCAGCCGTGAATCCGCGCAGCCCCAGAACGACTTCTTGCGGATTCCCATGAGAAAGGACGAATCATGACCCTCGATCGCAATGCGGAACGTCAGCAAGTGCCTGTCGATCCCGAAACCGGCAAACCATATATCAACACCGTTGCCGCCGTCGCTATCAGTCCCGCCGGGGCAAGCCCCGAAAAATCGACGTATGTGGCGCAAGCGGTCGATGTCATCCGCCAATCCGGGCTGCCCAACGAAACCAACGCCATGTTCACCAATATTGAAGGCGACCTCGATCAGGTGCTCGCCACCATTCGCGATGCGACCATGAAGCTCGCCGGGCAGGGATACCGCACTGATGTGGTCATCCGGCTGGACATCCGCCCCGGATTCAGCGGGCAGATTCACGCCAAGCAGGAACTCGTCAACGAAATCCTCGACGGGAAGGCCGAACAGGCGAAGTGACAGCGATCTTGCCGTGGTGTGACAGTGGCGTCGCACCACGGCGAGATACCGACCAATCCGGCAATGCCACCCGAGATATCCAGCCGGGGTACAACGCAACAATCACACCGCAGCAAAACACCAACCAATCCAACGCCGCAGCCGAACATATCCCACCGCCACGCAACACAACAGTCGCACCGCAGCAAGATTCGCAATACCCGTGCACAGCGATTTTGACAACACATCGCTTACAATGGTCGCCGGTAGCAACAGCAAGAAGAAAGGCCAAGCTATCCATGACCACCATGCAGGACGTCGCTGACATCGCAGGAGTGTCAAAAGCCAGCGTATCCCTCGTACTCAACGGCCGTGACGCCGGACACGTCAAGCCGCAGACCGCGGAACTCATTCGACAGACCGCCGCAAAGCTCGGCTATCATCCCAACCAACTGGCGCGCAGTCTACGCACCAGCCGCACGCATATGCTCGGCTTCATCAGCGAAGAAGTCGCCACCACCCCATACGCAGGCGGCATCATCCTCGGCGCGCAAGACGCGGCCAGCTCATACGGGTACGTGCTTCTCACCGTCAGCACCGACGGCATGGCCAACGAAGAGCAAGAGCTCACCGCACTCCGACGGTACGGTGTCGACGGATTCCTGTATTCGAAAATGTCCAACCGTATCACCGACGTGCCTCAAGCCCTCACCGATTATCCGCTGGTTCTTCTCGATGCCACCGACCGCAACAAACGATTCCCCAGCGTCGAACCCGACGAATTCCGAATCGGATACGACGCCACCAAACGGCTGATCGACGCGGGATGCAAACGGATCGCATACGTCGGGTGCTCGGAGCCGCTCATCGCACAGCCCCGACGCCTGCGCGGATACCAGGCCGCGCTCAGCGACGCCGGGATGCCAATCGACGACGCGCTACATGTCGATGTGCTCAACAACGGGCCGGCATTACGAGCAGTCAGCAAGCTGTTCGACGAGCAGCAGCCGGACGGGTTCTTCTGCTTCAACGATGCCCGAGCATGGTATGTGTATGAATGCGCTGCGCGACGGGGGCTGACCGTGGGGCGCGATATTTCCGTGGTCGGTGTGGATAACCACCGCGTGTTCGCCGAAACCCTCGAACCGCTCTTGACCACAGTCGAACTGCCGCA
Organism: Bifidobacterium thermophilum; assembly: GCF_002846655.1. Classification (NCBI taxonomy): domain Bacteria; kingdom Bacillati; phylum Actinomycetota; class Actinomycetes; order Bifidobacteriales; family Bifidobacteriaceae; genus Bifidobacterium; species Bifidobacterium thermophilum. The sequence goes on along the minus strand of NZ_PCGX01000007.1, from coordinate 196,806 downwards.
TTACGAGATGGGGTATTGGGGGGCGTGTCGGCTGATTTCCATCATCGAAGGGCATGACGTCGACACCTCGGTGTGGCCGGAGACGACCGCTCCCCTGCCGCCGCTCGACGCGCCAATCCCCGCGACGATCCACTGCAAGCTCATCGACAAGAAGTCGGTGCGCGAGTAGTGCGCATGGTCGCGGAAGGCGGCGATACGGTGGGCGAGATTGTTGCGATCGGCTGTCATATCCGTCGATCGCGCAGTGGCAAGATGCCAAATCAACTACCAATGGAACCCGCCAACCACGCCGTAGCGCGACCGTCCGGTCACACCACGACAAGATGCCCCCCTAATCATCCACCAAACCGGACGGCATCACCATGCCGTGCGACCGACCGGTCACACCACAGTGAGATATCCGATTCCCCGTTGCGTCTCGCCACACCCCCGGCTACACACCCCCAACCACACCACTCCGAACATGCCCCCGACCACGCCTCACCGCACTCCATTCCGCCGCATCACAGCGTACCGTTTCCCCACAAGTTGCACGCACAAGCCGCACGACACGCCGCACGTAAACCGATTGACGTAAACCGTTTTACCCCCTATTGTTATCCATACAGCAAAGCGCAGCAGCCTTGCCAAACCAGCTCGCTACTGGCACCGACAAATCAACATCAATACAAGCCAAAGGACAATGACGCAACCGCATAGCAGCGGAATCTACCAGAAAGAGGCCATCATGGATACGACACACACCAAGAAATCGCCATCGACATGGAGCAATCCCTCCTACTTGCAAAGCTCGTTCGGCATCTTCATGTTCTTCTGCTCGTGGGGCATCTGGTGGTCCTTCTTCTCCCGCTGGCTCACCGATCCCACGCACGGACTGGGCATGACCTCTGCACAGCAAGGTGAAATCTACTCGATCAACTCGCTGGCGACGCTCATCATCATGTTCGCCTACGGCACGATTCAAGACCAGCTCGGCATCAAGCGCCGCCTGGTTGTTGTTGTTTCGGCGATCGCGGCATGCGTCGGCCCGTTCGTGCAGTTCGTGTATGCGCCGATGCTCAACGCCGGCGGCACGGTCCGCATGATCGGCGTGCTGCTCGGCTCGGTGGTGCTGTCCGCCGGATTCATGGCGGGCTGCTCGCTCATCGAAGCGGTCACGGAACGCTATTCACGCCATTTCGGCTTCGAATACGGCCAGTCACGCGCCTGGGGCTCCTTCGGCTACGCGATTGTCGCCTTGTGCGCCGGCTTCCTGTTCAACATCAACCCGATGCTCAACTTCTGGGTCAGCTCGCTGTTCGGGGTGGGTATGCTGTGCGTCTACCTGTTCTGGGTTCCTTCCGAGCAGAAGGATGAGCTGCGCAAGGAAGCCGACCCGAATGCCGCTCCGACCAACCCGTCGCTCAAGGAAATGGTCTCCGTCCTCAAGATGCCGACCCTGTGGGTGCTCATCGTATTCATGCTGCTGACCAACACCTTCTACACCGTGTTCGACCAGCAGATGTTCCCGAACTATTACGCTTCCCTGTTCCCCACCACGGAAATCGGCAACGCGACATACGGCACGCTCAATTCGTTCCAAGTGTTCCTCGAGTCGGCCATGATGGGTGTCGTTCCGATCATCATGCGCAAGATCGGCGTGCGCAACGCGCTGCTGTTGGGCGCCACGGTGATGTTCCTGCGCATCGGCCTGTGCGGCGTGTTCCACGATCCCGTCGCCGTGTCCATCGTCAAGCTGTTCCACTCCATCGAGGTGCCGCTGTTCTGCCTGCCTGCGTTCCGCTACTTCACCTTGCACTTCGACACGAAGCTGTCCGCGACCCTGTACATGGTGGGCTTCCAGATTGCATCCCAGGTCGGTCAGGTGATCTTCTCCACTCCGCTGGGCGCGCTGCATGACCATTTGGGTGACCGTCCGACCTTCTTCACCATTTCGGGCATTGTGCTCGCGGCGTTGATTTACGGCATCTTCGTGATCAAGCGCGACGATCAGGAAGTCGGCGGCGACCCGTTCTACACCGACAAACAGAAGCGCGCGATGGAGGCGGCAGCCGGTTCTCAGAGCTGACGCTCGGTCTGACATGCAGGACGGGTGTCGGTTCAGGACTGACGTCGTTCGGTACCGACGTTCAGAACCGACATCTACGCCGAACGGCCGTCTTCCCCTTCGCTCCAGAATCCTCTGACTCCCGCATCCATCTCTGACCGTGTTCCGCAAGCGGCACGCTTCCCAAGCCATCGCCCGTCTTGCGGAAGCGGTCAGCGCCACATCATCAATCACATCAATCAAATCAATCAAATCAATTACATCAATCAAATCAAGGATGATTATGACCAACACCACTCACACCGAAGGCTCGCAGAACACCGCGACGACCTTCGCTTCCGGTTTCACTCCAGCGCAGCCAGTGCTCACACCCATCCGCGACCATGCACTGCAGCTTGAACAAGCGGAGGCGGGCGTCCGCAAACTCGCCGCAACCCGCAACGACCGCTGGTACCCCCTGTTCCATATCGCTTCCAACGGCGGCTGGATCAACGACCCCAACGGGCTGTGCCACTACAAAGGCCGCTGGCATGTCTTCTACCAGCTTCACCCGTACGGCACGCAGTGGGGCCCCATGCACTGGGGACACGTTTCCTCTCCCGACATGCTGCATTGGCGGCGCGAACCGATTATGTTCGCCCCGTCGCTCGAGCAGGAGAAAGACGGCGTGTTCTCCGGTTCGGCAGTGATTGGCGATGACGGCAAGCTGCGCTTCTACTACACCGGGCATCGTTGGGCCAACGGGCACGACAACGCCGATGGCGACTGGCAGGTGCAGATGCTCGCCGAGGCCGACAACGATGAGCTCACCCACGCCACCAAGCGCGGCATGATCATCGATTGCCCGCTCGACCGCGTCTCTCACAACTATCGCGACCCGAAAGTGTGGAAAACCGGCGACACCTGGTACATGACCTTCGGTGTGACTTCCAAGGAGCATCGTGGCCAGATGTGGCTGTTCTCCTCGCACGACATGGTGCGCTGGACGTACGAGCGCGTGCTGTTCGAACATCCCGATCCTGACGTGTATATGCTCGAATGCCCTGATTTCTTCCCGATTCGCGACTCTCACGGGCGGGAACGTTGGGTCATTGGTTTCTCCGCGATGGGCGCCAAGCCGAGCGGGTTCATGAATCGCAATGTGAGCAACGCCGGATACATCATCGGCGATTGGACGCCTGGCGAGGCCTTCGAGCCGGATAGTGAGTTCCGTCTGTGGGATTGGGGGCATAACTTCTACGCCCCGCAATCCTTCACCGACGGCGACCGGCACATCATGTACGGCTGGATGAGCCCGTTCACCCCGCCAATCCCCATGGAGGATGACGGCTGGTGCGGCAATCTCACCCTGCCGCGTGAAATCACGCTTGGCGACGACGGCGATCTGCACACCGCTCCGGTAGCGGAAATGACCGGACTGCGCAAGCACACCACCGAATTCGGATCGGTTCGGCTTGATACTAACGAGCTGAAGACCATCATGCCGGATGCCCAGGCAGTGGAAATCGAAATGACAATCGACCTGCGCGAAACCACCGCTGAGCGCGCCGGACTGCGCGTCCATGCGACCGATGACGGCGCATTCACCGCAATCGGCTACGATGCGCAGACACAGCGGGTGGTTATCGACCGTCAAGCGGCGGCGCGAGGCGATCGCGGGTACCGTGCCGCACCGCTGAGTGAACAGGAACTGGCATCGGGATTGCTCAAGCTGCGTGTGTTTGTCGACCGCGGTTGCGTCGAGGTGTATATCAACGACGGCAGCCAGGTAATGAGCTCCTACAGTTACCCGTCTGCCGGGCCGCGGGCTGTTGTGCTCGCTGCCGAATCCGGCGGCATGGCGGTGCGTGACCTCACTGTGCACACGCTCGCCTCGATCGGGCTTGCCGACAAGCGGTGATTACGCGCAGTCTCGGTGTGTGATCATCGGCGGGCGGTGCGACGGTTCAGTCGCACCGCCCGCCGATACCATTTTGGCTCACCCACGAAACCTGCGGCATCTCGCCGCCATGCAACCACCCCGCCACACCACGGCGGGATATCCCCCGGCCCGACCAAGAAACCCGGCCAACCACATCACTCAGCGACCAACCAGTCGCACTGCGGCGAGCATTGTCATTCCCTCTCCTGGCCAATCCGCCATGTTCTCCTATTTCCCTTATCTCCCCATCTGCCCCTATCTCGCCCATTATTTCCCCAGCGATTTCTGATATTCCGCGGTTGTTGCTCACCTGAACAGTTAATCCTGCGTACAATGAAGATATGGTCACGATGAGAGATATTGCGGCAATGGCGCGCGTATCAACTTCCACAGTCTCGCTGGTCATCAACCACCGAGACAAAGGCCGCGTCAACCCCAAAATTGCGGCACGCGTCTGGAAAGTCGCCGACAAACTCGGATATCATCCCAACGCCATGGCGAGTTCGCTGCGCAGCGGCCGGACGCACACCATCGCTTGTATCAGTGACCAAGTCGCCACCACCCCGTACGCCGGCGAAATCATCCATGGCATGGAAGATGCCGCACGCCAACTTGGGTACATGATGTTCATCATCAATGCCGACGACAAACGCGATATCAGCGACGACATCGCCCGTATGCTCAGCTGGGGCGTGGACGGTTACGTGTATGCCAAATTCGCCAACCAGCACATCAACGTGCCGAGGACACTCCACGGCCAGCAGGTTGTCGTGGTCAACGCCGAGGAACGCACCTTCATCCACCCGCGGATTGAGCCGGACGAATTCGCCATCGGGTATGACGCCACCATGCGCCTCATTGACGCCGGGTGCCATCGCATTGCATACATCGGCTGCGATGAGCCTGCCATCGCCCAAGTCGGACGGCTCAAAGGGTACCGTCAAGCGCTCCGGGACTCGGGATTGCCGTTCGAGAAACGTCTGACGAACCGGGTATCCCACGGGCGTCCCGCGCTCGAAGCCGTATACAAGCTGCTCGATGACACGCATCCGGATGGCGTGTTCACATTCAACGACGCCCGTGCGGTCTATGTGTATGATTATGCGTTTCAGCATGGGCTGACTATCGGCAAGGATCTGTCAGTCATCGGTGTGGACAATCATGAGGTTATCTGCGACACCACCGTGCCGGCATTGACCAGCGTGGAATTACCTCATTACGAGATGGGATTCTGGGGAGCGTGCAAAGTCATCTCCATGATTGAAGGCGCCGACCCGATTGAGCAGGAACGTGTCACGCCATCATACAATGCCGCGTCCATGCCGCCGTTGGATACTGACGGTCCTGCGCGCATTCATTGTGCAATCGTCGAAAAAGAATCCATCGTCGGCGGCCCGCGCACGCACGACGATTCCGAACCGGCGCAGACTGCTGGGAGCGACGCGAATCCGAGCTCATCTGCTTCTGCCGACGCTCACGACGCCCCCAGCGTCGATGAAGGCCTCCGCCGACACCCACAGGCTGCTCAGCGTCGATAACAGCTTCTGCCGACGCTCACGACGCCCCCAGCGTCGATAGAAACAAGTACCCACGCTCACGACACCTTCAACGTCGATAGAAGCTTCTGCCGACACTTACGACACCCTGAGCGTCGGCAGAAGCAGACATAGGTCACCCGGCATCGGCACACGGTTGATGATCATGGCACAGGTCAAAACAGACGCCGGCACCGAACAGACCAACCAGACGGATCAGGCTTTACTTCTTCACTCCACCGAACCGACGATCACGGTGAATGTAGTGATCGATTGACCGCCAGAACGCTTCACGCCCATAGTCCGGGAACAGTTCCGGCACAAAATCGTATTCCGCGTAAGCCGCCTGCCACGCCAAAAAATTCGAGGTGCGCTGTTCGCCCGACGTTCGGATCACCAAATCGCAATCCGGAATATCCGGGTTGTACAGGTGCTCGGCGATCATCTTCTCGGTGACGCGATCACCCTTGATTTTGCCGGCGCGCACCTCACGCGCGATATCCGCGCACGCATCAGCTATTTCTGCACGCCCGCCATAGTTGATGCAGAACACCACGTCGATGACCTTGTTGTTCTTCGTGCGTTCCATAGCCATTTCGAGTTCGTCAATCACCGACTTCCACAGCCGCGGACGACGGCCGGCCCAACGCACACGCACGCCCCACTCGTCCATCTGGGCGACGCGGCGGTGGATGATGTCACGGGAGAAGCCCATGAGGAACCGCACTTCCTGCGGCGAGCGCTTCCAATTCTCCGTGGAGAACGTGTACAGGCTCAGATACCGCACCCCGCATTCGATTGCAGCAGCGATGGTGTCAAATACCACCGGTTCGGCGGCCTGATGACCATCGGTGCGGATCAATCCGCGCTGTTTGGCCCAGCGACCGTTGCCGTCCATAATCACGCCCACGTGACGCGGCACTTTATCCTTCGGGAAATCCGGGATGATTGACGGGTCTGAGAACGGAGCCGCCGGCACATCCAGCGACTTGTAATCCACATGTTCGAAAGCCATAGTTATGAATCTAACAAGCGCAGCGAACGAATCGGGCGTTCCATGTAGTATTCGCCCCATTCCTCGACAAGTTTGTGCGTGTCGGCACGCTCTTCGGCCATGTCGAGAATCGCCCAATCGCCTTCAACCAAGGCCTGGAGCTGTTCGCGGGTGTCGAGCGTAATCCGATGCGAGCCGGGGACATGGTCTTTCACGCACATCACGCCGCCCGCAGGAACGGAGAAGAAATCCAGATTGTCACGTTCACCGCACACGACGCACGCGTCAAGCCGCGGTGTCCAGCCCGCATGTGACAACGCACGCAGCACATACGAGTCACCGATGGCCGCGCACGGGTGCGCATGACGGGACAATGCGTTCAACGCCCCCGCCAGCAGCAGATACTGGGCGGGCGAAGGCTCATTTTCCGTGGAAATCAGGCGGTCCGCGGTCTCGACTATCTCACACGCCGCAGCATACGCCTCGAAATCGCCGACAATGCCGGCCGCATACGCTGAAATAGAAGCCGCTTGCGAAACGACATCAAGCGAACGGCCTTCAGCGATCAGCAAATCGTCGCGCATGAACGGTTCGAGTCTGCCGCCGAATCTTGATTTCACGCGACGGACACCCTTGGCTACCGCCCGAATCTTGCCGTGATTACGCGTGAGGATGGTGACGATGCGGTCCGCCTCGCCGAGTTTGATAGTGCGCAACACCACGCCCTCGTCACGATACAACGGCATCTTGGCGACCTTTCAGCGTGCGGCAAGCGGCGCGCGCCCACCAGCTCGGGCGATAATCAGCGATCTGTGACATCTCAGTAGATGAACAGGCCCCAGAACGCGAAGAACAGCAGCACATGGAACATGGCGAACGCCGTCACCCAGAACAACACGCGCGCGAAACGCGTCGAGGCGAGCACCGGCTCACGACCGCTGACGACATCACCGATTGCGCCCTTGCGGGGCGGGAACTGGGCAAGACCGCGGGTTTGCATGACTTCGATAAGCCGCGTGAACACCCGGGACCACGCCCACACGACCAAGGTGCACACCACTTGGATGACCGGCCAGCTCCAAAACATCATGCCCGGATTCTCCGCCGGAGCGCCGCCCCACGCGAGTTGCACAATACCCATCACCACTTGGCCCAAGCCGCCGCAGAACAGGAGGAATGTGGCCAGCGTAGTGATCGTCAGGCTCAGCAGCGCCCCGCCGAACCCGTATTTGAAGCCAAGTGCCGGGCCTTTGCGGCGGATCATGAACACGATTTTACGCACCAACGCCGCCAGAGCAATGATCAGTGTAAGCAGCAAGGTGATCAGCATCGCGATGTGAATCCATGCCCCGTAGATGGTCAGTCCGCGGTCAGCGTGCAGGTCTTTCGGCACCGCGATTGACTGGTACAGCATCGAACCGGCCGCCCGCTCGCTGGTCTGGTCAAGCCCGGCGGCGGTTCCGACCGCCCACGAGACCATATCGTTGACGTAATCGTCAGCGAATCCGGTGCCCGAATCTGCCTCGTTGCCTAATCGCAGCACATGATTCGCCACCGGATAGCTGCGAATGGTCACATCCCAATTGCCCGATCGGTGCGCCAAATCGAGAATCTCCCGCGCCCCTTCGACCTGAGCGGTCATCACGTCCTTCGAACCGTACGCGACGAAAGTGGGGATGGAATAGGCGGCAGGCTGTTCGATGTCGAGATCGAAATTCTTCAAACCGAACAGGGTGCCGTCCATATCGAACACACGGCGCACGATTGACTGGTATCCGCTATGCGCACCGACCAGAGTGAAATCTTGTGAAGCGAGGAAGCCGAGCGACTGTCGCGGGGAGAACACCATCGGGCTGAGCAGCACCTGGAACGCGATCTTCGGATCCAGCCGCAACAGGTACGAGCTGATCCATGTGCTTTCGGATGTCGCATAAATGCCGACTTTGGCGGCATTGACTTGTTTCAGCGATCGCAGATAGTTGATTGTCTGATCGTAGATTTTCGCGGAGGCCGGATAGTCCCTGGTGATGTCTGTCGTTGACCATATCGGTTTGTCGATGACCGCGGTCACGAAACCGGCCGATGACAACGAATAGGCGACATCGCCGAACGAGTTGTCGCAGGTTCCGTACCCGGCGCCGTGCATGAACACGACACCTGGACGGTTCGACCCGGCGCCTTTCGGCTCTCGGATCAGGACGCGTATATGCTGGATTTCGCCCGTGGATGGGCGTTTCGCATCGATGGTGATATAGCGCTGAGTGACCTTGTAGGTGCCGACCGACGGCAAGGCATGGCCTGTGGTGTTGTTGAACGTGACTGATGTGTCGCCGGTGAGCATGGACATGGTTTGCCCAGTCGGCTGGATGTTCGCGCTGACGGCGGTGATATGGGAAACGCCTACGAGAATGCCGAGAAGAATGATGAAAATGGGAACGCTGACGGCGAGACGATGCCCGCGGGACCATGCGACGGGCTCCTGCTTGGGCTGGCGGGCGCGCTCGGCGGTTGTATCGGTGGGTAGCGTGTCAGCGGGTAGTGTGCCGGTCTGGCGAGCAGTCGGTTCGGCGGCATGCATATCGGAGCGCTGGACGGCTTCTTGGCCGGTTTCGGGGCTGCTCTGGCGTTCTTCCTGATTCGACACATCGACTATTCTAACGAGGACCATGGCCGTTCAGCCGGTCGCAAGAACCAGACCGGGATCACCTAAATCGACAATCCCGCACTCCCCCTCAGCTTCTGCCGACGCTCAGCACTGCCTCAGTGTCGGCAAAACCTCCTACCGACACTCACAGCACACTCAGTGTCGGCAGAACCCTCCACCGACGCTCACAACACTCTCACCGTCGGCAGAAGGTGGGGGGGCCGACGGTGTGTTGGGTATGCGACCGGGACGCTCCATTCTCTTACGCGTTAGGGTGGGTCCCACCGGTAATCGGGACGACAACCGGGCCACTTTTCGCGACGGGCGTGCCGCTTGCTGCACTTTCGCTCTCCATCCGTCCAGCGATCTCGCGCGCATGCTCGAGCAGCGTGGGAACAATCTGGTCTTCCGGTACGGTCTCGATGACCTTGCCTTTGATGAAAATCTGACCCTTGCCATTGCCGGAGGCCACGCCCAAATCAGCCTCGCGCGCCTCCCCTGGGCCATTGACGATGCAGCCCATAACCGCGACACGAATCGGCGCCTTGATATCTTTCAGCCCTTCCGTCACCTGCTTGGCGAGCTCAATCACATCGACCTGCGCGCGCCCGCAGCTCGGGCAGGAGATGATGTCGAAATGCCGTTGGCGAAGACCAAGATACTCAAGAATCTTGCAGCCAACCTTGACTTCCTCGACCGGGGGCGCGGACAGGGACACGCGAATCGTGTCCCCGATGCCTTCAGCGAGCAACGCACCGAACGCAAGGCACGACTTGATAGTGCCCTGCCACGCAGGCCCAGCCTCGGTCACGCCCAGATGCAGCGGCCAATCGCCCTTGCTGGCGAGCAGACGGTACGTCTGGACCATGGTGACCGGATCATGGTGTTTGACGGAAATCTTGAAATCGTGGAAGCCAACGTCCTCGAACATGCGGGCTTCCTTCAACGCCGAAGCGACGAGGGCCTCAGGGGTCGGCCCGCCGTATTTCGCATACAGCTCCTTATCAAGCGAGCCGGCGTTCACACCGATACGCAGTGAAATGCCCGCATCCGTGGCCGCCTTGCAAATCGAAGGCCCGACCTCGTCGAACTTGCGGATATTGCCCGGGTTGACACGTACCGCGGCACACCCGGCGTCAATCGCCTGGAAAACATACTTGCTTTGGAAATGGATGTCGGCAATCACCGGAAGCGGGGATTTCGCGACGATGGCGGGCAGCGCGTCCGCATCATCCTGACTGGGCACGGCGACGCGGACGATGTCGCAACCCGCCTGCGCGAGCTCACCGATCTGGCGCAGCGTGGCGTTCACGTCCACCGTCGGGGTGTTGGTCATCGACTGCACGGAAATCGGAGCGCCGCCGCCGACGGGCACCGGACCGACCATGATGCGGCGGGACTTGCGCCTCGGATGCAACGGGCTTTCGCTAATATCAGGGGCGCCTGTCTTGCGGAACCCCGTCTCGCCGCTTGCGGTCAATTCATCGTCTTGAATGCTGATGCTTTCCTTCACACCTGCTTGTTTATCAAAACATCGGCACGTTGGCGCGCTTCATGCTCAACTTGCCCCATTTCCTCCACGGATGCGAACAGCGGATCGCCGCGAAGCTCCGCATCCATCTGGTCGATCACCGCCTTGACCGTGTCCACAATGCCCAGATACGGCAGCCGGCCGTCGAGGAACGCATGAACAGCCTGCTCATTCGCCGCGTTCAGCACCGCGGTATGTTTCTCGGAGGCGGCAAGGCACTGCCGGGCAAGATTCACCGCGGGGAACGCTTCATTGTCCAATGGTTCGAATGTCCATTGCGCAGCTTTCGTCCAATCACACGCGGCGGCGATATCACCGAGTCGTTCAGGCGCGGACAGGCCGAGCGCAATCGGCAGCCGCATGTCCGGCGGCGAAGCCTGGCAAATAGTCGCGCCATCGCGGAATTCGACCATCGAATGCACAATCGACTGGGGGTGTACCGTCACTTCAATCCGCTCCGGCGGAATATTGAACAAACGGCTCGCCTCGATGACCTCCAGCCCTTTGTTCATCAGGGTGGATGAATTGATCGTGACCACAGGGCCCATGTGCCACGTGGGATGGTTTAACGCTTGGCTGGGGGTGATGGCGGTCATCTCATCGCGGTGCAGACCGCGGAACGGACCGCCTGAAGCGGTGACGATGAGCTTCGAGACTTCGCTATGGCGCCCGGATCGCAGGGACTGCCAAATCGCGGAATGTTCGGAATCGACCGGATTGATCTGCTGGTCGCGGACCTGGGCGCTGAACAGGAGATGACCGCCAGCGACCACGGACTCCTTGTTGGCCAACGCCAGCTGCGATCCCGCTTGCAGCGCGGCGATGGACGGTTCAAGGCCGATGGATCCGGTGATCCCGTTGAGCACCGTATCGGCTCCGCACCCGGCAAGCGCAACAATCGCCTGATGACCGGCGTGGATGGCGGTATTTGAAGCTCCCGCCTGATCGAGTGTCTCACGCAACGCCCCGACCTTGGATTCGTCCGCTATCGCGACCTGCGGGACATGGAATTTGGCAGCCTGCTGCGCCAACAGGTCAACATGGCTGCCGCCCGCTGCAAGTCCGGTAACCGTGAAGCGGTCCGGATGGCGGGCGATGACGTCAAGTCCCTGCGTGCCGATCGATCCTGTTGACCCGAGCACGATGACAGTGGATTGTCTGATCACAGTGGATGCTTCCTACTCCTCGTGACCGGCCTGAAGCTCCGTGTTCAGCGCCAACCGGTCGGTATTCACCTCTGGGAGCGCACAACTCCCCCTACTGGTTCACATGATACACTCGGGCGGCAATCAATCAAGGATTTCGGTCGGTTGCGCAGCTCGCCAACAGCGTCAGGTTTGTACCACCGAGGTTGGTATGCCTGATTGCATGTGCGCCTGATTGCCATGCCATGCACCGGCAACCATAGCAAGCCATACCCAATCGAACCGGAAAACCGCAATGATGCCGACGCAGGTGCGGCCAGGCGATAGCTTTAGTCCTTGTCACGCCCCTGCTGATGGTCGTCACCCAAGGACGGGAACGACAAATCGGGAATGTCAAAACCGTAGCCGGACGCAGACGTGTTGCTGTGGGAATCGTCGTCGCTGGCATCCGGGAACAGATTCACAGAAGGTGCGGCGGCCGTGGCAGCTTGGGCGTCCGCGTTCGGTGCGCCGAATGATGATGCCGACGGTGCAGCGGCGGATGCCGGTGTCGCCGGTGTTGCTGGCGTCATCGGTGTTACCGGTGTTGCCGGCGTCTGCACGGAAGCGGCAGAGAACGCGCTCGGCATCGATACCGGCTGCGATTGGATTCCCGCTGAGAAATCATGCGCCGGGGCGTCCGACGGAGCTCCAGCAGATGCCGCCGCGCCGAAAACGGACGCGTCTACGGAACCATTGCCGGAAACAGAGTCATTGCCGGCAGGGAATATCGAGGCCGGAGCAGACGCAGACAGTGCGGCAGGAGCGGGACCGGCAGCCGCTGCAGCGAACAAATCAGAGGACTGATTGGCAGCGGGCTGATTGAAGTCGGCGACAGGCGGAACCGACTGGCCGTTGAACAGCGGCGACGGCTGGAACGACGGCGGCACAGAAACGGGTGAATCAGTACCAGCAGACGCAGGCGTGTCGGCCTGAACCGGCGTGACCTGGGAACCCATGTTCGGGAAAATCGTCGACTGGTTGCTACTGGCCAGTGCCGCCAATGACGGGCTACCTTGGGCATTGGCAGATGCGGCGGCTTGGGAAACAGGGCTTTGGGCAGCTCCGAACAACGAAGCATCGAGCTGCTGCGCAGCCGTGGGCTGCCCTACCCCGGCATTGCCGGACGACGGTACACCGAACGCAGGCAGATAATCCGCCCCAGCGCCAGAAAACACACTGTTGGCAGAGTCTGCAGAAGTATGCTGTGGGGTTCCCGCAGACACCGGGGAAGTCGATGCCGCCGGCGTTCCCGCGCCGAAAGCCGGCTGATCAGACTGACTCGGAACGAAAATCGCCTGTTCAGCCTCATGCAGCGCGTCAAACGACTGCGGGGTCGCAGCAGCAGCGTATGCGGCGGCTCCCGATCCAGGAGCGAACTGCGGCAACGCTGCTTCCTCCTGCTGGGCGAACAACGGTTTGACCCCACCATTGGCGTGCGGCTGAGCAGACTGCTCTTCCGGGCTTCCCACATAATCCGCGACGCGGGCATAGGATTCGATGCGGCTGAGCAACTGGACACAAGCATTGATGTAATAATCGACTTGCCGTTCGTCATATCCGTGCTTGCCGCGGCGCTGGGTGAAAATCACGTTGGCGACACGCTGGGCGTTCAGATCGATGTCTTTCTTGGACTGGTCCTGATCAGCCCCGTCGATGCCGAGTTCCGCGGCTGCCTTGTCGACCACCTGGTCGACCAAACGGTCCACCTGCTTGCGGTCATAGGACGGTTGCTTGCCCTCGCCTGCGGCGAAACGCTTACGCTGCGGACGCTGCGCATGTCCGGCGATTTGACGATACAGATCTTCGGTCTGGGCTTTCCACGCCACTCGGCCGTGCTGTGTGATCTCCCATGTCGTCTGCTTGTCCACGACCGCACGCTCAAGTCTTGCCAATGCAGCGTCAACCTGGGCGATTGCGTAACCGCCCTTGCGCATCTCGAAAGACACGTTCTGAATGTCCTTCTGCGTCAGCTGCATGCCTTCACTGTCATACAGCTTGTGCGCACGCTCAAGAAACTCGTCGACCTGGGGCACGTCATAGCCCCACTTGCGCTTGCCTACGAGCGCAATACCTGACGCACCCTGTTCGGTTTCAGGTTTCTTAGCCATTGACTACCGACCTCCTAGACGTATATTCCTAGGCTCAACTGTACGTGATTGTTTAGACTCTTTTGCTGGGAAAACCCATAAACCATACCGAAAAGCGCGTTGTTTCGGCACGCTCCCAACGGTGCGTCCGGACGGGAACACGCCGGGATGCGGCGCTCGCGGCGTGTCATGCAGTAGAGTGGAGATTTGCGGGCGATTAGCTCAGTTGGCTAGAGCGCCACCTTTACACGGTGGATGTCGGGGGTTCGAGCCCCTCATCGCCCACTTTCCCGCAGCCATTGCAAACATTGGGATTGCACGATATGCGGATTTCCGTCTCCCCGCGTCGGTAGAGCTTCTGCCGACGGTCAGAACGCCCTCAGCGTCGGTAGAAGCAGGAGAAGAGGCATGAATAAGCGCCTGGGAACGGTCAGCTGACAAGCAATTCCAAGAGCAGGGCACACACCCACGCCTCATCCGCCACTTCCACAAACTAGCTACGCTCAGGACACCGCCAGCGTAACCAGTTTGTAGAGGAGTACGAACCAGCTATGACTAAGACGCCGCTGGCACAGTTGCTCGCTAGGGTTCAGTGGGAGGAACCTTTGCCGAAGGCACGCAGCTGAATGCCGTTCCAGTCCTTGCTGACTGTCAACGGAGTAGCGGCATTCATACCCGCGGTCTGCGCGGCGGATTGCACCGTGCTTGCATTCGGAGCGCCTTCACGACCTGGCTTCGGGCACAGCACCCACATCGGGCCGTCATCCCCAAGCACCGCGTACGCATCGACAATCGTGTCGGCGAGCTCGTCCTCGTCGTCACCGTCACGCCACCAGATGATGACCCCGTCAACCGCGGAATCATAATCCTCGTCAACGAGTTCCTCACCCGTCAACTGTTCAATCTTCTCACGGATCGAATCGTCGACGTCATCATCCCACAGCCATTCCTGCACGATGTCCCCGGAACGGAACCCGAATTCTTCAGCGTTTTGAAATGCCGTTTCAATCACGTTGCACAATATAGCAAGACACGCGAACTTATTGGTTACTTATGGCTGTTTTTGGACACTTTACCCGCCAAGTCACCTGCCATGTCACCGCACATCGCAGCTCACACCGTGCAATGCGGCAGGCTGTTCCCCTTGCCTTTACCGATGGCGACAAGCGCCTTGTACGCCTCGTCGAGCGTCGACACCTTCACATCGCGCAGCCCCGACGGCACATGGCCGACGACCTCGTCACAGTTGGACGCGGGAGCAAGGAACCACGTGGCACCGTCACGCTTGGCACCCTGCATTTTCAGCCGGATCCCGCCAATAGCACCGACTTTGCCGTTACTTTCCATGGTTCCCGTCCCCGCGATCGTCTTGCCGCCCGTCTCATCGCGGGCTGTCAGCTTGCTGATTACACCGAGCGTATACATCATGCCGGCGGACGGACCGCCGATATCGTCAATATGCATATCAACGTTGACGCCGGAAACATCCACACCGAGTTTCTTGGCATACGCGAGCGCCTGTTTGGTGGCCGCTTTCTGCGACGAGGACATCTCCTTATTGGCTTCCTTATCGTATTCCTCGGAGGTCTGGCCGGGAGTGAACACCGCCTCGCTCGGTAGCACGGTCGTGTCGGGGCGGAAATACATGACAAGCGTCGCGATATTGGGTACCGGATACCCCGGCACGCCGGAAGCGTTGACCGTTACCATGAGTAGTTTGCCCGACTGCTTGTGTGTGCGAGCGCCGGATATCGCGATGATCTGCTTACCTGACGACGTGCCGAGCACGTTGCGTGTAGGACCAGGCGTTTCAATCACATACGGACTGGGCATGAGCAGGACAAGCCCGCACAGCAGAACGCAGAACGCGCCTGCATAATAGCCGAGGCTGCGTCGGTCGAAATCGTTGCGTGCGCGACGCAGGAACGCTGCGGCGGCTTGGATGGAGCGCGTGAAACTCATACCGCCATACTAGCCAGTCACCTGCCGTCATGGCCATATGCGGGCGGTATGGCAGGCAATTGCCATCGCCAAACGCCGGCCCCTCCACCGACCACCATGAATTGCTGTCCATCACCGTCCGCATGGCGGCATTTCACAGCTCTCGCCGCAATCCGCTCACCATCAGCGAACAATGAGGCGGCTGACTGTATCATTAGGGGTACTTACGCGCCCACTCTCAACCGAAGGATGACAGGTCATGGACGAACACGCGATACACCAGTGGCTCATCGATTGTTTTGGCCCGATCCAGGGAGAGATGGCTTGGCAGCAGCTTTCCCAACTGCCGCAGGAGGTCCGGGACCAACTGGCGCAGCAGGATCCACAGAAGCTGCCGAAGCCTGATGAAGTGCGGGCAATGATGAAAGCCTTCACAGAAGGCGGGCTGAATTCTTTGGCCGAAATGCAGCAGACCGTCGAGCGCGGGCCAATCAACGTGAAGCTCGCGGCAACCATCGCGCTCGACCGCGCCAACGACGAATCATCATGGCAATCCGTCAACGCGCAAGACGCCGCCAGCGTACGGCGTGCCGCCAGCGAGGCGAACCTGTGGCTGGACAGTGCCTGCGAATTCGACCCCGCTCCGGGCGAAACCGAAGTGCTCACCCGCGCCGACTGGGTCAACGGCACGCTTGATTCATGGGCGAAATTCGCCGGGCCAGTCGCATCCGCGATGAACGAGGCCCTGGCATCGGTGGTTTCCGAACGGCTCGGGGACGCGTTCGACGGCGATATCGCCGGTATTTACGCAGGCCCGATTCCGCTGCCGATTCCAGAGAATCTCAAGAATCCGTCACAAATTGTCAAGCTACTGGCGAATACGTCATTCGCCATGCAATTGGGCCACGCCGCCGGCGATTTGTCGCATGAAGTCCGCGGCAGTTTCGACCAGGGCGTGCCGCTGCTCAATAATCCGGCGGGCGGGTTGATCGCGCAAAACGCCATTGAATACGCGCGTTCGCTTGATATCGACCAAAGCGAGGTGCTCGCTTTCCTCGCGTTGCAGGAAGAAGCGCATGCCAGGCTGTTCGCTTCGGTTCCTTGGCTTATGCCTCGATTCGAGGCGCTGATCGGCAAGTACGCACGCGGAACGCGCATTGATTTGGACGCGATGGAAGAGCAGCTGCGCGATGCGGAAATCATGAACCCGGATTCCTTCTCCGGCGCGGTGAACCTCACCAACGTGGCCATCCCCGATACACCGGAGCAGCGTGAGGCTCTGGCAAGCCTCGAGGAGCTGCTGACGCTCGTGGAGGGCTGGACCGATTGCGTCACATGGAAGGCCGGCATGGCACACCTGCCGCATTTGGATCAATTGCGTGAAATGATGCGCCGCGAGCGCGCGGTCGGCGGGCCGGCGCAACGGACTTTCGAATCGCTGCTGGGATTGCAGTTGCGCCCCAAGCGCATCAGGGAAGCAGCCGATCTGTGGGCGCGAATCGACGCGGATTTCGGTATGGAACGCCGTGACGCGAAGTGGTCGCACCCTGATCTGCTGCCGAAACTGCCCGGCGAGCATGCCGGCGACGAAGTTACGTCGGGTGCCGCGACTTCCGGCGCTGATGCGGATGCTGCAGGACAGACGGGTGCTCAAGGAGCTGAGAGCACAGGAATCGATTGGGATGCGGAGCTGTCCAAACTGTTGGATGAGGACGCGCGCAGCCAGAACCAATCCGAAGCGGGGTCGGACGCGGAATCCGCCCAGAACAATCAGCACAGCCCAAATGGTGAGGATGGCCAGAATCCGGGGCATCCGGCCCAGGACAGCGGCAATCACGTGGATGGTGCCGGCGAGGGCAACACTGCTCAAGGCGGTGATGCTCAAAGCGGTACCGCTCAAGGCGGCGCCGACAATGGGAATGGCACCGGCGAGGACGACTAATTCCTAAGACTCCGACGACCATAACGATAGACAGGATGATGTTGCCACTTGCGGTCACGGCCCACCGCTTGACCGTTCGGCGGCATCATCCCGTCAAACCTTGAGGCGTTATCAACCTTTACCTGACGCAGCTGGTCAGCCGCCGGTCGTCTAAATCCAGACGCACGGCAGTCACACCAGAAAACGGCTCGGGCGTCGGCGCGCGCCCGTATCGCTCGACTGCCGGGCTGCAAACGACAAGTGCAATGTATCCTCAGCACGAGTGACCCCCACGTACATCAACCGGCGTTCCTCCTCAAGCGCTTCACCGGGCGCCGGAGACCCGTACGGTAACAGCCCCTCCGAACAGCCAACAATGAACACGTGTGGGAATTCCAGACCCTTCGACGCATGAATCGTGGATACCGTTACAGCAGAGGAATCCTTCACAATCCCCTTGGCCTCAAGCAGCGCCGCTTGTTCCTGCGTTTCATCGGCAAGCGGCGACGACTGCCAACCGGCATCACGACGCACACGGAACCGCAATCCTTGCCCTCGCAACGCGGCACATACATGCTGCTGTTGGGCGTTGATGCGCGTCAGCACCGCGATATCAGATGCCGACACGCCTTGTGCTACAAGCCTTGCAATCCGGGCGGCGATACCCTGGGCTTCCTGCTCGTCGTCATCGTATTGGGTGCGAACCACGCGCACCCCCGCACCACGGCCGGATTCCAGACGCAAGTAGTGCTCGCGTTCGGGAGAAGCAGCAAGAATCCGGTTCGCATACCCCACAATCTGCGGTGTCGAGCGATAATCAGTGCGCAAACTGATATCCGCAGCGACAGGCGAGAATTCCTCGGTGAAATGCAACAGGTCATAGCTGCTCGCCCCGGCGAACGAGTAGATGGTCTGCGCCGGGTCCCCCACCACGCAGATGTTCCGGTTGTCGCCCAGCCAACGGGTCAGCAGACGATGCTGAAGCGGCGAAACATCCTGATATTCGTCAACGGTCAGCCACCGGATCGAACGGCGGATGGCACGCGCGGCATCCGCATCATCGTCAATCACATGACACGCCATGAGCAGAATGTCATTGAAATCAATATGCCCTGTCGCCGATTTCTCTTGTTCATACGCTGTATATACGTCAGCGAAACGGTCAGGTTCCAAGCCGATAGGCGGCTGCCGGTGAGTGGCGGCGCAAACCCTGCCATAATCGTCGGGTGCGATGAGCTGCACCTTGCACCAGTTGATTTCAGCGAGCACATCGCGTACTGCGGGCAATCCGGTCTGGGTGGGGTCAAGACCTTCCGGATTCACCGTGCGACGCAACGCCCGCGCGGTAAGCTCCTGCGGACGGTCGGTGACATGAGGGAACGGCGCGCCGCAGACATCCGGCCATACGCGACGAAGCTGGTGGAGGGCAGCCGAATGGAATGTCGTCGCGGTCACGTCATCGCCGACACCAAGCGTGCCGAGCCGGGCACGCATCTCGGCGGCGGCTTTCACGGAGAAGGTGACGGCGAGGACTCCTCGGGCATCCCAGGCGCCCGTTCGGCAGCCGTAGGCGATGCGCCGCGTGATGGTGCGCGTTTTACCGGCGCCTGCACACGCCACAATCCGCACCGGTCCGTCCAACGCCGTGGCAGCTTCGCGTTGCGCATCATCGAGGCCTGCGAGCACATCATCCTCAACCGAACCATTCATACCTCGCTATTGTGTCAGCCGGCACGACCGCGTGCAAACTTGACACGGATGGCGGGATGGTGGATGGTGTCCCTGCTTGGCGTTGCGCATGGCGATTGCGAGTTGGCGCACGGCGGGCGGTGGGAGCCAAGAGTTGAAGCGGCGCTCAGTTGGAATCTTGGACTATACCCGTTGTCGAATGTCAATCAGCGATTCAGTCCGGGCAACAGGGCGCAAATCGTCGGATATGGGAGCGCCGACCCCCAGGAAATGGCGGAATACCAAGAGAGGAGACCCATCGGCCATCACACGGCAGGGCATGCAGCTGGACCAAATCCAAAATCGAGGCTCGAATATGAATCCAGTCCGAGAGACCCGCGGACACGGGAGTACAGGACCATAAGGAATGGCGGAATACCAACAGATGAAGCCCGCCGGCCATTCCGCGGCAGGACATGTATCAGGACTGAATCCGAAATCGGCGACCGAACATGAATCCAGTCCACAGAACAGGACACAAACCGGTATGCGCGAGAATGCCGGGCATAGGAAATGGCGGAATACCAAGAGATGAGATCCACCGGCTATTCCATGCTAGGACATGCGCCAGGACCAAATCCGAAATCGGCGGCCGAACATGAATCCAGTCCGAGAGACCCGCGGACACGGGAGTACAGGACCATAAGGAATGGCGGAATACCAACAGATGAAGCCCGCCGGCCATTCCGCGGCAGGACATGTATCAGGACTGAATCCGAAATCGGCGGCCGAACATGAATCCAGTCCACAGAAACAGAACGGAACCCATACATGTAAGGCATCCGACTTGAAAAAAGCCGGAATACCTAGGAAAAGCCCAGCCGAATGACCATCATCGATGCATACCCGGCCGAGCCGGCAGACCGCAATTGAGCCATACCACGCCAAACTGGACTTTACCGACAATCGCCATCAAGTCATTCCATCCATGCCGCGCCCGTATTCCTGTACACGGTTTTTCCGCCCAACATGCCGAATCCTGCTCGATTCAGGCGATTGCCTGTATTACTGTGGAACTGTGAATCAGCGAAGCGATTTTATGCTGGCGGCCTTGGCGTCGGCCGTCATGCCGGACATTTCCGTGGCAGGCGTACGCGCCAGCAACCAAGGCAACGCCACCGACGAAGCCCGAGGCATCGACCATGCCGTCGTACAGGACTCCTCAGGACGCCTGTATGACGTGCATGCCAGCGACACCGAAGCGGGTCGCAAGCATCTGCGCGGGCGTATCAAGGCCGCCCAGGCGCTGCAGCGGGCGAAGGAGCCTGCTGCGCTCGGTTTCGCCGTCGACCGTGTACTCGCCAGTTCCGACGGGGACGACGAGCATGGCCCGACCGGCACGACCGCGGTCATGGTTTCGCCGCATTTCGATGGCATGTCACGGCCACTTGACCTGCTGACCTTGGATGATTGCGCCAGCGTCGGCACGGCGATCGGCGCGATTCACCGGCTCAATCCGGCGTTCATTCCGCAAGAGCATTATCCAGCGTATGCAACCGGCCAAATCAGGGCGCAACTGGTCGCATGGATCAAGCGTCTCAGGCAAGCCGGGCATATCCCCCAGGAAATCACGTCAAGCTGGACGGCGGTACTCGACACGGATGGCCTGTGGTCGTTCTCCACTTGCCTGGTGCATGGTGGATTCCATGACGGGGACATTCTGTTCTCAGGCTCGACGATCACCTCAATCGTCAACTGGCAAGACATGCAGATCAACGATCCGGCACGCGATCTTGCATGGATTTTCGGCAAGCTTGACGAACCGCACCGCAATGCGGTGTTGGCGGCATACGGACGGATGCTGGGTTCGCGTCTGGACAGCCTGATCATGTTGCGGGCCAATCTGTGGCTGCAAATGGAGCAGGTCGGCGAATTCATTCAGGCGCTCAGCGATGCAGACAGCCAGAAAATCATCCAGTTCAAGGCTCAAGTCGAACGGCTCGCCCACCAGCTGAGCCTTGCGACCGGATCGCGGTCCCCTGCCGCATCAATCCACCGTTCCGACGGCAAGCCGCCGAGCACCATCACAGTCGGCACTCTGCTGGATGCCGGGGAGCGGCGTGACGCGATGCTGCGCGAGGAAGCCCGACGCAAGGCGGCTGCGCAGGAAGCGGACAACACCAATGATGCTTCGGCACAAGCCGGGAACGCCGGAAACGGTGAGCCGAGCGACCAGACCAATGAGACCGACCGCACCGGTTCGGCGCAAATCGCGCGTGCGACCATCAAACGCGACGAGACGGCGGACAGCACGAAATCTTCACCGGTACACGCAGAGAACGCCGGAAACGCCGGAAACGCCGGAAACGCCGGCGACAGCACAGCGAGCCGCCCTGTTACCAACCCGCATAGCGAGGCGCCGACAATTGCCATCAAACCGCCGAGCTTCGCAATTCGCGGCATCCAGGTGAATAACGCGTCGGGCACCATCCAGACCATCGACGACGACACACGCAGCGAGACAATCACGGTTGCAAACGCCCAGGGCACGCAAAGCGTTGCTCGAAACGAAATCCAAGGCGGAACTGCACACCAGACGAACGATGGCGGCACTGATGCAGCACGCCCGGAGGAAGGTCGTGGAGGGCAGTCGGCGCAGCATTCCGCACGCAGTGCGCAATCAGCGCAGTTCCAAGTGCAGGAAGCGACCCGGTACATTGGGCAGAACAGCAATGTGATCAGCGAAACGCGGTCGTATGTTTCCGCTAGCGTCCGGGTGCGCAAAAACGGCGATGCCAACGTGGATGGGTTCGCCGACAGCGACGCCGAAACCGTGGCGTTCCGGGCCGCTGAGCAGCAGTCCGGTGACGATGAGCATGCTCCGGAAACCATTCTCATCCCGCTGCTTGAGCGTGAGGAGCGCGCGATGCGGGACGCCCGGGAAAGCCTTGAGGCCGCGTCCCGTCAGCAACGCCACCGCGACGAAGCATCCGATGTTTCCAACAATCCGCAAGATGCCGGCAATCAGGTATCTGATGGGCGATCGGATGCTCACGACAACGGTGACGGTCACAGCGAACCCGTTATTTCAAGCGGCACAGACGACAGCCATGGTCATGCCGACCAGGCAGACAAAGCTGATCAGGCCGAGCAGGAACAGCGCGATCAGCAAGACCGCCCAGCCGGGCAACCGACCGATGCCAACCATGGCGAAGAGGCTGCCGCCGGGCAGTCCGACACCACGCCGAAAGCGTAACCGCACGCCAACGGGCACAATAGAACACAAGAATCACAGGACATAGCCGCACGACACCCCGGTTTCCTTCCGGGAAGGCACAGGATGGGCGCGCGGATCAACGACAGGAGCAGACATGGACATCGAACTGGGCATCCAGAACGTGGCACGGCCGGTGAGCTTCACTTCCGATGATACAGCCGAGCATATCAGCGCAATTATCGACGACGCGGTCGCCAATGGCAAAATCATCGACCTCGTAGACACCAAGGGCCGGCATATCGTGGTTCCGGGCGCGGCGCTCGGCTATGCGCTGATCGGTTCCGAAACCAAGCACGCGGTCGGTTTCGGCGCGCTGTGAGTTAGCGCCGAGGCATGCGGCGCGCATAGTTTCTGGATATACGTGAGCTGCGCAAGGTACGTAATCACACAATTCAAGTAGGCATACGGTACGCATTCTGTTGTAGAGCTGGGCTGCTGCTGCAGGGCCTGTGCGGGGCTTCGCGGATTGTGTTATGCGACCCCCGTTGCGCGGACGGTATTGCGCAGACCGTGGTCGCACAGCAACGACAACAATGCCCGACTTCCTCACCGGGAGGCCGGGCATTGTCATTACCGTACGTTGTCGCCTCGCATCATTGCGTTACGTCGTTGTTTTCCCGCCATCCTGCCGTCGGGACGTTGGACTTGGGTCGCCACGGACACAGACACGCCGCCATTGCCCCCGACACTCTGGGCCACGAATCAAATCAACGGAATCGTGCCTCGCTCAACGATGCTCCTGACTGTTTCATCATCGGTCAGGTTCTCCCCCAATCGGTTCGGTTTGCCACCTTGCCCGTGCCAATCGGAACCGCCGGTGACAAGCAGATGGTGGCGTGAGGCGATATCCAGCAGGCGCCGACGCTGCTGGGGCGGATTGCCGCGATGCCACACTTCAAGCCCGTCCAGTCCGGCATCGATAAGCTGCCCGATTTGGTCGTCCGACAACAGCACGGGATTACGACTGGGATCGCCGGCATGAGCGATGACACTGACTCCCCCAGCTTGCTTGACGGCACGAACCACATCGACGGCATCCGGCGACGGAGTGGGAATGTAGTAAGGGCTGCGCGAACCGACAGCGCCGTCGAACGCCGCCGAGCGATCCGGATACGCCCCCGCAGCGACCAACGCATCCGCGATATGCGGCCGGCCGACTGTCGTCTCATCGCCTTCGCGAATCTGAGCGAGCACATCATCCCAAGTAATCGGGTAATCCTTGGAAATCAGCTCGACCATACGCTTCGTGCGCTCAAGTCTGGCTCGACGAAGTTTGGCGAACAATCCGCTGATTTCGCGATTGTGTGGATCGTACTGGTATGCGAGCATATGCACCGACACGCCATCCGCATCCGCCGTCACTTCAGTGCCCCGCACCAGATGCAGGCCGTACTCCGTGGCAGCCGTTGCCGCATCATTCCAACCTGCGGTGGTGTCATGATCAGTGATCGCAACCCCGTGCAGCCCCAATGCGCACGCTTCACGGACCATATCCGCAGGTGTCTGCCGACC
This sequence comes from Bifidobacterium thermophilum, assembly GCF_002846655.1. Classification (NCBI taxonomy): domain Bacteria; kingdom Bacillati; phylum Actinomycetota; class Actinomycetes; order Bifidobacteriales; family Bifidobacteriaceae; genus Bifidobacterium; species Bifidobacterium thermophilum. The sequence goes on along the minus strand of NZ_PCGX01000007.1, from coordinate 172,541 downwards.
GTCGGAGAAGACGGTGTGACAGTGCAAATCCCACCCCTCGGATGGCGGATTATCAGCGATATGTGCAAGAGTCATATCACCATCGTAAGCTGGATATTCGCAACCGGCCAACGACACGCGCAGAAGCGCGGCGCGCACGGCACATCGGTAATCAGCGTAACCAGCGAGGAAGGCGGCATCGTGAGCGAACAGACGACACCAAAGCCACAACAGCAGCGGAATTCGAGCGCTTCGGCAGAGCAGGATGCGGTGATTCCCGGCTGGCGACACGGCAGCACATGGACGTATCTGATCATGCTGCTCGCTTCTGCGGCGGCACTGTTTGTTTCGTTCATGCTGTCCGCCGAGACGCTTCGACTCGCACGCCGGCCGAATCAGCTGCTCGCCTGCGATATCAACAATGTGGTTTCCTGCTCGCAGGTCGCGCAATCCTGGCAGGCGGAGCTGGTGAAACTGGGTGATTTGAGCTTCCCGAACGCCTTCTTCGGCATTGCGGCGGAAAGCGTGTTCGTGACCATAGCAGTGATTGGTCTGGCTCGTGTGCGCGTGCCGCGCTGGTTCGCAACTTGCACGTGGCTCGGCGGGCTTGCCGCGCTGCTGTTCTCCTACTGGCTGACCACGCAGTCGTTGTTCGTGATCCACGCGTTGTGCCCGTGGTGCTTGGCTCTGATGTTCTCGACGACCATCCAGTTCATGGCGTTGAGTCATGCGACGGTTACGGTGCAGGATATTCCCCATGGCAAACGCGGTTTGCGCACCTATTACCGTCTGAATTATGACCTGATGGCGGATGTCGTGTGGGTGCTGGCGATTATCGCGCTGATTTTGGTGAAGGACGGCAGCGCAATTTTCAGGTGAGCTGAGCCGCATTCGGCAGTATCGCACGGTGGGTGGGCGCATTGCACGAGTGCGAACGGCCCCGGCTGTTTTCGGCTGGGCTTGTCCGCGCAAAATTGTCGCTAGCGGTACCGTATCAACAGCCTCGTCGCCACTGCCTTGAGCGATTTCTCTTATACAAACTGGTTACGTTCAGCGCCCGCTGAGCGTAACCAGTTTGTATAAGAAAGGGTTGGCGTGCACACGGGCTGCCCCAATCTCAAGCGAGCGCGCTGAATGCGCCCAATGATTGCGTCCGCTCGTTGCGAGGATTAGAGGAGCACACCAGGCGAGTTACAGCAGATCGATGCGACCGACCAGTGTCGCCGAACCGGTGAGGAACACCCGGTCGTCGCGGACATCAACTTGCAGGGTGCCGCCGCGCACGGTAATCGTCCAATGGTGGATGCCGGTTTTGGCCAACAAGGTGATGCCTGTGGCGCACAACCCGGTTCCGCATGACAGGGTCTCCCCTACTCCGCGCTCGTTGACACGCATTGTAGCCTTGCCAGTATCCGTACCGGCGTCTTGGGAATCGATGCGGACGAATTCAGCGTTCTGATCGGACTCAAGTACCGGAGCCACCTCCGGTTTGGTTACAAGATTCAGCGCTTCAACCGCCGGCAGGGTGGATTCCCCGTCTTCAAGCACGCTGACCACGTGCGGATTGCCCATATCCACGAATGTTCCGCGGGCGGACCCGTCAGTCCCCGGAATCGTCACGTTGAAAGCATCCGTCTCCCCACGTTTCCACGGGCCCATGTCCACACGGAACACATCGTGACCGCATGGGGCCATATCGCCTAGCGAGACGAGCGTTTTCACCCCAGCACGGGTTCCCAGACGGAATGGCTCGCCGCCTACACCTTGCGCATATCCGAGCCGTTGCGCGAACAAGGCCGTGGCACGCGTACCGTTGCCGCACATTTCAGCGAGGGAACCATCCGCGTTGCGGTAGTCCATAAACCATTCAGCGCCTTGGGCATGAAGGTCTGCGGCGGTATCAGCGGAAACGTCTCCCACATGCTCGGGGTGGGTCAGGCGCAGCAGGCCGTCTCCGCCGATGCCGAAATGCCGGTCGCACAGGAAACGGACCTCGTCTGCCGTCGGCTCGAATTCGCCGTCGGGATCAGCGTATATGACGAAATCATTGCCGGTGGCGTGCGCTTTGTATACCGTGTGTGGAATGCTCATGCCATCACTGTAGCGTTTCGACGCGAGGATTGCTGACAGCGCATCGCATAGCGGGCGGATGCGGATGTTGATGAGCATACGCAGACGAGAAGCACTGCAGCGTCGGCCGTCACAACGGTTGCCGGTCGGTAATCTCAGACGACGTGGATTTCATTCACAGTCCCTGCGCGCCCCGCGCCCATCGCAATGGTTGCCACAATCCAACAATCGAGAAGCGAGCAACTTCAGGAATACGACATACCGCTTATTCATGGTTGGCAAGTTTCGCCTTGAATTTGTACACAATCATGACGACTTCGGTGGCCCCTGCCGCGGTAACGGTCATCGCCGTGCCGTCCGGGAACAGCGAGGCAGGCAACCCGGTCGCCTGGACACCTTCGACGCACCAGTCCTCCTGGAGAATGGTATGACTGGAGCCATTGGCATCCTCCACCCCGATGCTCACCGGCTTGTTCATGGTCTGTTTGCACATGAACACCGCGTAATACATTTCATCGTCGGCAACGTCTTGCGAAAATCTAATGGAACCGTTGCCCCGGAACTTGCGAGAACCGAGTTCGGTGTGCGGACGATACTCGGTCATCATCTTACTTTCCGCATAGCTGCGTAACCCGGGAACAGTGAAGTCCGCATAGGTTTTCAGATAATCCGGCTGCACCGGTTCCGACGAGGAAACGCCGGCAGGCGCGGACGCGGTACCGTCCGCGGACGTGGCTCCGCCCGGACCGCATGCCGTGGAGCACAACACCATGCAGAGGCAGCTTGCCACCACCACAATGATTTTCAGGACGTGCATGATTACCGACCGGTAGGCTCCATTGCTATTCATAACAACCTCCTTGTCGTCGGACGACATCTTGAAATGCCCCTGTTGAAATCCCGCGATAATCCTCGGTGATTTCCGCGATACCACTCAGGATAATCCGCGGTATCACGCCATGCAAGCCCCACCGGTAGCAGTTCCCACCGATATAACTTGACTGGTAGAACTTGTCCGGCAGGGAACCGAATCCGAGCACACAACCGCAAGCCGGTAAACCGGACATCCGGGTTCGCGGCTCTCAGTCGACAGCCAGTATTTCCACCGTTCCGGCGGTCCGGCGAACACCGCATACCGACAGGCCATACTGCCGAGCTCTACAATCGTCGAGTTCTGGCCACAGCAGTTCTACGACAGTGGTAAGAACAAAACGCACCAGAACCCCCGGGAGCAGACGGTCTTGTGATCATGCCCCAGTCACGCGTGTTTGAGCTCGCCATGCTCCTTGCTTTGCGCGTACATCACACCGATTTTGCGCGCGTACCAGATGAGCGCAACCGTGCCAGCGAGCGCTACAACGATCAGCACCAGCATTGATGCACTGATACCGGTTTTCGCCAAAGCCCCTGCAATGCCACCGGGCGTTGATGTGGCAGTCTTCTTAGTGCCGGAAGACGCAGCACTTCTCTTGCCGTTGCTCGTTGTGGCGGACGACGGAGCAGCCGTCGCAGCGGCGCTCACTGTGCCTTTCGATGATGTCTTATTGTTTGGCGCGTTTTCGCGATTGACCATCGCGTCAGCGGCGATCTTGTTTGTCGCCGCTTGGGCGAGCGCGGCTTTGGCTTTCGCCAACTGTTCCTTGCTCTGCGCTAATGTCGCAGCACTCTTGACAAGCTTGGCATCGGCATCGGCCTTTGCTACGGTGGCATCTGCCAATTCAGCTGCTGCCGCACGCAGCGCGGGTGCGTCGGCGTCCCTCTGGCTGTCCGCAGCGCGCTTGGCAGCCAGTGCCGCATCATTGGCGGCTTGTACGGAATCACGATTCTGCGTTGCCTGCTGCAATTGGGTATCCGCCTGCTTGACGGCATCGCTGTCCGCGGGATTGTTCCGCCTGACTGCGGCATCATTGGCCAAAGCCCTCGCATACGCGGCTTCGGCACTTTGTAATGCTGCAGCCGCGCTTGCCAACGACACCGCGGCTGCGGCGGCTTGCCTCTGCCCTGCGCTCGCGCTGGCAACCGCTTTTGATGCGGCAGTCACACGCTGTTGCGCGGCATCTGCGGCTTGTTTCGCATTCTTGTTGTCAGTAACTGCTTGATCATAGGCGCTCTGGGCCTCGGTTAAGTCATGTTTCGCAGATTCATAGGCGCTGTCCGCGGCTTTGGCGTTGCTCTTCGCATCTGATGACGTGCTCTCCGACGACACACTCGATGACGGCTGAACTGCAGAGGTTCCCTTGCTTGCCTTCTCTCCGAATCCCGCTGCGAACGCAGTTCCCGGCAGCATGCAAGCCACGGCTGCGACAACCGCAATAACGTACCTGATACGTTTCATTGTTCCCCCTATCCTTGCCGGCGTGAATGGCTCCAAGCGGCAATGTCCTGCTCTGTCACCCATTATGGCCCGGATGCGATGACATCCGAAAGCCGATAATTCGACAATATCAATGCGACACGCCCAGAGTTGCACTTTGTATCGAAGGTATTCTCGCTACATGCGAAGCCGGGTTCACCTATCTGCGCATATTCATGCGCTTTTGTACCGAGCGGCACCGTTCAATCCGCCCATATCATCAGACGCCAATTACAACACGCCGTTGGGGAACGATGCTACTATCTGCGGTAGCGCGTGCAGTTCGGATTGCGGACACGCGGCATCGTCGTTGAATGAATCGTTGAGGAGGAACCATGACTTCCACTGCACCGATCGGCGTGTTCGATTCCGGGTTGGGAGGCATCACGGTTGTGCGTGAAATCGCGAAAGACCTGCCAAATGAGCAAGTCCTGTATTTCGGCGATTCCGCAAACGCCCCGTACGGCACGAAAACTCCCGAACAAGTGCGGAAACTCGCATTCGCCATTGTCAACAACTTCGTTCGCGAAGGCGTCAAAGCCGTGGTCATCGCCTGCAATACGGCGACATCCGCCGCGGTCGATGCGCTGCGGGAACAGTTCACCATCCCGATTATCGGCATGGAACCGGCGTTGAAGGTCGCATGCGACCGTGGACACGGCGTCCCTCAGCATGTCATCGTTGCCGCCACCCCACTGACCTTGCGTGAACAGAAGTTCGCCAAACTCATGGCTCGGTTCAACTCAACCAACGTCATTTACAAACAGCCTTGCCCGGCGCTGGTGGAGATTGTGGAGCACGGGCAGCTTGACGACAGCGAGCTGGTCGAGCGCACGCTGCACGGGTATTTTGACGGCTATGACCTCGAGACGATTGATTCCGTGGTGCTCGGCTGCACGCATTTCCCGTTCTTCCGCGATTACTTCCGTCGGCTCATGCCCAGCAGCACGGCGATCATCGACGGAAACGTGGGAACCGTGAACCATTTGCGCGTGGTGCTCGAAGCGCTCGGCCAGCTCGCCCCCGAAGACGCGGAAGGCACAATCGTGCTGTCCAATTCGGACCCAAGCGAACGGATGACCACGTTGATGCATCAACTGTTGACACGGTAATCATAACCGACGAGCCACATTGCGGCCGGATGGCCGGGGCAGTTTCCCAGTCGTATCGGACGGACCGCGACAGCTGTCTGTCTGCTGAACGAAGCATCTGTCCGCTATGCGATCCGGCAGTCGCACCATGGGCAGATAGCCCGGGCAATCGACGAAACTGCCGCCATATCACCCGGCCGTGCAACCGCGCAGCCGCACCACAAGCAGATAAGCGGCGACACCAGCCGCGACACCGTGGTCATCAGTCGGCCCACCACATACATCCCGATGCACCACGTGCACCTCCATGCGCCCCTATGCGACACTTCAGTATCATCTGCGCGGTTTCCGCCATCGGTCGCCACTTTGTCCACGCTTCACCCGTAAGCTCGCATTATGCGCGCATGTCAGGCATGCGTTCGGTGAGATTACCAGGTGTGAGGGAGACGAAATGGCAAAAACGGCGCTTATCGATGTCGGCGGAGGGTATCGTGCGATTTTCGGGGCAGGCGTCATGGACCGGCTCATGGAAATGCACATCGACTTCGACCACTGCTACGGTGTCTCCGCGGGAAGCGCCAACATGGTCGGGTACATCGCGCGCCAGCCCTACCGCAGCCACAAGTTCTACACCGAGTACGCCAATCGCAAGGAATACGCAAGCGTTCAAAACTTCAGGAAGAACCATAACTTCGTCGCGCTTGACTACGTGTACGGCACGCTGTCAAACCACGATGGCGAGTATCCGGTTGATTTCGAAGCGTTCGAGGCGAATCCAACCAGATTTACCGTCGTCGCATGTAACGCCGAAACTGGTCAGCCCAAGTATTTCGACAAGTCCGATGTCCATTTCGATGATTTCGACATCATGAAGGCCTCTTCTGCCGTGCCTGTGGCCTGCGAACCGTACGTGATCGACGGGGTCCCCTATTTTGACGGCGGCATCGCCGACCCCATCCCCATGCAGAAAGCCATCGACGACGGGTACGACCGGGTTGTGGTGATCCTCACCCGGCTCAAGGATGTGCTGCGCGAGCAGAAGAAAGACATCATGCCCTCGCGCATCCTGGAACGCACCTACCCGGCCGCAGCCGACCGGTTGCTCAACCGGTACCAGACGTATAACGACGAGGTTGCGCTGGCCAAACGGTACGAGCAGGAGGGCAAGGCGCTGATCATCGCGCCGGAATCCTTGTACGGGCTGTCCACGCTGACCAAGAAATTCGAGGGGCTGGAACGCATGTACCGTGCCGGGTATGCCGCCGCCGAGGCGATTCCGGCGTTCCTGGAGAGCTGAGCGCTGCGAATCCTGATCACGCACGGTTGCTGGAGGCCGATTTGGCGAGTTGATGACGAAAAATCCTGACAACCCGCCAGCGCAATCTGGAAGGTGAGGCGCCGGAATCAACAACCACGGAATCGGCCGCCCCGCAATCAGCTGACCCGAAATAGGCGCGAGCGAGATGCCGAGTCTGACGCGGCACACACCGGCACACATGAATCGGCACACATAACAAGTGGCGGGTTCCAGACATCACAAGCGTCTGGAACCCGCCACTGGCAAGGAATCCGCGTCGCGCCCGAATTTGAGCGAGGGCGCGGACATCCGTGCTCTGCACTAATTGAGCGGAGCCATACCGGCCGGGCGCGCGGAAGCCGCTGCCGTGGACGCAGCAGCAGCCGCATCGGACGGGACTTCGCTGGCGGTGAGCATGGCCTTGGTGACCTGCTCGTACAGATCCTGATACCCGCCAGGCGTGGAGGCGGGCAGCACCACGGTCTTCGCGTTGCGGGACTCGGACAGCGAGCGCATCACGTCGAGATACTGGTTGAACAGGACCACATTGTTGACATCGGCGATATTCATGCCGACGGCCTGCAAGCTCTTGATCTGGTCGACAATACCATTGGCGATCTCACGACGATAGTTCGCCTGGCCCTCGCCCTGCAGGCGGGTCTTCTCGGCTTCCGCGGCGGCCTGGGTTTCGATCTGGATGCGTTGAGCCTCGGCACGCTGGCGGGTGGCTTCCTTCTCACGCTGGGCGGCGTTAATGGAGTCCATCGCGTTCTTGACCTGCGGGCTCGGGTCAATCGCGGTGATGAGGGTCTTGACGACGGTGAAGCCGAAGCGGCTCATTTCCGTGCCGACGGTCTTCTGCACGTCGGCGGCGACATCGTCCTTGCGGGCGAATGCGTCATCAAGGGTGAGCGCCGGTATTGCGGAACGCAGGGCGTCCTCCATGTAGCTGCGCAGCTGGCCGGCCGGATCTTGCAGCTCATAGTATGCCGTGGCGACGGATTCCGGAGCCACGCGGAACTGTGTGGAGGCGACCACGGTGACGAACACGTTGTCAAGGGTCTTGGTTTCCAGCTTCACATTCAGCTGGCTGACCCGCATATTCGTTTTCATGGCGATGCGGTCGACGAACGGGATTTTCATACGCAGGCCCGCATACTGAACTTTATGGAACTTGCCGAACCGTTCAATGATGTAAGCCTGCTGCTGCGGGACCACGTACAGTGCGGAGCACAGCAGAAGCACCACGATGACAATCAAGGCGATAACAAACGGCATGTGGGATTCCTTTCATCCGATTCCGCGCAATCTTTGCGCGAACAGCCGTCTCCATCGTATCAGAAACTGAACAGAATGCCGGAATCCGGCCATTTTCAAGACACGCTTCCCAAAAGCTGAGAGCCGGCTATCGATTTTTGCGAACGCAACGCCACCACACGAAAGCGTGCAGGTTGTTAGGGTCAAAGACAACCAACGCATTCACACTGACTGCAGCCATCTGCGGTCACACAGCCATACCGCACTGCCGGATGCGGCGCGCATCATCGCACCGTGATGCCGGCACGCCGCATGTCCCATCCAAGGAGGTTCCGCATGCCACGTATCTTCCAGGTCAGCGTTCCGTCCCTGCGGGTCACGCTGTCCTCCATTTTCCGCAAGCAAGGCTTCAATTCGACTGACGCCTTGTATCTGGCCGGCACGCTCATCGACGCCGACCAGAGGGGGATCAGCTCGCACGGCACGCAGCGCATGGCCATGTACGACGCGAAAATCCGGCATCGGATCATCGACCCGCACGCCCGCCCCGGCATCGTGCGCAGCAAAGGGGCTAGCCTGCTCATCGACGGCCACGCTGCCATGGGGCAGCTCGCCATGCGCGAGGCGACCAATCTGGCCATCGGACTGGCGCAATCGCACGGTGTAGGCCTGGTGACCGTGCGCAATTCAAACCATTTCGGCACCGCCGGGCAATACGCGCGCAAAGCCGCCGATTCCGGATTCGTTGGCATCGTCTCGACGAATTCCAACCCGATTGTCGCGCCAACACACACCGCAGTTCCCGCACTGGGCAGCGACCCGATCGCCGTGGCCGCCGGTTACGGGGACGACCAGCTGGATTTCGACGCGGCAACCAGCACCGTGTCGCTAGGCAAAATCGAGATTCACGAGAAGACCGGCACGTCCATCGACGCCGACTGGGCGGTCGACGCGCGCGGAACCGTCAACCACGACCCGGCGGCCATCATGAACGGCATACGTTCCAATCCACGCCGGGCCGCTTTGACCCCGCTCGGCGGACCAGGCGAAAACGGCGGCGGGTACAAAGGTTACGGCCTGGGGCTTGCGGTGGAACTGCTCACCGGACTGCTCGGAGACGCGCCCGCATCCATCGACTTGAAGGGCACTCACATCAGCCACAGCATCCTCGTGATTTCCCCAGAAGTCTACGGCGGCAGCGATGCGCTCGCCGCGCGGGTCTCCCAACTCGCCAAACGCCTGCGTTCCCTGCCCTCCAGTGACGGGCATCCCGTGCTGTTCCCCGGCGACAAGGAACGCGCCGCAATCGCCCAGCACCACGACAGTGTTCCGATCGACGACGTGACCTACCGGCAGGTGCGGGATATCGCGTGGGGGCTGGATATCGACGAACCGCAGATTGTGCGGGTTGAGGGGGCGGATGGTGGCGGTGGTGATGAGGACGCGGGCGCAGTCGAAGGCCAGAAGGAGATCGTGGATGGGCTTCCCGCGTAGCAGAAACTCCCAGATGCCTGGGCTTCCGAGCTGTGGTGCTTGTTGTGTGATCGTGTGAGGATCCGCTCACACAGCGGGGTCGCGATTGTCTTGTGGTAGGGGTTTGGCTTGTAGGGGTGTCGTTGTGTGAGGATTCGCTCACACAATGACAGGTTGGGTGGCCGGAATCGACTGGTTTGCCGGTTTTTCCTGTGGTTGCGTGAGGATTCGCTCACACGATAACAGGCCATGACCCTCCCGTGGTGTGGTTTGTCTTTGTCTGACGGTCACTGTGTGAGGATTCGCTCACACAGTGACCGGTTTGATGACTGGAAACAGTCATTCGCGACCACCAGATGTCTGTTGTGCGAGGATTTGCTCACACAACAGACAATCCGCCGGGACTAACGGAACTCCGGTGACGGGGACGACATCCAGTGTGACAACCAAACCGGGGCACCGTCGTGCATCCATCAGCGTGCCGTATACATCAATCTCTGTACGCCCGTTCGATGGCCTGGTCCAGGTCGGCGATCAGGTCGGAGACATCCTCAAGGCCGATCGACAGGCGGATCAGCTGGTCATCCACGCCGGCGGCCTTCAGATAGCGCGATGGGACTTCCCGGTGCGTGATGCGGGCCGGGTTGACAATCAGCGAGCGCGAATCACCGATATTGGGCACGTAGGAGAATACACGGACCGCGTCGATGATGCGCAGTACGCGGCTCTCGTCACCTTGCGGCGAGAACGACAGAATCGTGCCCACACCGTCAGGGAAATCACGAGCGACCAAGGCCGCCTGCGCGGTGTTGCCCAGACCAGCATAGTTGACACGTTCAATGCGCGGATGTTGCGACAGATGCCGAGCGATGGCGGCGGCGCTCACAACTTCTTGGCGCTCACGGACGGCGAGAGTTTCCAGTCCGACCAGTTGCAGGTAGCTGTTGAACGGGCTGGGTACCGCCCCGAGCGTGCGCAGGTATTTCACGCGGATGCGCCGGATGAACGCGAGAGAGCCGAATTTGTCCCAGAAACTGTGGAATTCACCGTTGCGCTCGTCACTGATAGCCTGTTCGACCATGGTGAACTGCGGGTAACGCCCACGGGACCAGTCGAATCGTCCCGCGTCAATGATGACTCCGCCGATGGCGTTGCCATGCCCTGTGATGCCTTTGGTGGTGGAGTGGACAACGATATCCGCACCATGTTCGATTGGCCGGTACAAGTAAGGTGTGGGGACGGTGTTATCGATGATCAGTGCGACACCGTGACGGTGGGCCAGTGTGGCGAGCGCGGGCACATCGGCCACTTCGGTTGAGGGGTTGGCTACAGATTCCGCGAAAATGGCGCGGGTTTGCGGTGTAATCAGCGCTTCGACGGCGTCAAGGTCGTTGATGTCGTCGACGAAATCGGTGTGGATACCGAATTGGGGGAAGAACGAAAGCATCGCGTCCACCGAGGCACCGTACAGGCTGGTGGGGGCGATGATGCGCCCGCCGCCTTCCGCGGCGCACAGAAGCGCGTATGAGACGGCGGCCATGCCGGAGCCCACGGCGACCGCTTCGGCACCGCCTTCAAGTTCGGCGAGCCGCCGTTCCAGTACGGCGGTGGTCGGGTTGGCGACGCGAGAGTATGAGAATCCCTGTACCGCCCCGGAGGCGAGATTGTCGCCGTGTTCCGCAGTGTGCATGTCGAATGCCGCGGTCGCGTAAATCGGCACGTTGCATGCTTCGGCGTTGCCGGCAGTGTCGTATCCCCCATGAATCGCCGCGGTGGCGAACGCTCTATCCGCGGTGTCACCGGCTGGAATCGCGCAAGGCGCAGCGATTGCCAGAGTGTGGTCGGGAACAGGAACGGATGGGTTGGTCATTGGGGTCATCGCCTTTGGGATACGTGTGGATGGATAGGGGGTATGGCAGGGAGCGTCGTTACCGCGCCAAAACTGCTTTCATTGGAGGAACTTGCGGAATCTGCGGCATCATCGATGTCGCCGGCATCGTCGGCGTTGTCGAGATTGCGCAACGCAAGCAACGCGAGCGTCGCCAATGTCCTGCCAGCAGGGGCGAGCGCGTCAAGCTGCGGGTAGAAGGTAGGGCCGTGCATCGGCCGGTCGCCGTTGCCTACGCCGATATGCAGAAAAACGCCAGGAGCATGGCCGAGATAGTAGGAGAAATCCTCTCCCCCAAGCGTGACCGGCGAGGATTGCGGTTCAAGGCCGGCCTCGCGGGCTGCCTGTTCGGCGATGCGCGCCCAGCCGGCATCGTTCACAACCGCCGGCGAACCATAGTCCCAGTGGAAATCGGCATCCACCGACCACGCATCGGCCAGACCGTCTACCAGTGCCTGTATCCGGTCATGAAGGAGGCGCCGGTCCTCGGGATACGCGGTGCGCACGGTTCCTTCGATGAATGCCCGGTCAGGGATGACGTTCCATGTGCTGCCCGCCTCAATGTGGGTGATGCTCACCACACGCGGGTGGGTGGGGTCAAGGTCGAGCCCCGCGAGGCTTTCCAGCCCTTGTGCCAGACTGATCAGCGGGCGGATGGGGCTGCGGCCGGCATCAGGATGGGCGGCGTGCGATCCCTGCCCGGTGATGGTGATGGAGAACTTGTCGACGGCCCCGCTGACCGGCCCGGCACTGATGCCGATCCGACCTGGTTCGAGCGCGTTGGAATCATGGGTGCCGAAGAATGCCTCGACGTCATCCAAGACCCCTGTACGTAGGACGACGACCGCACCCGTCGGTGTGTCCTTGGTGGCAGCGACTTCTTCCGCCGGTTGGAAAATTACTTTCACCGTACCTGCGAATTCGCTGCGCTTCTCTTGGAGCTCAAGCGCTGCGGCGAGGGCGACCATGAGGTTGAAATCATGACCGCACCCGTGCAGGTATCCCGGATTCAGCGATGTGTACGGCAATCCGGTCTGTTCTTGGATAGGCAGCGCGTCAATGTCCCCACGCAACGCGACCACATGATGACGCGTCGCAACCGGGAACGTGACGCCGGGGGCCGTCCGCGTGCCTTGAATCTGCGCGACCAACCCGGTAGACAGTCCGCTCTCAAGAATGGTCACACCGTGGTCTTTCAGGATGCCGGCGATTTTCGCCGTGGTTTCCACTTCAGCATAGGACGGTTCCGGATGCTGGTGGAACCATCGGTACCATTCGTGCAGCTCGCTGTCGCGCAGGGGCATGGGTTTCTCCTTCTCGTGGTGTCTGCCGCTCGGAAATGAGCGATGAGGTTCGGAAATCGCTGTGTCGGCAATCAGATGTCGCCGAAGCTCCACAGCGCATCCATACCGCCGGTTCCCGGACCCGAATATTCCCATGAACCGGTCAGTGCGGATCGGTCAGCCGGTTCGTTCCAGCGTTCGTAGTAGGCCTGCCGGTCGGCCGGGCCGTTGTCCTCAGTGGTGTCGGTTGTGGTCGTGTAACCGAACGAATACGCATATGAACCGTCATCGAACGGCAGGAATCCCAAGGCGCGCAATTCCTCATCGTCGATGAATCCCGGGGTCTGGAACAGCTGCCGGGCATACGACCACAGGTGCGGATAGTCCCACAAGTGACGCACATCGTGTCCGACACGTTTGACCACGCGTGGACGGTAGGTCACTTCGTAGGCGGCTAGTGTCTGGAAGAGACGCGCATCGCTGTCGGTGAGGTACGGACCGAACAGGTACCTCCGGTTTTCGAGACGCTGGTTGATTTCCGCGAGTCTGGCCTCGAACACGTCGAGGGCCGCCTGCGCGACATCCCGACGCGGAGAGAAGATGATTTTATAGGTGCCGTTGTTGATGTCGTCGAACAACTGCTGGTTGAGCAGATCGATCTGCGGTCGAAGGAAATCCGGGTACAGATCCGGCGCTCCCTGCTTATGGTATGGCTTCCATACGGTTTCCCAATCCAGCGTCAAGGTCTGGTACTCATTGGTGACGACTTTGCCGGTCTGTTCGTCAATGACGGCGGGCGAAGTGGCGCGTCCCGAGAATTCCGGATCAGTAGCACGATAGAAATCCACGAGGTGCGTGTAGCCGAATTTCTTGCCCAGCCCTTCGGGATCGAGAATCCACCCAGCATCGGTTTTGCCGAGCACGGACTCAATCGCCACCACCTGGTCGAGGCCGGTGAGCCTTAATACGATGCGCTGACGCCGGTTCCAGCCGCAGCCAATCAGCCCAATCACGCGGTACCGGTTCGGGATAACCGGGATTTGTCCTCGTCCGTATCCGAACCGACGAGAAATCTTATTACCTTGGCGGCGGAAATCCCCTTCAGGCGTAATTTCGTCTCTCACCCGTTTCAAAGCGGCATAACCGCTACCATCGCCATCATTCGTCGCATTGCTCAGCAAGCAAGCAGCCCGAACCGTTCCGTCTAGCGTAATCTGCTGCGCCATCAGTGCTCCTTTTCGTTTTCATGGTTCGCAAGTCTCGTTCTGTTAATTCAGGACGCTGGCGTCGGGCGTCTGGTCAGCGCCGAACCATTTGACGTCGATCTTCTTCGATGTCCCGTCCTTGACGACTTCCTTGAAGGCCTTGTTGATGTCGTCGCGCAGCTTTGTCTCGCCCTTGGGCAGAACAAGATAGCTGTAGCTGTCGGAGGACAGTGAAGACTGCGCCTTCTCCCCCAGACTCAACGCCTTGGTATCGAGACCGCCCTTCTTCTTGAGATAGCCGAACGTCGGCTTGTCGAGGAAGTACACGTCCGCGGTGCCGTTCTCCGTCTGCCGAATGGTGTCAAGTCCTTCATTCTGCGTGTAGACAAGCTTCGAAGCCTTGGACGGGTTGGCATCGTTGTACTTCTTCAGCGCAAGGGAGATGTTGCATCCCGAAGCGCAGACGAGGACCTTCTTGCCAGCCAGCTCGTCAAGTGTGTTGATTGCCTTGATGCCGCTTGTCTTGCTGACGACCGCGACATACTGGTCCTGGTAGATCGGGTAGGTGAACTCGTACTTCTGCTCACGCTCTTTGGTTTTGCTCAGATTGTTGACGGCCAACTGGTAGCGGCCGGCATCAAGACCAGTGAACAGGGCGCTGAACTCTGCGGTCTTCCATTCGAGCTTGTATTGGGGCAACTTGGCGAAAATCGCTTCTGTCAGTTCGGCGTTCTGCCCGCTGACATTGCCGTCCGCATCCTTGAACACGAACGGCGCCGGACCGCCACCGGTGACCGCGACGATTGTGCGGGTCTTCGTGCCCGACGAAGATGATGCCGAAGATGACGATGCCGACCCCGAGCCACATGCGGACAGCCCGGATGCGGCGAATACGATGGCGGCCAATGATGCGGCGGCCTTGATAATCAGTCCTTTGTTTTTCATGTTGTCTCCATATCTCTTTGCGTGATTGCCTTGGATTGTCTTGCCGAAACCCAATTAGCACCTGATTGATGATTGGTATGTACCGCACGTTATCGGCGCGACATGCATGAAACGCCCCCGGCTCCACAAGACGTGGTTATGGCAGGTTATTGGGTCGCCTGTTTTCAGGGAAAACCGTTTGTCGAACGCCTATCAGGGAAAGTTGGAACGTGTTGCAACCGGCGGCGGGAGCGCCGAAAACGTTCGGGACAAACCGTGCCGAAAACGCAAGACGGCCCGCACCACCTTGTAGGATGGCACAGGCCGTCTTGAGTTCGGAAGCGTCTCCGGACCGTTCAGTCCCCTGAAGAACCTGTCAGATCCTCACCGAACCATTTCTTGCTGATTGTTGTAGCGGTACCATCCTTGATGACCTGCTTGAGCGCCTTGTTGACATCGTCGCGCAGCTGCGTCTGGTCTTTCGAAAAAATCAGGTAGGCATGGCTGTCCGCGGAGAACTTTGATTCCACCGCTTCACCGATATCGATGCGCTTGGCATCAATGCCGGCTTTGTCTTTGAGATAGTAATAGCTCGGCCCGTCAAGGAAGTACACGTCGCCGGTGCCGTTCTCAACCTGGCGGATGGCATCGGCTTCCTCGGCTTGCGAGTAGACGATCTTGGATGCCTTCGACGGGTTTTTCTTGTTGTAAGCCTCCAAGGAGGACACGATATTGTACAAACCTGCCGGAGGCACGATGATGCGCTTACCGGCGAGATCCGCGAAGGATGAGACCTTCTTCAGCGAATCGTCCTTGCGCACCACCGCCACGTATGGCGCCTAGTACAACGGGTCGCTGAACAGGTACTTGTCCTTGTTCTTCGCCGTCTTGGAGAAATTGTTGACGCCCATCTGGTACCTGCCCGCGTCCAGTCCCGGGTAGATCGCCGAGAAGTCCGCGGTCTTCCACACCAGCTTGTACTGGGGCAGTTTAGCGAAAATCGCCTTGGTCAGCTCGATGTTCTGTCCATACAACGAGCCGTCAGACGCCTTGGTGATGAACGGCTCCGGGGCACCTGCTGATACCGCCGTGATGGTGCGCACTTTGGTTCCGGAGTTCGCCGTACTGCTCGTCGCGGTTCCCGTACCGCTGCATGCAGCTGTGCCCGCAGCCAGCAGTACGGCCAGCACCGCCGCCGCACCCGCCCGCCAAGCAGACGCCAGGCTACGGCCGGTTCTCGTTGATATCGTGTCTGTCATATCAGTTTTCTTCTCTTCTGTTCCTTACGTCGGGCGTGAGGTTCAGTCCCGGTAGAACCCGTCGTACGCGCCGAACTGCCACAGTTCGAAGCTGCCGCCGCCGCCCGGGCCGGAATACAGGGGCGAACCGCTAAGATGCGTACGATCGGCAGGCTCCAGCCAACGTTCATACAGCGCCTTATGCTCATCTTTCACCGTCTGCGGTGTAGGACCGTCGTTCTCCTCCCAGGTCGCTGCGCGATAGTTGCCGTTCTCGTCAGGCGTGAAGCCGAGAGCATACAGTTCCTCGTCATCGATGAACCCGGGCGTTTGGAACAGATCCCTGCCGTAGGCGAACAGGTTCGGATAATCCCAGATGTGGATGATCTCATCGGTGTTGAAAGTGCGCACAAATCCGGGGCGATACGTGCTTTCGAAGGATTCAAGGGTCTGGAACAGCCGTACGTCGCTGTCGGTGATCCGGTCACCAAACAGATAACGACGGGAAGCCAGACGGAAATCGTAATCGGCGAGGCGAGCTTTGAAAATTGTGTAAGCGGCGGTGGCAGCACCTTGCGACGTGGCGAAATTCACCTTGTAGGTGCCGTTGTTCACGTCGTCGAAAATCTGCTGGTTGAGCAGGTCGATCTCCTGGCGAAGCTCCTGCGGGTATAGGTCCGGCGCACCCTCCTTGTGGAACGGCGCCCAAGCGGTCTCCAGATCGTTGCTCAGGATGTGATAGTTGTTCGTCACGACTTTCCCGGTGCTCAAATCGACGACGGTCGGCGAGGTACCGCGACCGGAGAAATGGTCGGTGGTGGCACGATAGAAATCGTTGAGCCGCTCGTAACCGAACAGATCCGCCACGCCTCCCGGAGTGTGAGTCAGTTTCCAACCGTTCTCGTCACGCCCGTACACGATTTCAGGGGTGAACGCGTCCCACAGGCCGAGCAGGCGGATGACGATGCGCTGACGGCGGTTCCAGCCGCAGCCCAGCGCTCCAAGGATGTGGTAACGCCCGGCTTGCACCGGCGCCTGACCCGGCCCAGAGCCGAAACGGACGGTGAACGCGTTGCGTTGACGGCGGAACGCCCCATCCGGCGTCTGTTCGACGGTCGTTTCTTCTACAGGACGATCCCGCTCGTCATGTCCAGGACGGGACACACGCTCACGGTGTGCCGCAACGCCGCAAGCATCTGCGGCCACGACTGACAGTGGTTGCCCGTTGGTCGAAAAATCGAATGTCATATGTTTCTCCTCACGTTGATGATGTACGGGGATTGGAATCCGGTTTGATGAACCGGTTGCTTGATTTCCGATTATCGGCGTCCGCAGTCACGAACACAACGTTGCGCCTATCACCGTTTATGCAGTGTCGATATAACGATTCTGTATTATCAGCAAAGTTGATGACGTGCGTGCAACACGTGCCGTCATGGTCTTACAACTCCCGTCTACATCGTCTCTTCCAATGCGCCGATGGCATGGAACGGATTGCGGTGACTCGGGAAGCCATTGCGTTGTCGTCGCTGATTGCGTTTTCGCCGGGTGTTGTCGCCCTGTCATGCGATTCCCACTCGTAATCCGTCATATCTCTTGTCCTTTCGCCGCATGATGTCAGAAATGACTGACGGCATCACCGGAAACAATCCAGCGATGCCGTCGATCAATCATGTTCTATTCGGTGATGTCGTAAATGAAGAACAATAACCGCTGTCCTCCATCGACAATCAATGTCTCCATCTCAGGGTGCCGCACAAAACCGCACCGTTGGTACAGGCGATGCGCGTACGGCATATTTGGGCCGGAATGGATGAGCAGCCGTCTATAGCCGTATGCCTTGGCGACCGCGATATTGTGTTCCACGAAGGCTTTGCCCAACCCGTGGCCGCGCCCTTTTGGCAGCACACCCATGGTATTGAATTCGAATGTCGGTTCGTTGCTCAATGCGGGCTTGACCGTCGTGCATGCGCCATACAACTCACCGGACGCATCGGAGATGACCCAGATATCCTCTTTCGCCGATCTTCCAGAAATATCAGTGAGCCGATGATGGTATTCCTTGGTCATCGGACCATTCGTGGAGAACGCCTCCACCAGCGTGCGCCCCACAGCGTCATATTCGTCGGGATGTGCAAGCCTCAGATGCAGGCCGGAACCCAAATCCCAATCCTTGAGACCAACTGGCAGCGTGCTTGCGTCAGCATACGCAGTCACTGTCATTCACACCGCCTCCAATGCGAAATCCTCACGCTCATGTTCTTCACGACGCGCTTTCTGTGCTTGCCAGGATACGTTCCGGGAGGCATCGGCACCGGGATGGTCCGTCCCATACCGTTCGAAGGAAGATAGGAAGTCACGCAACCGGTCGGTATGCGGATTGCCGAAAATCTCCTCCGGAGTCCCCTGTTCCACGATCTTTCCCCCTTCGAGGAAAATGACCCGGCTCGCGATGCTACGAACGAAACCCATTTCATGGGAGACCAACAGCATGGTATTGCCCGCCTCGGCGGCCGTAGCAATCGTACGCTGCACCTCGTTCACGCGTTCGGGGTCGAGGGCCGATGTCGGCTCATCAAGCAGCAGCAGCCGCGGATCCATGGACAGCGCCCGTGCGATCGCCACACGCTGTTGTTGCCCGCCACTCAGATGCTGGGGGTAATGGTCAGCCCAAGCTTCCAAACCGACATTGCGCAGTTCACGCAAGGCCCTGTCTTGCGCCTGATTCTTCGGTAGGCGCTTGACCACGGTCAACCCTTCCATGACGTTCTGCAGCGCGGTGCGATTACGCAACAGGTTGAACTGTTGGAACACCATAGCGGTCGACCGGCGAATCTCGAGTGTCTCGTCCTTTGACGCGTTGGCGAGGTCATATGTCTTGCCATCGATTTCCAGTTCGCCGGTGTCGGGGTGCTCCAGCAGATTGATGGAACGTAGAAATGTCGATTTTCCTGTTCCCGACGGGCCGATCAACGCCACGACCTCGCCGTCCTCGATATCGATGCCGACTCCGTCGAGTACCTTGTGCCCATTAAAGGATTTGCTGATATTCCTGATGCTAATCACGGGCGACCGCCTCCTTGGCTACCGTTCCTGCCAAGGTTGCAATCCCCGGCGTATTCAATGCGGGCAGTCTGCGCACCGATCCACGCGCCGGCGCCGTCTGAACTGGCTGCGCCTGTTCGGGTTCGGTTTGCGCCACCTGCCGCAAGGCCGGTGCCTGTTCAGGGACAGACAGTCGGCGTTCGAGCCAGGCACCGACCCGCTCCAGTAGCAGGGTGATCACCCAGTAGATGATTGCCAGTGAGCAGTACATCTCGAAGTACCGGTATGACGAGCCCGCCATAATCTGGCCAGCCGCCGTCATATCAACGACCGCGCACACGAACGCCAAGGAGGTGCCCTTGATCAGGCCGATAAGCGAATTCATCAGACCAGGCAAGGCAATGACACCCGCCTGTGGAAGAATGACCCGCCGCCTGACCTGAGCCGAAGACATGCCCAGCGAGCGCGCCGCCTCAAGTTGTCCCGGATCGACCGCAGTGATCGCCGCACGAATGACCTCCGCCATAAACGCCGACTGGTTGAACGCGAGCGCGAGAATCGCGAACAGGACCGGCGGCACGCTGTTGATATCCCAGTTCGTGCCGTTCCAATAATTGAGGTACTTGAGGAAAATCGGAATTCCAAAGTAGCTGATGTACAGCTGCACGATGATAGGAGTGCCGCGAAGCACCGAAATATACACCGTGCTGATCTGGTACAGTACCGGCGTACGCTTGACACGGATGAGCGCGATCACGAAGCCGAGTGCCAAACCGATGACGCCGGCAGCGACGGTGAGTTCCAATGTGACCGGCAGATAGCGCAATAGTTGCGGAATCTGGGTAAACACCAGTTTTGCATTGAATAAATCAGGCATGATAATGCGCGTGTTCCTTGATATGTATTGTTGTACGTTTCGTTGACCCTTGCGGGATGCGGTTACGGTTCTTGCGAAACACTTGGCGACGTTCCCGTCACAGTATCCACGCAGTCAGGTCGCTTTCCCGCCTACCGCGCCACCTCCACGAACTGAGGCTGAGCCGCCTTCTCCGCGACCGCGAACGCCTGGTCGAGGTCCTCGATGAGGTCGTTCACGTCTTCGATGCCGATGGACAGGCGGATGAGCTCGTCGGTGATGCCGACTTTGAGGCGTTCCTCGCGCGGCAGTTCGAAATGCGTCATGCGACACGGCAGTTCGGCGAGGCTTTCCACTGCGCCGAGGCTGACGGCGAGCCGGAACAGGTGCAGGTTGTTGAGGATTTCCGCCGGGTCGATGCCTTTGACGACTTCGAAGCTGAGCACGCCGCCGAAGCCTTTGAGCCCCTTGTCGGTGTCGCCTGGCTGGCGACCGCCTTCGACGCCCGGATAGTGGACGGTCGCAACGAGCGGGTTGTCGAGCAGCCAGTTCGCGATGGCGACGGCGTTGCTCTGCTGGCGTTCGATGCGCAGGCCGAGCGTCTGGATACCGCGACGCACGGAATCGGATTCAGCCGGCGGAAGCACACCGCCCAGCCGGTTCTGTGCATAGTAGACGCGCTCGCCCAGCTTGTCGTCGCGCACGACGGCGAGACCGGCGATGACATCCGAATGCCCGGCCAGATACTTGGTCGCCGAATGCAGGACGATGTCCGCTCCCAGATCCAGCGGCTGCTGCAGATACGGGGTCACGAAGGTGTTGTCCACAATCACGATGGCACCGTACTTGTGGGCAATCCGCGCAATCGCGGCGACATCGTTGACCTGCAGCAGCGGGTTGGTCAGGGTTTCGAAGTAGACGGCCTTGGCGGGTTCACTGGCACCGTCCTCGTCGCCGGCGACGCCAACGCCGCTGATCGCCGCTTCGAGCGCCTCGTAATCATTGGTGTCCACGGGCTGGCTGACCAATCCCCAGCGGGTGAAATGCTCGTTGAACTGCGAGTAGGTGCCGCCATACACGTTGCTGCCGACGACAATGCGATCGCCGGGCTTGAAAATCGAGAGGACCGCGTGGATCGCAGCGAGTCCGGACGCGAACGCGAAACCGCGCGTGCCATGCTCAAGCTGCGCGATCTGACGTTCGAGGAAATCGCGGGTCGGGTTGCCGCTGCGCGCGTAATCCCAGCGGGGCATGGACTCGACCGATTCGAAAGCATACGTGGATGAGTTGTAGATAGGCGGATTCACGGCCCCGGTCGTGTTATCGTTCACCGGCAGTCCGTGGACCAGCTGAGTGTTGAACCTCGTCATAGTGCACCCCCTAGGTAGTGTCGCAAGCGCCGCGGGCAGGCCGGGCGGATTGTTGGTTTAGTTGTTGGGTTGTTGTGTTTGCTGTTTGGTTTGGTTGTGTCTGCCGTGTTGCCGGCGGCGGGACCTTTCGGCCTCGCGTTGGTTACGAACCTAATCGCGCAAGGCTCGCAGATACAAGCTGCAAGGCATACGGGATACTTATATGCGGCTAACAACCGTTGCGGCGATTGAGGTTTTGCCGTTTGACGGGCAGAGTCAGGCGAGCGCGACACGCGGGATGCGGGTGGCGGTTCACCACGAGAAGACAGCGCTGCGACACGCGGCAGCGGGCGCCGCGGAGCGAGGGAGCGACGCTGCAGCCGAAGGACAATCGGCACCGGTGATGGCGGGTCTGTTTTGGCACAGCACTCAACCACTGGCTGCGTATGCGCCGACATACACAACTCACCACATCACCACTGAACCACCAGGCTCTCGGGATGAAAACAGTGATTACGTACGCCCCAGCATACGAAACTCACCACACCGTCACTTTCCAAGCCGTTCCCCACGCACAAAGTACCGATCGCGCATGTCCCGGCATACACAATTCGTCATGCTTCGGCTCACTGGATGGCGTCATCCTCAGTGCACTCAGCGAAGGGACATATTGATGCGGTTCACTGTGTGAGCCAATCCTCACACAACAAGGGACGAACCAGTCTGTGTGGCCAATTCCTGCCAACGGACCGGTCACCGTGCGAGCGAATCCTCACACAACGGGCCCCTGACCAGCTCAATCAGCTGATTCCGACCAACGGAACGGTCACCATGTGAGCCGATCCTCACAAACCCGCACCTCCAGCCGCCGAATCCAGCGACCTCAGCCTCCCGACCCGTCACTGTGTGAGTCAATCCTCACACAACGGAGGCCTGGCTACCCCTACAAGACGATTCCAACCACTGCACTGGTCACCGTGTGAGCGAATCCTCGCACAACGGCACCGCCCGGCGAGAAGGAACCTGCAGCGAGCCTTTACCGGTCTGCGCCCGCCACAGCGGCGAGCAGCCGCGCGACGTTTGCGGCGGTGGCGGCGAGGTTATCGGCGGTCTCCCGGCACGCGTCCGCAAGGGACTGCGGTTCGCGAATGATCGGGAACACTGCGTCGATGCCGCACGCGTAGAGATCCGCGGATGCCGAATAATCGGCATCATCCCGAGGAATAGGCCGAGCGGCTGAGCCATCGGCGCACCCATCCACACCCCGGCTCCCGGCAACTGCCTGTGGCACTGCGGCGACACCGCGGGCGACCGCTCCGGCGAGCGCTACGACCACCATGCGCGGATTGGCTCGTTTGACGATGTGAGCGACACCGGCCGGGGTTTTGCCGTAGGCGGTCTGCCCGTCGATCCGCCCCTCCCCAGTGATGCACACGTCTGCCGTCCGCGCCCTGCCCGCCAGCCGCGAGGCTGTTGCGACAAGCTGGATGCCGGGTTCGATGGTCGCGTTTGTGAAGGCGAGCAGTCCCGCCCCGGTTCCGCCCCCTGCCCCGGATCCGGGAACCGCGGCGACAGAACGCCCCAAATCACGCTCGATGACCTGCGCGAACCGGTCGAACGCATCATCAAGCTGCCGGACCATACCAGGGGTCGCACCCTTTTGCGGCCCGAATACCGCGGATGCGCCAGTCGGCCCGGTCAGCGGATTGGTGACATCGGTGGCGATGCGGACCTCTGTATGCGCGAGTCGCGGGTCCATGCGGGCGGTGTCGATATGGTCGAGTCGCGCGAGCGCCGCACCGCCCGGTTCCAAGTCCCGCCCGGTCGCATCCAGTAATCGAGCGCCAAGCGCCTGAGCGATGCCGGCGCCACCATCGTTGGTCGCGCTGCCGCCGAGCGTAACGATAATCGTGCACGCCCCATCATCGAGCGCGTGCCTGATCAGCTCGCCAGTGCCGAACGTGCTGGCATGCAGCGGGTCGTGCGTATGCTCATCCACGTATTGCAGGCCGCTGGCACGCGCCATCTCTACCACGGCGACACGCCCGAACTCGGCCGCTGTCGCACGATTCGCATTTCCGGCGTTTCGCACACCAGCGAATCCCCGTGCACCCGCGATTCCCTGTGTACCCGCGGTTCCCCTCACACCGCCGATATTCTGCGCATCCAACAGCCCGTACTCCGCGCGGACCGGCCGCATCAGCGGATCGTGGACCATCGCACTGCAGCGCCGCCCGCCAACGGAAGCCAGCAGCGCATCCAGCGTGCCTTCTCCCCCATCAGCCATCGGCGCGATATCGCAACACGCCGTCGGGCAAACGGCCTTCACCCCGCGCACGACCGCACGACATGCCGCCACGGCATCAAGCGACCCTTTGAACGAATCCATCGCAATGAGAAACTTCACGGCTCCAGCCTAAAATGAGGACGCAACCAG
This sequence comes from Bifidobacterium thermophilum, assembly GCF_002846655.1. Taxonomy (NCBI): domain Bacteria; kingdom Bacillati; phylum Actinomycetota; class Actinomycetes; order Bifidobacteriales; family Bifidobacteriaceae; genus Bifidobacterium; species Bifidobacterium thermophilum. The sequence goes on along the minus strand of NZ_PCGX01000007.1, from coordinate 148,796 downwards.
CGGCACGACACGACACGGTCAGGCATTCGCAACCGAACGCCAGCCGCCAGCCCACCGCACGCCGCACACCACGCACGAACCCAGTGCACGAACCCAGCACGCAGGAGACAACGATGCCATCATCAACCAACACCACCGGTATCAGCACATACACGCCATCCCCCGACCGATACGAGACCATGCCCTACCGGCGAAGCGGCCGCAGCGGTTTGAAACTGCCCGCCATCAGCCTCGGGTTTTGGCATAATTTCGGCGATTTCTCGCCGTTCGACACGATGAAACAACTGTGCTTCACCGCATTCGACCATGGCATCACGCATTTCGACCTCGCCAACAACTACGGGCCGGAACCCGGCAGCGCCGAACGCAACGCCGGCAGGATTTTGCACGATTATTTCGGCGCACACCGCGACGAGCTGGTCATCAGCACCAAAGCCGGATTCGACATGTGGCCCGGCCCATACGGCGACCACGGCAGCCGCAAATACCTGCTCGCCAGCCTCGATCAGAGTCTGACGCGACTCGGCCTTGACTACGTCGACATCTTCTACCACCACTGCCCTGACCTGGACACGCCGCTCGAGGAAACCATGGGTGCGCTCGCGCAGGCGGTCACAAGCGGCAAAGCGCTGTACGTGGGCCTGTCGAACTATGACGGGCAACGGCTCGAAGCGGCCACGGCGATCCTTGACGAACTGCATGTGCCGTTCATCATCGCGCAGAACCGCTACAACATCCTCGACCGGACCGTGGAACACAACGGTCTGCTCGATGCCGTCAGCCGGCTGGGCAAGGGACTGATCACCTACAGCCCGCTCGACCAGGGACTGCTCACCGACCGGTATCTGGACGGGATTCCAGCGGATTCGCGCGTGGCCAGGGACGGCCGGTTCCTCACCGAAGCCGACGTGGCACGCACGCATGACGCTATTGTCGCGTTGAATACGATTGCCGCTGCGCGCGGGCAGAGTCTCGCGGATATGGCGCTCGCTTGGCTGCTGCGCAAGAGCGAAGTGACCAGTGTGCTCGTGGGCGCGTCCCGACCTCAGCAGCTGCTCGACAGCCTCGGCGCGTTGAACGGGCCTGATTTCACCGATGACGAGCTCGCCGCCATAGACCGGATCGCGGGCGACGGGCGGTAACCGTCTGTGGTGGGCTCGCAACGATTGCGGTTGCGGATGAGCCGGTTGCAGATAATCCGGATGCGGTGCCGCTGCGGAAGACCAGCTGCAATCAGTACGACAGCCCAGCCTTCACAAACTAGCTACGCTGACGAACCGCCCAGCATAGCCAGTTTGTGGAGGCGCGAAACCGGCTACGATGGCAGTCCTGCTGCGTCGCCGACGCGCGCGACGACAGCCAGAACGGGAAAAGAGAAGGGCCCGGAAGACCGGGCCCTGAAAGGAGAGAAAAAAAGAGAGAAGGGATTGAATTATGGGATTCAAGAGGAGAACCCCATCAGCTTTTGCTGACATAATTTAGGATACGGACGTCACCTTGGGTTCACAATATGTTTCCCTGTGAATACTCTGAGATTCGCTCAGGCAACGTCCAGCCTGATGTGCAAGCAGTCATCCCCGTCAAGCCGATTATCCACGCCTGCCCCTTCGCGACACCGTTCATAGCCCATCCGACCGCGCTCACCCAACCACACCCGTCCCACGCAATCTTCACCAGCTCAATCCCCGACCGCCACAATTCAATCACCCGCTACACAACCACCCCGTCCAATCGCGCCCTGTCAACCGTCTCCACCCAACCTCATCCGACCGTGTCATGCTCACCCAACCGCACCTGACCAATCAACCATGTCACCCGCGCCATGCACAATGGGCGACATGAACACGTTGGGCAATATCCTGTGGCTGATTCTCGGCGGTCTCGAACTGGCTGTGGCATGGGCAATCATCGGCATCGTGCTGTGCATCACCATCGTCGGCATCCCGCTCGGCATCCAAGCGTTCAAAATGGCGGGCCTGACCCTCACTCCGTTCGGCAAGTCCGTGGTGTATGGCGGTGGCGTCGGCTCACTGCTCGCCAACATCATCTGGGTGGTGTTGGTCGGCATCTGGATGGCAATCGGCTACGTGATTGCAGGCGTACTCAACTGCATCACCGTCATCGGCGTGCCGTTCGGCATCCAGTCGTTCAAGATGGCGAAGCTCGCGTTGTGGCCGTTCGGCGCGCAGGTTCAATGATTACCGGTTCATGATCGATGCAATCGCAAAGCATGCCGTCAAACTGCCAGACGAATCCGGAATATCGGATGTTTCACGATGACGGCAGGCTTGATTTACTGGATTGGCTGAGGAGATGCCGTCAGACTGCGGGAGTTCAGCCCGGAACGGTCCGTCAGACACCGCTCTCCCGGGAGAACTCGAGTGGTTCCGTAATCTGCCATTGAACTCCCGCACGCGACGTGGGAGTTCAGCCCAATCCGGCGCTTCCACGGAAGATCTCCCAACAGAAACGTTGAAATCTTGCGATTCTGAAAAATCGGCCCTGAAGCCGTTTCTGGGAGAAAAGCACCAAAATCGTATTTCGCAATAAACTCCCGCAACAAACTGGGAAATCATCTCCTCTAAGCGGCAGCGAGGATGTTCTCCCGTTTTCACAGGAGAACACACGGCAAGGAGAACACCAGGATCGGAGCACCTGATAACCGGGCGTCGGCAGCGAGAAATCCCCCTGCCGCCCATGATCAATCACTTCACGGTAGGTCCCCAGAAAGTCCGCTCCCGCAAGGGCGAACCCGTGTCATCACCGTCTACCCCTATCATCGCGATTCCACCGATTCCGCCGGCCGCAATAACCACCGACCCTGCTACGCCTGCTGCCACGCGAACGGCAGATGCATGAACTCCGGCACTTTGTACCATTTGACCGGATACCCGGCACCATGCGCGCAGAACACCGAATCCGGAGTGTTCTCCAGATCGGCTTCGGGATCATACTCGGCTGCAGCGATGACCGCGTCCTCGTCGTGGCACGGTCGGTAGCCCTCCGACACGCAGGTCAGCGACCCGCGTCCGTGCGTGTACGCGTTGACATCCATCGCGTAATCACGCATGCCTTCGACGGGCGCCTCGCCCTCCAGCACCGCCGTCGTGCCGTCATTTTCAGGCGGGTCGAACGTACCACTCATCCGCTGGATATCAGCCATCGCATGCCCCACCTGGTCGGCGGGCAACTCCAGACGGAAGCGGTACCACGGTTCAAGCACATGGCAATGCCCGCCCTGACGCGCCTGCATAAGTCCTTCGCGGATTGCGCGATACGTCGCCTGACGGAAATCCCCGCCTTCAGTGTGCTTGTCATGCGCCCGACCGGTCAGCAACGTAATCCGCATATCGGTGATTGGCGCGCCGATAAGCACGCCCAGATGCTCGCGTTCGCGCATATGCGTCATGATTAGGCGCTGCCAGTTGCGGTCGAGCACATCCAAACTGCAATCGCTGGCGAATTGGAGTCCGCTGCCACGCTCGAGCGGCTCCAGCAGCAGGTGCACTTCCGCGTAGTGCCGCAACGGTTCGAAATGACCCACCCCTTCGACCGGCGTATCTATGGTCTCGTGGTATACGATGCCCCCGCGATCGAACGCAACTTCGATGCCGAAGCGCGTGCGCAGCAGTTCCTGCACGATTTCCAGCTGGACAGCGCCCATGAGCTGGATGTGAATCTCCTCAAGACGCTCGATCCACCGCACGTGCAACAGCGGTTCCTCGTCCTCGAGTTCACGTAGCGCACCCAACAGTTTGTGCGTATCCGTGCCATCGGTGGCCGTAACCGTGTAGGTGAGCACCGGTTCAAGCAGTGGATGCGAGGCGTCCGTCTGCATGCCGAGTCCCTGACCTGGCACCGTGCCTTCCAGACCGGTCACCGCACAAACTGTTCCGGCGGGGGCGGATTGCAGGATATCGTATTTCGCGCCGGAATATCGCCTAATCTGGTCGATTTTTCCGTACGGTTCAATCTCGCTTTTCACCGGCAGTTCGCCGCCGGTCACTTTCAGCCAAGTGAGCCGGTTGTGCTGGGCGTCATGCGAAATGCGGAACACACGGGCGCCGAAATCCTTGCCATTGCTGTGATTACTACTGTTATCGGCGTTATCTTTGCCATGATTGACGGAAGTGTTGTCGGAAGAGTTGTCGCCGTATCCGTCATAGCGCGGCTCAGGAGCGTACGCGGCAAGCGCATCCAGCAGATAGCGGATGCCTTGCAATTGCAGCGCTGACGTCCACATACACGGGACGAGCTTGCGTTGCGCGATCATCCGGCTGATGGTCGCCGGGCTGATCCGGCCGGTGTCGCAGTATTCGTCGAGCGCGGATTCGTCGAGCGCGGCAACATCCTCATCGTGTTCCATTCGGGAACCGGCGGAAATTTGGGCGTGGGCGGACGAGCCGCCGGCAATCATGCCAGTTGATGCGCCCGTGGCTGCATGGGCGTCTGCGGTAATTGAAGCATCCGAAGGTACGGGGGTGTCCGCAGTGACCGGGGTATCCGCATTCTCAGCGATATCGGCAGAATTCTGCGGCAATCCGGCATCCACGCACACCTCGCCAAATCGCTTGCGGATGCCGGCGAGCACGTCATCGCGCGAAATGCCGGGAGCGAGCGCGTCGATTTTATTGATGACGATGAAGGTCGGCACATGATAGCGCTCCAGCAATCGCCACAGAGTCTCGGTATGACCTTGCACGCCGTCGACGGCTGAGATGACGAGCAGAGCGACATCGAGCACACCCAACGTGCGTTCCATATCAGCGGCAAAATCCACGTGCCCAGGCGTGTCGAGCAGGGTCAAGCGCATACCCGGATAGTCGATGATCGCGTCTTTGGAATAGATGGTGATGCCACGTCGTTTTTCCAACGCGTCGGTATCGAGGAATGCGTCGCCATGATCGACGCGGCCAAGCCGACGCACTTCGCCGGACACGTAGAGCATCGCTTCGGAGAGGGTGGTCTTGCCCGCATCCACGTGGGCGAGCACGCCCGCGACGATCTGCTTCATCATGCTCCTGTCGGTCGGTAACCGGCGCTGTGCGGCGCCTGAGTCTTCTATGGTAGACCGCCACGGCGTCATCGCTGCCGGTATGCACGCCGCCCCCGACTCCTATCTCTCCCCCAACCTTCTACCCACGCTGACAGTAGTCTCAGCGTCGGCAGAAACAGGGATGCGGGTGGGCAGATACACAAACTGGCTACGCTAGCGGACTCACCAGCGTAACCAGTTTGTGAGGTTAGGAGCGTCGATACTCAACAAGATGCACCCCTTGGGTGTCGAACCAGCGGGCATCACGCCCACCAGCTCAACGCCCCGAGGCGTCACGCCTTGGCGACGGCGACCTCGAGTTCCTTGGCGGTATCGCTCGGCTTGATGTCGAGCGTCGTGGCGAGCGTCTCGTGGGCGATCAGGTCACGGAACTGCTCAAGCTTCGGCGCATCCGCCACGGGTGCGGTCAGGGTCAGCACGATTCGGTCAGAGATGTTGAAATCGGCTTCCTTTCGGGCATCCTGCACCGCACGGACCGCGTCACGCGCGTAGCCTTCGGCCAGCAAATCGTCGTCGAGCGCGGTGTCGAGAATCACGAACCCGCTGGACGGCAAGGCCGAGGACACCGAATTAGCGGCCTGCTTGGCATCCTGCTCCTCCACGCGATTGATGACCTCGAACTCGCCATCCTCGAGCGCGATATCGCCGTTCGGCGTCTCGACCACAGGAGCGCCGGTCGCGGCATCCACATGCCAGGCACCCGTCTTGGACGCCTTGATGGCGAACTGCACCTGCTTGCCCAGACGCGGGCCGGCGGCGCGCGCATTGACCTTGAGCTGGTTGATAATCTTCAGCCCGTGTTCCGGCGCATCCTCGAGAGTCGAGAAGTCCACGGACTTCACGTTGAGCTCTGACTTCAGAATCTCGACGTAATCCTCGACCGCCTCCGGGTCGGCGACCACGACGGTGAGCTTGCTCAGCGGCTGACGCACGCGAATCTGCTCAGCCTTGCGCAGCGACAGGGTCGCGGAAACCACCTCGCGCACCTGGTCCATCGCAGACACAAGCGCATCATTGGCCTTGAGCACAAGACCAAGCTCCGTGGGCTCGCCAGTCTTCTCGTCAGCAAGGAACGGCCAATCCGCCAGATGCACGGATTCGCCGCCGGTCAGACCACGCCACACGGTTTCCGCCTCCATCGGGGCGAGCGGGGCGAGCGCGCGCATGAAGGTTTCCAGCACGGTGTACAGCGTGTTGAACGCGTTCTCGTCCTCGTTCCAGAAGCGGTCACGCGTGTTGCGGATGTACCAGTTGGTCAGCACGTCGATGAAATCGGTGACCGCCTCGCACGCATCGGAGATTGCGAAATCATCCAGCGACTTCTCGACGCGTTCAACCAGCAGGCGCGTACGGGCCAGCAGATACTGGTCCATGCGCGGTAGGCCGTCGACCTCGTCGGCGCGCAGACGACGTGCGTCGAAGCCCTTGCCTCCGTTCGCCGCGTTCGCGTACAGCGTGAAGAAGTAGTACGAGCTCCACACCGGCAGCATGACCTGGCGCACGGTGTCGCGGATACCGTCCGCCGTGACGATGAGGTTGCCGCCGCGCAGAATCGGCGAGCTCATGAGGAACCAACGCATGGCGTCGGAACCGAATTTGTCGAACACACCGTTGACATCCGGGTAGTTACGCAGGTGCTTGCTCATCTTCTGGCCGTCGGAACCGAGCACGATGCCATGGCAGATGACGTTCTTGAACGCCGGCTTGTCGAACAGTGCGGTTGCCATGATGTGCAGCGTGTAGAACCAGCCGCGCGTCTGGCCGATGTACTCGACCACGTAGTCGCACGGGAAGTGCTGCTCGAAATACTCCTTGTTCTCGAAGGGGTAATGGAACTGCGCGAACGGCATGGAGCCGGATTCGAACCAGCAGTCGAGCACGTCGGTGATGCGGTGCATATGGCTCTTGCCGGTCGGATCGTCCGGGTTCGGGCGGGTCAGGCGGTCGATATACGGACGATGCATGTTGATCTCGCCCTTGTCGTCGCGCGGGTAACCGCCGAAATCAGCCTTGAGCTCGTCAAGCGAACCGTACACGTCGACGCGCGGATACTTCGGGTCGTCACTCACCCACACCGGAATCGGCGAGCCCCAGAAGCGGTTGCGGCTGATGGACCAGTCGCGCGCGTTGGCGAGCCACTTGCCGAACTGGCCGTCCTTGACGTTGGACGGTATCCAGTTGATTTCCTGATTGTGCTTGAGCAGGCGGTCCTTAATCTTCGTGACCGAGACGAACCAGCTGGACACCGGCTTGTAGATCAGCGGGGTGCCGCAACGCCAGCAGTGCGGGTAGGAGTGCACGTAGCTCTTCTCCTGGAACAGCAGAGCGCGATGCTCCTCGGGGATGCGCGCGAGCGGGCCGGTGCTGTTGCGCAGGTCGCGCAACACGGACTTGGAGGCATCGAACACATACTGGCCCTCGTATTCGGGGCATTCGGAGGTAAAAACGCAGCCTTCGTCGAGGTAATCGACGCTCTTGATGCCCTTGGCGTTAAGCGTCGCCATATCGTCCTCGCCGTAGGGTGCCTGATGCACGATGCCGGTACCTTCGACGGTGTCGACGTAATCCGCGGTGAAGATGGTGAATGCGTTGGGGCCGGGCGTACCGCCTTCGGCCAGCTGCGCGTCGGAAGCGTAGTAGGGGAACACGGGCCAGTACTTGCGGCCTTCGAGCTCAGAGCCCTTGAGTTCGCGCACGACCGTGTAGTTCTCGCCGAGTTCCTTGGCGAAGGCCTCAAGACGCGGCTTGCCGATGTAGAAGCGCTTGCCGGCGAACTTGCCTTCCGCAGGCTCGACCTCGACATAGTCGATGTCGGCGCCGACCACGATGGCAAGGTTGCCGGGCACGGTCCACGGCGTGGTGGTCCAGAACACGACGTAGGCGTCCTCGTCGCGCAGCTTGACGGCCACGGAGATTGAAGTGTCCTGACGGTCCTGGTAGACGTCCGCGTCCATGCGCAACTCGTGGTTGCTCAGCGGGGTGCGGTCCTTCGGGCAGTACGGCAGCACGCGGTAGCCCTTGTAGGCCAGGCCCTTTTCGTACAGCTGCTTGAACGCCCACATCACGGATTCCATGTATGGGATGTTGAGCGTCTTGTAGCCGTGGTCGAAGTCCACCCAGCGACCCTGACGGTGCACGTATTCACGCCATTCGTTGGTGTATTTGAGCACGGAGGCACGGCAGGCGTCGTTGAACTTGGCGATGCCCATCTTGTTGATGTCGTCGACCGAGTCGATGCCGAGTTCCTTCTGCGCTTCGAGCTCTGCGGGCAGACCGTGCGTGTCCCATCCGAACACGCGGTTGACCTTGTGGCCCTTCATGGTCTGGTAGCGCGGGATGACGTCCTTCGCATAGCCGGTCAGCAGATGGCCGTAGTGCGGCAGGCCGTTGGCGAACGGCGGGCCGTCGAAGAACACGAACTCGTTCTGGCTGTGGTCGCCGGACGGGCGGCGTCCCACGGATTTGTTGAAGGTGTCGTCGGTGTCCCAATAGTCGAGGACCGATTCCTCGAGTTTGGGGAAGTCCGGGTTCGGCGCGACTTTGGCGCTCTGCTCGCCGGTTGATGCCTTGGGATACACGTGATCGGTGGTTTCGCTCACCATATTCTCCTCGACTGGCTGGTTGACGTTGCCACGAGGACGACGGGGCTCGTGCCCGCGCCGCGGTACCACCTCGCTTGCCGCGCATTGCCGGGTGCCGGTTGTGCGCGACCGCTTGTGTCCAGCTGTGTCGGGCCGGACCCGTCGGTTCTACTGGGGACTTGACATTCGCCGATTCGGTGATGTGATACGCCGCCGATTCGTCGATTTGCCGGGCCCTGTTCTTCCGAAGACTCCCCGCTGATAACGGATCATCGTCTCATACAGCCGCCATGATAGCACCGCGGGCGGGACGAGCGTGCCGGACCGATCAAGCGGATTGGCCGGCTCAGCGCAGACAACCGACCGGAGTCACGCGGGCTGACCGGCTCGGCGCAGGCGTCGGGCGATTTCAGCGCAGACAAGGGCGGCGATGATTGCAATCAGACCGCAGGAAATCAGCGTCCGCGCGGTCGAGCCGCCGGTCAGTGGCAGGGCGGTGATCACCCGTTTGTTGGTGAAGTCCAACTGATTGGCGCTGGATTTGCCGGTATCGTCACTGGCGCTCGAATCGTAGACGACCTTCGGCGTGTCGAGCGCATTACCGTCATCATCAATCACTTGCATGACCTTGACTCCGGCCCTGTTGCCGAGCTTACGCTGTGTGGCATCGGTGACCGTGTCCTTGACGGTGACGATCACCCGGTAGACGGCCTTCGAATACTTGATTCCGGTCGCACCGTCAATACCGCCAGTTCCAGCGGCACCGCCGTTTGCGCCGTTTTCACGGATTTCGTACACATACGTCTTCCCCGCGTCGGCCGCGGTGTACGGGAACGCCTCGAAGGAACCGGGATTCGCCGATCCGTCCGAGCCCTTGGACAAGGTAAGCGTCGCGGCGGACGGCAACGGACCGGCCCCATCGCTTGAGCCGCCGTCGTCATTCGCGTCGAGCACGGTCATGGTGAAGGCGTATTGGGCGCCCGCAGGCCACCCGCCTTCCACGGTCTTGCTCACCTTCACCGCGGTGGTCGGCACGGTGGTGTTCGCGAACACCGGCGGGGTGGACGTGTCGTAGACCACGGTCGCAACAAGCTTGTTCGGGTCGGACGACGAACGCACGACCCCCACTGAAGCGGTGTGGGTCGTCGTGTCATACAACGTTGTGCCAGTAGCCGCTTCCTTGGGAATATTTTCCGTAATCGTGTACTGGTATAAACCCGCTTGCGCATAGGTGATGGTTCCAAAGTCGATGGCGCCGTTCTTCCCGTTCGTGACGGTCACGGTCTGAACGGTAGTGGTCTTGCCGTCAGCATCGGTGGATGTCGAAGTCGTAGCGCCAGAAGGCATGGGAGCGCTGCCGGTCGGATCGGTAAGCGTGAACGAGTATGCCCCGTCAGCCGCCGCCACGCCGTCCATCGTCTTGGTGGCCGTAATGTTCGTGGTCGCAGGCGTCACCGGCTTCGTGGTGTTGTAGATCTTCGGGTAATGCTTCGTATAGGCGTTGCCTTGGTCGGGTGTGGCGGCCACCTCGAAGTTCGATGCATCGTCAAAATTGTCCTGGGTGATGGTCACCCCCGCCTTGGCATGGTAGATCGTGCCGTCGGTCACACCGTCCCAGCCGTAGGCTACGTAGTCCTTGTTCTGGTCGTCGTCACTCGTCTTGTCTTTGTCAATCACCACCATCGCCCGCAAACCGGTTACACCGTCCTTGACGACTTTCTTCACCAAGACGGTCGCTGTGCGGTCGGTGGTGTCGTATTCGATGGTCGGATCGCCGCCGTCCACCTCGCGGAAGGTGTAGGTTAACTTGGCGGAATCCTTGCCGTTGAGGTCAGCGAGGGTGATCGGCACGGTGAAGTTGATCAGGCCATCGTCGCCATTGGTCACCGTCGTGTTCGTCAGTTTCGGCGCGTTGTCTGACGGAGTGACGGAGAAGGTGAATTGGCCGGCTTTCGCGGGGCTCCCGTCAAGCAGTTTTGTCGCTTTGATCTGCACCCAACCGGTGGTCGTGGTGTTCTGGATCACCAGCAACGCGTCACTGCCCGCGTAGCTGACGGATGAGGACAGCGTGTTGTCGCTGTTGCGCGTCACAGTCACTTTCGCGGCGTACACGTTGCTGTCGTATACGATGTCGGAATCGGTTCCAGTGACTTCGTGGATCGCATAGTTGTAGACGCCGGGGTATTCGAAGGTGATATCACCCCAGGAGGCGTGGCCGGCACCCTGGTTGGTCGTGGTCGAGGTCGGCGTGCCGTCGGAGTTGGCCGTAGCGTCGGAAGGCATCGGCACGCTCGCCGCGTTGCCGTCGGTATCAGTGGCGTCCGTAGACACCGGTTGCAGCTCGAAGGAGAACTGGCCGTCGGTGCTCGCGGGGATGCCGTCCAACATTTTAGTCAGTCGCAGCTGCGCGGTGGTGGGCACAGCCTTGACATAGCTGTTCGAGAAGCCAGCCGGCGCGTCACCGGCGTCGTAGCTTACCGTGTCGCTGAGCTTGTTCGTGCTCGGGTCGCGCGTCACGGTGACGGTCACGAAGTGAGACGCGGTGTCCTTGGAAATGAACGGATCGCTCGGCGCCTCCTCGGTCATCGTGTACCGGTACGTTCCGGCCTTGGAGTACACGATTGGGCCGAAATCGATGAGACCGTTCTCGCCGTTCGCGCTCAGGCAGTAGATATCGCCGTTTTCGTCGGTCGCCTGGGTGGTGCAGGTCGAAGGCATCGGCGTGTCCTTCGCCGCCGTGAGACGGAAGGTGAATTGGCCGCTGGATGCGGGTTTGCCGGCGAGTGTCTTGTAGGAATACAGGTGTTCCTTGATGTCTTCGGGCTTGATCGTCGTGTTCTTGAAGGTCGGCGGATCGGCGGAATCCGTGCCGTTCGCGCTGTAAGTGACTGCTGCGGACAGCTTGTTGGTCGCCTTGTCGCGCGTGACCTTGACTGTCACCAGTACCACGGAGGAATCGTAGGCGATGCCCGCGTCGGTGCCTTTGCTTTCGGTCATCGTGTAGGTGTAGATGCCTTCCGCGGCGTAGCGGATGGTGCCGAAGTTGATAGAACCGTCGCTGCTGGCATAGGCAGTGGACGACAAGCCGTTGTTTGCCGAAGCTGGCATGGGCGCGCCGTCTTCATTGGCCTGCAGCGTGAAGAAGAAAGTGTTTGCGGCGAAGCCGGTTTTGCCGTCGAGCGTCTTCTTCGCACCGATCGAGACGTCGACCGGGTTCGGGGCGATCGTGGCGTTCAGGAAGGCGTTGCCGCCAGTGCCCGTGGTAACGGTGCCGTCGACGGCTTCCTTGCTATAGGAGACAGTAGCCTCGAGCTCGTTCGTGGCATCGTCTCGCGTCACCGTGACGGTCGCGGTCACCGTGCCGGTGTCATAGCTGATGCCAGCGTCGGCGTCACCGGGCTTGATTTCAGTGATGTCGTAGGTGTAGGTGCCCGCTTTAGTGAAGACAATCGGGCTGACAATCGCCTTGCCGACCGAATCATTGGTGATGGTGGTCGAGCCTCCCGCGGCGACACCTTGCGGCATCGGGGCGTCGCCGTTGGCCTGGACCTTGAAACTGTAGGCGCCGCGCTCCGGAATCTTGCCGTCGATGGTCTTGGTGACTTCCAGCTGCGCCGTGGCGTCCTTGGTGTAGACGTTGTTCACCGTGATGCCGCCGGTGTCGGCGTAATGCACAGCGGCGACGAGCTTGCCCGCATCCGCCCCGGTGCCTTTGGTGACTTTGACGGTCACCGTATGCGCTGTACTGTCATAGCCGACGTCGGGATTGTCCCCCGGAATCTCGGCTACCGAATACACGTAGGTGCCTGGCTGGGTGTAGGTAATGTCACCGAAGGTGAAGGTGCCATCATCACCTACGGTCGCGGTGTCGCTGGCGGGCAGCGGGGCGTTCGTATCGGTTGCGATACGGAACTTGAAGTTTTTGAACAGGTTGCGGACGGTAGCGTCATCGCCCGTAGTACCGTATTCGGACCACTTCTTGCCGTTGATGGTCTTGGTGCCCTTGATAGTGGCGGTGGCGGGGTTCTTGGAGTAGTCAATGGAATCGTCGACGATGTTCGCATCCATGGCACTCGGCGTGATGGTGGTGGTGCCCAGGAGATTCTGGTAGTTCTTCACCTCACGGCCCGGCTGGTACAGCTGGAGCGCCTCGCTGGCCTGGAGCGTGTAGCCGGTCGGGTTGATGAGCTTCTGGTAGGCGTCAATCATCGCCTGATTGAAACGGTAGTAGTTGCCGGCAGTTGGCTCGACGAGCTTCGCGAAGGAGTAGCTTGGAGCGAACTTGTTGGCATAGGCGCCGTCCGTGTAATGCCACACGGCGAGCTGGGTGACCATGCGCTGTTGGTTCGCGTCGAGACCGGCCAGCAAATCGGTGGGGTTGTTGTCCGCAATGGTGGTGTTGTTCGGATATCCGCGCGTGACGACCGACATGATGCGGCGCACGAATTCCGCAGAGTCGGAGATGGGGCCGTAGCTGTCGGACTGGAGCCTGTACGCTGCGCTGGTCCAGAGCATGGCGATAGAGCCCTCGGCTTCGTTGTACCGGGTGTACTGCGTGCCGCTGGAAGCCTGGGGTCCTCGCGGCGCCGTGCTCAGATAGTTGTAGCAGTAGACGACGGACGATGTTCCGCTGCCGTCGGTGACGGAGATCGAGGGAAGCGGGTCGACCCTCTTGTCGTCGCCGGTGGTGGCGATCGCCTGGCGGCTCGTCCATGTAACGTCCTTGTACTCCCACGGGTTCGTGGTGTCGGCTTTGACGGGGAATTCGCTTGTCGCTTTCCAGTCCTTCGATGTATCGACGGCCTCTTTGTATTGCGGGACAGTGAAGGTCACATCGGCTGCGCTGTGGTAATCCTTCGGGGCCTTCTCTTCATGCAAGGTGTAAGAACCCGCCGCGACTTGAACCGCTAGGGCGGTCGAGGTGCTGGTCCAGCTGGCTGACTTGCCGTCCGCAGCAATGGTCACGTCTACGTCGGAAGAGCTGTCTTTCTTGATGTAGCCGTCGCTCGTGGTGAGCTTCAGCTGCGCGCCGGGGATTTCCTTGCGGATGCTTTCACCGGTGGATGACGATGCCGAGGTGTCGTACTGCGGGTTGCCGGCCGCGTCGTTGCCCCACTTGTGAATGGTCAACTTGCGGGTGATGATGCCCGACGCCGCGTTGGACGCATCGTCTGCGGCTGATGCTGCGGTTCCCCGTAGAAGCATCGACGGCACAATGATGGCGGTCGCGCACAACAACGCGACGACGACGATCAATCGGCGACGGACTGTTGGCTTCTGCACGTGTGGCTCTCCCCACTTGCGACTGTTCGCATCCATATATATCCGGCAGGCGCGATACCACTGCTTCCGCCCCCGCCTGTCAAGCGTTTCCCCATGCAACGACCTGATGTGCACGCAGGACGCAACCTGACAACACTTCGACATCAAACCGGTTCGATAGTACCAAACCCGATACCCGCATTGATGCCAAATATATGAAATGTGAGTGAACTCACAAGCCACCACCAACCCCTCCCCCACCTTCTACCGACGCTCACGGACACCCCAGCGTCGGCAGAAACAGAACACCGACGCTCACCAGCACCTCAGCGTTGGCAGAGGCAGAAAAAACCCACCGGCTGCTTACACTAACAGTGAGTTGAGCGTAGACAGATGGTGGGTTTTCTGGCTGTTGTCGCGCTACTCGAGTTCGAGCGCTCCGGTGTACAGCTGGTAGTACTCGCCGCGCTGGGCGATGAGCTCGTCATGGTTGCCTCGTTCGATGATCCGGCCATGGTCGAGTACCATGATCACATCCGCATTGCGGACAGTGGACAGCCGGTGCGCGATCACGAAGACCGTACGGCCCTTCATCAACGCGTCCATACCCGCCTGCACGACCTCTTCGGTGCGGGTATCGATTGAGCTGGTCGCCTCATCCAGAATCATCGCCGGCGGATCGGCCACAGCAGCGCGCGCAATCGAGATCAACTGGCGCTGCCCCTGCGACAGACCGGAACCATCACCGGACAGCACGGTGTGATAGCCCTCCGGCAGCATGCGGATGAATCCGTCCGCATTCGTGCGTTTCGCCGCCTCGATGCATTCCTCGTCCGTCGCGTCAAGACGTCCGTAACGAATGTTGTCCATCACCGTGCCGGTGAATAGGTTCACATCCTGCAGCACGATGCCGAGCGAACGGCGCAAATCCGGCTTGCGGATGTTGCGTACGTCGATGCCGTCATACAGGATCTGGCCTTCCTGGATATCGTAGAAGCGGTTGATGAGGTTCGTGACCGTGGTCTTGCCCGCACCCGTCGCACCAACCAGCGCGACCTTCTGACCCGGCTTGGCGAACCACGTGATGTCATGCAGCACAGGCTTGGACGGATCGTAACCGAAGGTCACATCGGTGAAGCGCACATCGCCGCGCAGCAGCGTGTACCGGCCGTCCGGTGAAGTGATTGCGCTCTCCTTGGCCTTGGCGGCGACTTCACGGGCCTGGCCGCGCAGTTTCGCTGCGGCGGCGAGCGAACGCGTGCCGTCGTCATCCGCCGCGCGTTTCCACGCCCAATGCTGCGTCTCCCGGTCGGTTTCCGTCATCGTGCGCCCGTCTTCGCCGAGTTCGACGTTGACAAGCGTGACCGTACCGCCATCGGCTTCCACCGGCTCATCCATCAAAGCGAAGATGCGCGAGGCGCCGGCGAGCGCCATCATGACCATGGTGAACTGCATGGAGACCTGGCCGAGTGGGTTGATGAATCCGCGCGACAGGGTGAGCATGGCGATGACCGTGCCGAGAGTCATGGTCCCGGCGCCGCCGAAGCCGAAGTTGTGCATGCCGGACAGGCCCGCCCACGCGCCGAGAATCGCGGTGGCGACATACAGCAGGTAGCCGGAGTTGTTCACGATCGGCATGGTGATGTTGCCGTAGGTGTTCGCCTTGGCGGCCGCATCGAACAGTTCGACGTTGCGGCGGTCGAATTCGCGTTGCGTGGCGTCCTCGTGGTTGAACACCTTGATGACTTTCTGACCGTTGACCGCTTCCTCGACGAAACCGTTGACATCGCCGAGCACGCGCTGCTGACGCACGAACTGGCTGCCGGAGCGGGCGACGAGCTTGTTGACGAACACGAACAGGATAATCGCGAACGCAAGGGTGAACAGCGCGAACGGCACGGACAGCCACATCATCGCGATCAGGGATGCGAGCGCGGACAGCAGCGAGGAGAACATCTGCGGGAAGGACTGCGAAATCGCCTGCCGCAAGGTGTCGGTGTCGTTGGTGTACCGGCTCATCACGTCGCCGTGCTCGTGGGTGTCGAAGTAGCGGATCGGCAGACGCTGCTGGTGGGCGAACATGTCGTCGCGGATCTTCTTGAGCGTGCCCTGCTCGATATCGATGATCAGCCAGCCCCACAGCCACGCGCAGAACGTGCCGACCGCGTACATGATGGCGAGCATGGTGAGCGCACGGATCAGTGGCCCCCAGTCGGGGTGGGTGGCGGTGACCAGCGGGATGATGTACGTGTCGACGAGCCGCTGCAGGAACGCGATGGACAGCGCCTGCGCGGCGGCGGACACGATGATCGACAGGACGACGATGACCAGACGCACCGGGTATTGGGAGATGTAGCCCCACAGGCGTTTCACGGTGCCGCGCGGGACTTTCGGGCGCGGCTTGCGGCCGGCTCCAGACACAGAGGTCCGGGCGCCAGGTTTCGCCGACACGTCGTCGGGCTTGGCGGCATCCATGGGTTTCGTGGTGTTCTGCGTGCTCATCGTGCCTCTCCTTCCTGTGCGGTGTTTGCGGTGGACTGGCTGGTTGCGGCGTCCGGGACATTCGCGGCACTCGGGGTGCCCGTGGCACCATCCGCGGCACCCGCTTCGCCGTGGTTCTTGGTTTGCAGCTCGTAGATCGCGCGGTATTCATCGCTGGTCTTCAACAGCTGCTCATGCGTGCCCTTGTCCATGATGCGGCCGTCCGCCATGACCAGAATCATGTCAGCGTCCTGCACGGAACTCAACCGCTGGGCGATGATGATCTTCGTGACGTCCGGCGCCTCGGAGCGCAGGCCTTCGCGAATCAACTGGTCGGTCTTGGTGTCCACCGCGCTGGTGGAATCGTCCAGAATCAGGATCTTCGGGTTCTTCAGCAGCGCGCGGGCGATGCACAGGCGCTGACGCTGACCACCGGACACGTTCGTACCGCCCTGTTCGATCATGGTGTCGTACTTGTCGGGGAATTCCTGGACGAAGCCGTCCGCCTGAGCGATCTGCGCAGCATGGCGGATCTGCTCGTCGGTGGCCTCCGGGTTGCCCCAACGCAGGTTATCGGCGATGGTGCCGCTGAACAGCACGTTCTTCTGCAATACCATGGCGACCTGGTCGCGCAAGACTTGCAGATCGTATTCACGCACGTCATGCCCGCCGACCTTCAGCGAGCCTTCAGTCACATCGTATAGACGCGGAATCAGCTGCACGAGGCTGGATTTGGACGAGCCCGTGCCACCGATGATGCCGACCACCGAACCTGAGGGGATGTCAAGATTGATGTCGTCAAGCACCGGCTTCTCCGAGTTGCGCGAATAGCGGAAGGTCACATGGTCGAATTCGATGGAACCGTCCGGCACCTGCTCAATCGGGTGGTCGGGGTCGGTGACGGTGCTGCGCTCCTGCAACACCTGGCAGATACGCTCGGCGGACGCCTGCGAGATGATGAACATGACGAACACCATCGAAATCATCATGAGCGCCATGAGAATCTGCAGCGCGTAGGTCACCAGTGCGGTCAGGTCGCCGGTGGTCAGGCCGTGCGCCGCATTGTTCCCGGAGACCACGATCTGCTGCGCACCCATCCAGGACACCGCGAGCAGGGCGATGTAGATGCACGCGTCCATAAGCGGGGCGTTGAAGCTCAGTATGCGTTCCGCCTTGACGAAATCACGGTAGATGGCGCGGGAGATGCGGCCGAACTTCTCGATCTCATGGTCTTCGCGGTTGTACGACTTGACCACGCGGACGCCTTGGAGGTTCTCATCCACGTCGTTGTTGAGCTTGTCGTAGGTATGGAAGACGCGCTCGAAAATCGGGTGCACCAGAAGGACGATCGCGAACAGCGCGATGCCGAGAATCGGGATGATCGCAAGATATACCAGCGAAATCGGCTTGCTGATGCGGAACGAGCAGATCCATGCGGCGATCATCATGACAGGGGCGCGCACGCCGATGCGGACGATCATCTGGTAGGAGTTCTGCAGGTTGGTCACATCGGTGGTGCTGCGGGTGATGATCGAGCCGGTGGAGAAACGGTCGATATTCGTGAAGCTGAAGCCCTGCACCTTGGCGAACACGTCGTGGCGGAGGTTCTTCGCGAAGCCCGCGGAGGCGACGGCGGCGAACCGGCCGGCGAGCGTGCCGGCGGCAAACGAGACGAGCGCGCACAGGAACAGGATCAGGCCGAATTTCCACACGGCAGGCATGGAGCCGCCGGAGATGCCCTGGTCGATGAGGTTCGCCATGACCGTCGGGATGACGATTTCCATAATCGCCTCAACGGCGACGGCGAGCGGTGTAAGCAGACTTTCCTTCTTGTATTCGCGCAGGCTGTGAAGCAGTGTGCGGATGACGTGCGTTGGTTTTGCCGGCGCGTCGGCGGCGTCGCGTGTAGTCGCGAGCTGTTGTGCGGTCACTGGTTGCGTTCCTTTCCTTCCTTGATGGTGTTCCGGTCATAGTGGATGATGCTTGCGGCGAGGCAGCCGACGGTCTGTGACGGTTCCGGCTGGTCCGTGGACTGCGCCGGCGCCCGGGTGGCTTGGGATTGGGCGGCGATGTCGAGCGCGGTGTCCATATTCTGATGAAGCCGGGCGAGATAGTTGCGTAATTGGGCGAGTTCGTCGGGCGTAAAACCCACGGTGAGGGAGGTTTCGGCGCAGTGTCCGTTGACGACGAGATCGGCGACGATTCGGTCGGCTTTGGCGGTGAGTTCGATCCGTTTGAGCCTGGCGTCACGGGCGACCGGTTTGCGGATGATCAGCCCCTTGTGCTCCATGCGGGTTAGCACGCGTGAGGCGGTGGACCGGGTGATGCAAAAGCGGATTTCGATATCGTGCTGGAATATCTCATCACCGCGATGGCGGTCGAGGAACATGATGATGCTGGCGTTGCCGTCTGTCGCTTCGCGCGCGCTGGCAGGCATCGTCAATCCGAGATACCGGCGGACCGCCCTGGCGAGCCGTTGGATTTCCACTCCCAGGGGGATCTGATCGGACGCCGGGGCGCAGCCGGGCCCGGACCTGCTGTCATCGCGGCAGACAGCAGGCGTGATGCCAGACTGATTGATGTCATATGTCATGTTCTTCCCCTGTGACTGCCCGAATGATGGATGTGATGCAGGATACGTGCGGTTGCCGTGGCGGTCGGCGTGGACGTTCCGAATGTTGATGGTAATAGGTGCTCCATACAACAGTTGCATATGCAACATTCGGCGTGTCGAACCGGTTTGCCATCGACCACGCAGCTTTCCCATGACCGAACGGTCCACATACGGCTCTCCGGGATACCGTCCGCACGGTTACGGTCACCGCCCCTGCCCTGCGGCGCATTACGGCAACCAACTCGCCGCGGAGGCTCATCACCGGCCGACGACGGCACCCGGCAACAGCCAGCATCCGCCGTTGCCACGCCGGCCGAACCGGTCTGTTTGCAGCAATCCCAAGGAAGCACGGCGCAGCCTTCGGATCCCCGCGATTCCCGGCAGCCCGAGGACCCGCGGACACGCCCGCACCGCTTGTCACATCATGACCGAACCACTAAACTACCAGTTGGTAACTAAATCCGCCTCGATGAAGAAAGCGAACCGTCATGACCGACGATCTTCCCTACCGAAACCCAGAACTGCCTGCATCGCAACGCATCGCCGACCTGCTCGGACGCATGACCCTCGAAGAGAAAGTCGGGCAGATGATGCAACTCGATGCCCGCAACGGCGACCTCGATGATCTCATCGTCGCCAAACACGTCGGCTCGATTCTGCACACCAGCCCAGCCGACCTGCCGCGCGCCGTCGAAACCGTGAACACCAAAACACGCCTCGGCATTCCGTTGCTCATCGGCGACGACTGCATCCACGGATACTCCTTCTGGCCGGGAGCCACCATCTTCCCCTCGCAACTGGGCATGGCGGCCAGCTGGGACCCCGCCGCAGTGCAGGCAGTCGGCCGCGCAACCGCCGAAGAAGTCTCCGCCACCGGCGTGCACTGGACCTTCTCCCCCGTACTGTGCATCGCCCGAGACACCCGATGGGGCCGCG
The DNA here is from genome assembly GCF_002846655.1 of Bifidobacterium thermophilum. NCBI lineage: Bacteria > Bacillati > Actinomycetota > Actinomycetes > Bifidobacteriales > Bifidobacteriaceae > Bifidobacterium > Bifidobacterium thermophilum. Next base: position 128,866 of record NZ_PCGX01000007.1, on the reverse strand, counting down.
TGGATGAAACCTTCGGCGAAGACCCGACCCTGATCGGCGACATGGCCTCCGCCATCATCAAGGGCTACCAAGGCGGCGCCAAAGCCGGCGAGCCGCTCGCCCACGACGCCATCCTCGCATGCGCCAAGCATTTCGCCGGCTACAGCGAGACCCAAGGAGGCCGTGACGCTTCCGAAGCCGACCTGTCCCACCGCAAACTCGAATCATGGTTCCTGCCGCCCTTCGAACGGGTCGCCAAAGAAGGCTGCGGCACCTTCATGCTCGGCTACGAGTCCATCGACGGCATACCGGTTACGTTCAACCACTGGCTGCTCTCCGATAAGCTACGCGGTGATTGGAACTACCAAGGCACGCTGATCACCGACTGGGACAACGTCGGTCGCGCGGTGTGGGAGCAGAAAGTCAAAGCCGATTATGTGCAAGCCGCAGCAGACGCGGTCAAAGCCGGCAACGACCTGATCATGACCACACCGCAGTTCTACGACGGCGCCATCGAAGCCGTGCACACCGGCTTGCTGGACGAAGCGCTGATCGACGCCGCAGTGAGCCGCATCCTCGCGCTCAAGTTCCGTCTCGGCCTGTTCGAAGACCCCCGATTGCCCGATGAGCGGCGCATCAAAGAAGTCGTTGGCTGCGACGCCCATCAGCATCTCAATCTGCGCATCGCCCGTGAATCCACAGTCCTGCTGAACAACAACGGGGCGCTGCCGTTCGCCGCAGCCGGCAAACGCATCGCCGTCATCGGTCCGCTTGCCGACGACGCCCAGAACCAGCTGGGCGACTGGGCGGGCAACTCCGGCCAAGTCACCTGGATGCCCGACGGCCAGCCGCGCGGCATGATCACCACAATCCTCGACGGATTCAAACAACTCGCCCCTCAAGGCTGCAACATCACCTATTCCCGTGGCGCGAACATCATCGACCTGGTCGATGACCCGGAAGGCGCATACTTCCCAGACGGCCAGCCGCGCCCGAAACTCGCCGTCAGCGCCCCCGTCGACCAGCGGCTGCTCGACGAAGCCGTGGATAACGCCCGCCAGAGCGACCTCATCGTCGCTGTCGTCGGCGACGTCGTGCAACTGGTCGGAGAAACCTGCTCGACCGCGACCTTGGAACTGCTCGGCGGCCAGAACGCCATGCTCGAAGCGCTCAGCAATGTGGCACGCGAAACCGGCACACCGCTGGTCGTCGTGCTGATGAGCTCCAAGCCGCAAGTCATGCCCGCATGCGTGATCGGCGGCAACGGCGTCATCGTGGACGAATCCGCGGCAGACGGCGTCAGCGCGTTCCTGTGGGCGCCAAGCCCGGGAATGAAAGGCGGGCAGGCGATCGCCGAAATCATCCTCGGCCTCACCGATCCCAGCGGCAGGCTTCCCATCACCTTCCCGCGCCACGCCGGGCAGCTGCCGGTGTATTACAACCAGATTCGCGGTCAACACGGCAACCGCTATGCCGATCTCACGCAAGATCCGGCATTCGCGTTCGGTGAAGGACTGAGCTACACCACCTTCGACTACGGCGAAGTGGCCATCACCAACACCCCGGCATGCGGGACATACACCGTGGATGACACGGTACACGCCGAAATCACACTGACCAATACCGGCGACCGGGCAGGCACCGAAGTCGTTCAGCTGTATATCGGCGACATCGTCACCTCATACAGCTGGACCGACCGCGAGCTCAAGGCGTTCCGACGCGTGCACCTCAAACCGGGCGAAACCACGATTGTGGCCTTCGACATTCCGGTGGCCGACTGCACCATCGTCGACCAGGACGCCCACAGGTTTGTGGAACCCGGCGAGTTCGAGGTGCTGATCGGCCATTCGAGCCGTCGCGCGGACCTCAAACGCGCCACGTTCACCGTCGCGTAAACGACCACATCACTTCCGCCCCAACCACATACGGAGCAGGGGGTGCCGCCGAACCCACGACGGTTCAGCGGTACCCCTCCCACAGCGGCAGCGGAAACAGCAAATCCTCCATCGCCGCCCATTCCTCACACAAATCAATCGCCGGCTCGCGCAACCAACGCAACTGCACGCCATCCATGATCTCCATCGCACGACGGACCAGCGGGCGCATATCCTGCCACTGTCCCACCCACTGCGGAATCTCCCATGCGAATCCGCTGTAATACCGCCATATCGCTTCCGGCCGACGGGCGAACTCCTCATGCAGCGGATGCCGCGGATTGAACGATTCGACCTGAAGCATGGAAAACAACTGCACCAGCATGCGCCGCTGCGCATTGCACTGCACCAGGAATCGCAGATAGGCGGGGAACCGCATCGCACCCGGCCCGCTGCCCGGCAGCCCGGAGGCGCGGAACTCCTCCGGGCTGCCGATCGCATTGTAATATTCGTGATACACCATCGCCAGCATATTGTCTTTGCTGCCGACATACCGCAGCACGCCCTGCTTGGAAATGCCGACCCGGTCAGCGACATCCTGCACGGACATGCCGTTGAATCCGCGTTCGCCAATGAGTTCGACCGCGGCGTTCAGCACCTCGCGTCGACGCTCCTGCGGTGGTTTGCGGATCCGCTTGCTGCGCTGAGTATCCATACACCCGAGTGTATCGGTGCGAACGGAAAACCCGAGCGCGCTCTCAGGCCTGGAACACGTCTGGGTGGACCGGATCCCCCGGCACATCGGCAAGCAGCCCCTCCAGTCCGAGGAACTCCTGCCAGAAGTCAAGCGGCTGCCCATACGGCGTTGCCTCACTGCCATGCGCCTGCACGTTCGCTTTCGCTTCCAACACGTCAAGATCGCTCAGCCCATCGAAATACGATGTCAGCCGGCCGAGGTTCTCATCGTCATAGAACAGGGAACCGATGATCTCCGTCAACCGTTGGGCACGTTCGACCGGCAGTGAATCCCAGTGGCGCAGTTCGATGAAGTTCTTCAGCCGCACATCGTTGAAATGCGTGGACAGCACATGGTTCACCTCGTACGCGTTGAGCTCGCGGTCGGGGTAGATCTCGTCGGCGTTGTCGCGGAACGCGGCGCGGTGTTTCTGCTCTTCGGGCAGCCCCTCAGCCTCCGGGGTATGCGTCAGATCGGCGAACATCATCGGAGTGCTCAACACGTCCACCGCATAATCCTCCCAACCGAAACGGTCATCGTACAGACCGGGGATCAGGTTGGTGCGCTGGCAGTCGAGGAAATCCCACATGCGCTGGCGCAGCAGCGGGAACGGGTTCTCCACGCCTTCGAAATACGGGGTGTTGCGGAAGTACCACGCCAGAATCGGGCCGATCGCGGTCCCCACGCGCAGCTTGCGGACGGCGTCCTGCTCGTTCTGATAGTCGATGCTCACCTGCGTGGAAGCGGAACCGCGCATCATGCACAAGCCGTACTGGCCGACGCGTCCCAGATAATCGGTCATCGCCTCGTACCGGCTCTTCGGGTTGACCGGAATGTCGGCGTAGCTGGTGTTCGGCTGGTAACCGTAGTTGATCAGGCGGAAGTCCAGCGCGTCAAGAATCGGATCGACCTCGTCACGGAAGCGGCCGTAAATCTCGCTCAACTCTTGTGGATCGTGCAGCACGCCGATCGAGCATTCGACTTGGGCGCCCGGCTCCAGTGAAATCGAAATCCCTTTTCGGGCAAGCCCAACCAAATGCCCGTTCTCCCAGTATTCCTTATCGGCGTCATAATACGGGCGCATACGGTTGAGCAGCTCCTCAACCCCGTTCGGCTCGTAGTAGTTGACCGCCTGGTCGCTGCCATTGCGTACGGGCAGATGCTCGATTTCCACCCCGTAGCCGTCATCGCGTTCCGGCTTGGCGCCGCTTTCGAAGAAGCGGACCAGGCTGTCAACGTGCTTGGGGTTGACGGTGGCATTCATGTGCGCGTAGCTGATGCGTGGTGTGCTCATGCTGCCATCGTAAACGAAATGGGACCGCCACGCGCGGATTGCCGCGCCCTCAGCTCTACGAAAAACTGATAGCGCCTTGCAGGGTCTGATGCCGCCTGATGTGATGCCGCTTGGGTCGACGCTGCTTTGGGACGATGCCGCGCATCCAGCCCGTCCAGTCGGCACCGACGGCGAACCGTGCCGACGGAGACAGACAGACGGCGACAGACAGACGATCCGCGGCGTGGCACAGCGGGGCGGGAATGGCAGTACTGCCGCGGCGAGGCGCGAGGTAGCGATGTTGAGCGGCAAAGTGGAGCGTGCCCCCCACACACACTCCGGGCGCAACGCGTATGCCTGGCGCCGGTATCTATCGGTCCGACGCCAGAATCGCGTTCAGTCTGCCGTAGACAGCGGCGCCGATGCGTCTGGCGACGGCGCGGACGCTCCACTCTCGCCGGCGCGCCCGCTTGCCCGGCCGTGCATCGGCTCATCGAGATGCGCCTTGTGATTCTTCTTGGCAGCGGCGATCATCAGCTTCAAACGGTTGAGCTGGTTCGCCTCCGAGGCGCCCGGATCATAGTCGATCGACACGATGTTGGCCTGCGGGTACAGACGGCGGATCTTGCCGAACATGCCGCGCCCGGTCACATGGTTCGGCAGGCACGCGAAGGGCTGCGCGCACACGATATTCGGGCACCCGGACTCGATCAGCTCGATGATCTCGGCGGTCAGCAGCCAGCCTTCGCCCGCTTGCACGCCGACTGACGTAACCTCGTCGGCAGTCTTGACGAGCTGCTCCATGCGTTCGTCCTGGCTGAACTTGCCGTGCGCGGTGGCGATGGCGCGACGTACCGGGTTGAGCCCGCGGTTGAGCGCCCACCGCATGATCGCGTCCATAGTCTGGCTACCGCCGGTGCCCAGATGGTCCTCGTTCCACTTGTCGGTGTACGGGTGCTGGGTCATGAATTCGATAATGCCCGGCACCACAGCCTCGCAACCTTGCGCCTCGATCTGGTCGACGACATGGTTGTTGGCGTCCGGATGGTATTTGACGAGAATCTCACCTACCACACCGACACGCGGCTTGCGCGGGATATCCCGTAGCGGCAGCTCGTCGAAAGTGCGCACGATCTTCTTGAGCAGCTGCGGATAAACCCAATACCCCTTGCCGTACACGCGTTTGGCAGTCTTGGAATACCCGTGGTGTTCGATGGTCTCGCGCAGGATTGTATCCCACTGTTCATATAGGGCGTTCGCGCTGCCCGGTTCCGCCTCGTAGGGGCGGACACGGTACAGGCATTTCATGAGCAAATCGCCGTACACGAGCGCTTTGCCGGCACGCTCCAGCATCGCCGGTGTCGCTTTGAAGCCCGGGTTGCTTTCCAGCCCCTGGAAGCTCAGCGCGATGACCGGAATCTGTGGATATCCGGCGTCAATCAGCGCCTTGCGGATCAGACCGTAGTAGTTGGTGGCTCGGCACATGCCGCCGGTCTGCGAAATGGCGAGCGCCACATGATTGGGATCGTACTTGCCTTGGATGATGGCGTCCACCAGTTGTCCGACGACCATGATCGCCGGATAGCAGGCGTCGTTGTTCACGTATTTGAGGCCGGTTTCCACGTCCTCGTTGCTCGCGTGCTTGAGTACGTCGCATGTGTAGCCGCCTGAGCGGATGACGGATTCAACCAGCGAGAAGTGGACGGGGCTCATCTGCGGTACGACGATGGTGTAGTCGCGCATGGATTTCTCGAAGCGGACCTTGTGCGCGTACCGGCTCATGGTGGCCTCGTTGCGGGCGGATCCGCCGCGCTTGCCAGTCTTCGAGCCGTCCTGCTGCGATGTTTGGGCATTGCGGCGCGCGGCCTTCCTGACCGCCTCGGTGAGCTTCGGATTCTCGGCCATCACGGTGTCGAGCATCGCCTGACGTCCCGGGGTCGGAGCAGGGCCGCCGGTGTGGCGGAAGCCGCTGTCGGATGCAGTTTGCGCGGGCTGCGGTTCCAGCGATTCGGGAGATTCCGACGACTTGTGGCCGTCGCGCAATTCGGAGTTGCGTTCACGCTCCTCGACGGCGGCTTTCAGCGAACGCAGACGGATCTTGGCCGCGCCGAGGTTGCTGACCTCGTCGATTTTGAGCACGGTGTACACGTCGGCCTTGTCGGCGAGGATTTCGCTGACCTGGTCGGTGGTGATGGCGTCGAGGCCGCAGCCGAAGGAGTTGAGCTGCACGAGTTCAAGCCCCGGATAGGAGGACACGAAGCGCGCCGCCGCATACAAGCGGGCATGGTAAGCCCACTGGTTCTGCACGCGCAACGGCATGCGTGTGACCTTGCGGTCGCCCACCTCGCGGAATCCCGCAGAATCCTTGGCACGGGGGTTCTTCTCCCCCGCGGCCAGATAGTCGCTCAAATGCAAATCCTCACCGGGCTGCAGCTCGCAGATCGAATCCTCGGACAGCACGACCATACCCAGCGAGCAAATCGTCTCGGGAATGCCGTGGTTGACTTCAGGATCGATATGGTAAGGCCGCCCGGCGAGCACGATGCCGCGGCAATCATGCTCCTTCATGTACGCGAGCGCGCGCAAGCCTTCCTGCTGCACGTCATGCTTGAACAGCTTATCCTCGGCGTATGCAGCCTTGACCGCCTCTTGGGCCTCGTCCATCGTCACGTTCGCCCATGCGAATTCCTCGACAATGCGCTTAGCCATAAGCTCATGGTTGGCGAGGTTGAAATAGGGGCGCATGTAGCGGATGCCGGGTTCGCGCAGTTCGGGCATATTCGCGCCGATGACGACCGGGTAGTTCGCGACGACCGGGCAATTGTAGTGGTTGTCGGTGTTGGGCACGAGGTTCTCCTCGTAGCTCACGCACGGGTAGAAAATCGTCTTGACACCCTTGTTGAGCAGCCATTTGATATGGCCGTGCACCAGCTTCGCAGGATAACAGATGTTCTCGGAGGCGATGGATTCGATGCCGGTTTCGAACAGTTCGTGGCTGGAACGCCCGGAGATGATGACCTTGAAGCCGAGATTGGTGAGCAGGGTGAACCAGAACGGGTAGTTCTCGTACATGTTGAGCACGCGCGGAATGCCGATTTCGCCGCGGGTCGCCTTCTTGTCGGTCAAGCGGCGGTAGGCGAAGCAGCGCTTGTACTTGTAGTCGTACAGGTTCGGCCGGTCGGAACGCTTCTTCTTCGCGTCGCCACCGCGTTCACACCGGTTACCGGTCACGTAGCGCGAACCGTCCTGGAAGGTCGTGATGGTGAGCTTGCAGTGGTTCTGGCACAGCTTGCACACATCACGGGACGTGGTCATTGACAGATTGTCAAGCGCCTGACCGCTCAGGATGCCGGAACGCGTGTGCTCGGCGGCCGGATCATCGTCCGCAGCGTCGACGTAATGCATGCGGGCGGTCAGGGCGGCGCCGTACGCGCCCATAAGGCCGGCGATGTTCGGGCGGGTGACCTCGCGTTTGGTCAGCAGTTCGAAAGCGCGTAGCACGGCATCGTTGAGGAAGGTGCCGCCTTGGACGACGACCGTGTCGCCGAGCGCGTCGGCGTCACGCAGTTTGATGACCTTGTACAGTGCGTTGCGCACGACCGAATAGCACAGGCCGGCGGCGATGTCCTCGATGGAGGCACCCTCCTTCTGGGCCTGTTTGACGGAGGAGTTCATGAACACGGTGCAACGCGAGCCCAGATCTACCGGATGTGTGGAGTTCAGGGCTTTCTGCGTGAATTCCTCGATGCTCAACCCCATGGACTGGGCGAAAGTCTGCAGGAAGGATCCGCAGCCGGACGAGCAGGCCTCGTTGACGGCAATCGAGTCGATGACCCCGTCGGTGATGGCGAGGTATTTCATGTCCTGGCCGCCGATATCGATGACGGCAGTCACGCCGGGGCTGACCATTTCGGCGCCACGGTAGTGCGCCATCGTCTCGACGACGCCCTCATCCAAGTGCAGACCGGTGGAAATCAGACCTTCGCCGTAGCCGGTCGCACAAGAACGCGCAATCCACGCTTCAGGCGGCAGCTGCGCCTGGATGCGTTTGACGATATCCACGGCGGCGGTCAGCGGGCTGCCCTCGTTCGTGGCGTAGGAGGACCATACGATTTCGCGGTCGTCGTTGACGAGGGTCGCCTTGATGGTGGTCGAACCCGCATCGATGCCAAGGAAGTGCGGGCCGGACGCCCCTTCGAGCGTGCCCACATGCACGTGTTCGCGGTGGTGACGGGCATTGAACGCCTCGCGGTCCGCCTCGGTGGGGAACAGCGGCGGCATGGTCTTCGTATTGCTCGGCAGGTTCTTCAGTCGCTCCAAATCATCAAGAATCTGCGTGCAAGTGCGTGGTTCGGCGACCGTGGCGGTGCTTGTGTCGTCATCGTCGTCGTTGTCGTCGCCGGCGATGAGTGCAGCACCGAACGCGACATACAAATGGGCGTTGCTCGGGGTGATGAACTCGTCGACCTTGCCTTCGAGCGCACGGTGGAAGGCTTCGCGCAGCTCGGACATGAAGAACAGCGGCCCGCCGAGGAAGACGACGTTGCCGTGGATTGGCCTGCCGGAAGCAAGGCCCGCGATTGTCTGCGTGGCGACGGCGGTGAAGATCGAAGCCGCCAAATCGGGTTTCGCCGCGCCGTCGTTGATAAGCGGCTGCAAATCGGATTTCGCGAACACGCCGCAACGCGAAGCAATCGGGTACAAGGTCTGGTAATGCTTGGCCATTTCGTTGAGGCCGGCCGCATCCGTATCCAACAGGGTGGCCATCTGGTCGATGAATGCGCCGGTGCCGCCCGCGCACGAACCGTTCATGCGCTGCTCAGGGGTGGGCTTCAAATACGTGATTTTCGCGTCCTCGCCACCGAGCTCGATGATGACGTCGGCTTGCGGGATTTCCTGGTCAATCGCGCGGGTTTCGGCGATGACTTCCTGGATGAAGGGCACGTGGATGTTGTCGGCGAGTGTCAGGCCGCCGGAGCCGGTGATTGCGAGCCGAATCGGCTCATCCCCGCGTCCGAGCTTGTCGAGCGCAGTGCGGATGTCCTCAAGCAGCCCAGCCACTGTGGCGCGGACGTTGGCGTGATGGCGCCGATAATCGGAGAACAACACATCGTCAAGCGTGTCGCCCTGATCGAGCACGACCGCCTTGACCGTGGTCGATCCGATGTCGAGACCGACACGCAACGGTTTCCTCCCGTGTTCGCCGGTCATGACATGTTCTCCCTGTTCCACCATCTGCACCTCATATCCATTGTCGGCGGAGTGCCGGGCGGTGCCGACCTCAAACCGTGCACCTGCCCGCCCCGCCGAATTTCCTCTAGTGAATGCTAACGCATACGGACGTCAGCAGAACTCGCCCCCAGCGAAACAGGACAGATGTCGGGTATCTGTCCCGCGGATTTGTGCTACCCGCGAGTTGGAACACGCGCATGCCCGGTCAGGAGCGTGCCGATGTCTTTGCCGGCATCCGGCGTTTCACCGCGGCCGACACCGCGGTGGTCGCTCGCATAGCGCCCCAGGCGAGCAGGGTGACTACCAGTTCCAAGGGCAGGAGTCTCGCCGGGAAGAACGCCATGAGGATGCCGGCGAGCGGGGCGTTGCCGACCAGCACGATGGCCGTGCAGAAGGCGACCGTCATCACCACAACCACCGGCTGGCAGCCGGGCAACAGCTTGGCGAGCGCGCCCCCGTGCAGCAACGCGGCGAACATAATCGGGAAAATGTCGCTGCCCGTCCATCTGCATTCGATGCACAACTGCGCAAACAGGAGCTTTCCGCCGGCGAGTGCGAACAGTGCGCCAGCACCGAGGCTTGCGAACAGCGTGCTGATGGTGTGGATTTGGTGTTGTCCGGATGTCGACAGCACCGGCAGTATGGTGACCACGAGCGCGACGAGTACGCCGCCGACTAGCAGACGCACGGTCATCGGCACGTTGATGCGCCCCGACAGCGCGCGGATGCCAGTCATCACCCTAGCCACTGTAATCGCTCATCCCTCACAAACCAGCTACGCAAACGGCTTTCCCAGCGTAGACAGTTTGTGGGAAACAGGCGCGAGACGGACGCACGCCAGGTGATTTACTGTTCGGCGGAGATGCTATCGTTACCTTCCCCGGCGGCGCGATCCTTGCCATAGATTTCCGGGATGAAGCGCTCCTGGTCGTGCAGTTTGCTCCAGATGACAGGCTCGCCCGCCACAAAGGATTTCTGCACGTCGATGATCCGCTGATTGCTCGAACCGCGGAATTGCAGCAAAGAATCGTGCAGGTCCTTGATATACCGGCCGTCGACGAGAATATCGATCTCGTGTAGCAGATCGAGTTTGTCCGGGGTCTCGCCGGGGCGCATGAGCTCCTCCCACGTGTAGCCGGTCCAGCACCAGATGTCTTTCGTATGGCCGAAACGTTCGCGGATTTTGCGTGCCAGCGGCAGCAACACGCCCGTATTGAGCAAGGGCTCGCCGCCAAGGAAGGTGATGCCCTGCACGTATGACTGGGACAGGTCGTCCATGATTTGCGCCTCGAGCGCGTCATTGTATTCATGGCCTGCTTGGAAATCCCAGATGGACTTGTTGTAGCATTCCACGCAGTGGAACGGGCATCCGGACACGTACAGGGAACAGCGGATGCCTTCGCCATCGGTCATAAGGAACCGCTTGTAGTCGGCGATCATATTGTGGCTCATCCGGTTCGTCCACTGTCCGGCTTTCGGGTTGTTCGACCGGTTGGTCGGGATGAACGGACCGCGGTCGGTCTCCCCCGCCGCGAAATCGTGCAATGTCGTTGCTGCCATCTGTACTCCCCTGCTCCTTAGCTCCTTGTTGTATTCCGGGCACGCCGCCGAAGCTTGCCCGCACGGCAATGACGGCCGTGTGCAGCGTGCATCACGGCCGTCATCATTGTTTCCCGGTTCGCCGCCTTCGGATATCCGTCTGGCGGCCTGCTCCCGGTGTTTTCCGGGCTATGTTTTCCGGATGTTGCGCTCCGGATTATGCGCTCCGGGCTACTTGGTCTCCTCGAACCATTCGCGCTCGGAACCGTCCTTGAGCGTCACATGGCCAGTTTCGCCGCTCATGTGCTTGACGCGGTGGGCGATTTCCTCGTGGCGGCCATGCACCATCGGGCGCTGGACCGGGTTGCCGAGGTATCCGCACGTGCGCTTGGTCACATTGCACTTGTCAGGGTCGGAGTTGCCACACTCGGGGCACTTGAAGCCCTCTTCGGTCGGCTCGAAGTCACCTTGGAAACCGCACACGAAGCAGTGATCGATCGGGGTGTTGGTGCCCAGGTAGCCGATGCCGATCTTGTAGGCGTAATCCCACACAGCCTCAAGCGCCTTGGGATTGTCCTGCAGGCACGGGAACTCGCAGTAGTTGATGAAGCCACCGGACGCGTAGTAGGGGAAGTCCTTCTCGTAGTCGAGCTTCTCCATCGGCGTCGGGGACAGCCACACCGGGTAGTGGAAGGAGTTGGTGTAGAAGTCGTGGTCGGTCACGCCTTCTACGCGGCCGAACTTCTCGCGGTCCATGCGGTTGAAGCGGTCAGTGAGGCTTTCCGCCGGCGTGGAGTACACCGAGTAATGGTAGCCTTCGGCCTTGCACCACTGCTTGCACAGCTGGTTCATGCGCTTGACAATGGACAGCGCGAACTCTTTGCCTTCCGGATCCCAGCTGTGGTCGCGCATCCAGTTCTTACCGTAGAACACAGCCGTCGCCTCGTACAGGCCGATATAGCCCAGAGAAACGGTGGCACGCTCGTTGCGGAAGAGCTGGTCGACGTTGTCGTTGGCGCCGAGGCGTCCGAAGGCACCATAGCGGAACAGGGTCGGCGCGTTGACCGGGGTGGCCTGCTTGCAGCGCATGATGCGGAACTGCAGCGCCTGGTGCGCGACTTCCATACGCTCGTCGAACAGCTTCCAGAAGCGGTCCTTGTCGCCGTGGGACTCAAGGGCGATACGCGGCACGTTGACGGTGACGACGCCGAGGTTCATGCGGCCGTCTTCGACATCCTTGCCGGTCTTGGGGTCGATCCAACCCTGCAGGAAGGAACGGCAGCCCATCGGGGCTTTGAAGGAGCCGGTGATCTTGACGATGTTGTCATAGAAAACGACATCCGGGTACATGCGCTTGGTGGAGCATTCGAGCGCCAGCTGCTTCATGTCGTAGTTCGGGTCGCCCGGGTCGGCGTTGATGCCGTGTTTGATGGTGAACACGAGCTTCGGGAAGATCGCGGTATGGCGATCCTTGCCCAAGCCGCGGATGCGGTTGAGCAGAATGGAACGCTGGATCTCACGGGCGAACCAGGAGGTGCCCAGGCCGAAACCGACGGTGACGAACGGGGTCTGACCGTTGGACACACGGTTGGAATTAATCTGATATTCCATGGTCTGCATGGCGTCATAAATCGCCTTGCGGGTCATGATCTTCGCATAGATTTCGCGAATCTGCTGGATAGGCTCGGCATCCGCGTCAAACGGGACGTCGTCGGGCAGCGGCGCGCGGTTCTCGAAATGCAGCCCGGACGGCTCCTGGGCCTTGAGTCCACGCACAACAGTTTTCGCAGCCTCGACCGGCATATCGTCGGGGAACATGGCGTGGGCCATCTTCAGATGCTTTTCATAGTCGAGCTTCGCATACGGCTCAAGCATCTCGTCGGCGCGGTTGACGGTCTGGCCGCCGTACTGTGCGCCCGCGATGTCCTTGATGATCTGCGTGATCTGCGTGGCGGCGGTGCCGATGGACTTCGGGGAGTCCATCATCGCGTTGCCAAGCTCGAACCCGTGAGCGAGCATGTCGCCGAAGTCCGGCAGCGAGCAGTTGGTCATCGCAGTGAACGGCGAGTAATCGGCATCATGGAAGTGGATGTCGCCCTTCATATGGGCGTTGGACACGGCGTCAGGCAGCATGGAGAACGCGGACGCCTTAGAAACGGCGCCGGCGAGCAAGTCACGCTGCGTGGCATAGACGTTGGAATCCTTGTTTGCGTTCTCACGCACGAGGGATTCGTCGCGGTTGACCAGACGGCTGACCGCTTCGTTGATATCGGTGGCCTTGGCGCGCTCGATGTCCTTGTTCAGACGATAGGTCGTGTAGTTGCGGGCGACCTCATACAGATGGTCTTCGATGAGGCCGTGCTCGACCAGGTTCTGGATGTCCTCGATCTTGGCAGGACCGTTGTAGCGTTCCTTGATTTCGCCTTCGACCTGGTTGGCGAGGTCGCGAATCAGCTGCTCCTCCTCCGGGCCGATCTCCTTGTCGAGATCCTTGAAGGCGGACTTGACGGCGCTGATGATGTTAATCGGGTCGAATTCGACGATTCGGCCGTCACGCTTCTCGACGAGCACCTTGCCCATATCCGACTTCCCTTCCGCGACAGTGTCTGCCACATCGCTGTCCGGGGTGGCGGTCCGAGGCACATCAAGAACCTGCATGTCCATTGGGTTCCGTCCTTTCCCTTGGCCGGGCGCCTCCCGGCCTTCATCGTTCTGTATTTGCCACATCGACTGTACCACGAGATATAGTGCACGATCACCGAGTGTTGCCCAAGATATAGTAGCAATCCGCATCGTTCCGCCAATAAGCGGCAAATGTGATGAGGATTACACGAGCACCTCAGCGTGTCGTTTCCGACACGCCACCACCACCCATGAAAGAGTGATATACGCGGGCGCGCGCGCAATGAAATTGTCCGTTCGATGCGCAACAGTAGAGGCCATCGAACATCCGTCAGGCTACGTCAGCCGACGGCGGACGGGTAGGGCAGTCACGCCACGCACGCAAGTGGCACGCCACGCCCACGGCGCGAAGGGAAGGCATATGCAGTACGGGTATCAGGAAGCGAATTACGGCTATGGCAATGCCGTGGCAGCCCCCGGCAACGCCGACGCGCCCAAGCCACTCGACCAGCTGCCGCGGCTCGCCCGCGACACCACCGCGGAGAACCCTTGGCCGGTCAGCGTGGTCAGCCAGAAATACCATGATGCCGTCGAACGCTGGCCGGCGTCGTGGGTCGAAGGCCAGATTGTCGAAATCAACATGCGGCGCAGTACGTCTGGCTACATCACACTGCGCGACAACACCCAGGACATCTCGATGTCCGTCATGGGGTTCAGGAACTTCGTCGCGATGGCCCGCGAGTTCAAACAGGGCGAGCGCGTCGTTGTCCATGGCAAGCCGGAAGTGTGGGTGAAGGCGACACGCCTGAGTTTCATCGCCGACGACATCCGCCGCGTGGGAGCCGGCGACCTCAAGGTGCAAATCGACGAACTGCGCAAGAAGCTCAAAGGCGAAGGCCTGTTCGACGCCGAAAACAAGATTCCGCTTCCGGAATTCCCCCGTTGCATCGGCCTGATTTGCGCACCCCAGGCCCGCGCCGAAGGCGATGTCATCACCAACGTGAACCTGCGTTGGCCGGCGGTGGACTTCGTGATTGAGCATGTCCACGTCCAGGGTGCGCAGTGCCCGCCGGAGGTGGTCCAAGCGATCCGCAAGCTCGACGACGACCCGAGAGTGGACGTCATCATCGTCGCGCGCGGCGGCGGCAGTTTCGAAGACCTCATCGGCTTCTCCGACGAAAACGTGGTACGTGCCACGGCGGCATGCCGCAAACCAATCGTCTCGGCAATCGGGCATGAGGACGACTGGACGCTCATCGATTTGGCCGCCGATCTTCGCGCCTCGACGCCGACGGATGCGGCAAAGAAGGTCGTACCAGACGTGCGTGAGCAGTGGCAGCTCATCGCCAACGCCTGGCAACGCATGAATCTGCGAATGGACGCCATGGTCGGCAACGAGCAGCGGCTTATCGAAGGCTATGCGAACCGGCCGAGCCTGACCAACCCGAGTACCATGCTCGAACCGCATCAGCGGCTGGTTGACGACGCCGTGCAACGCATGCGATATGGGTTGACCCGAATCATCGACGACGCCGGCATGACCGTCGAGAAGCTCCACGCCAGCCTCACCGCCATGAGCCCGCAGGCGACCTTGAACCGCGGGTACGCCGTCGTGCAGACCGCTGATGGGCATGTGCTTGACAACGCGGCCGATGCGAGCATGGGAGAGCAACTGTCGATCACCCTGCACCACGGCACCCTGCTCGCCGAAGTCAAAGGGCAGACGGGCGGAAACCACATCGACACCGGCGACTGACGCGGTTGCGGCGCGCCCGTGCGATGCCCGTGTGGTGCTTGTTTGGTGCCTGCCGCCATATGGCCACCAGCAGGCACAGCTTCACCCGCGCAACGCCACGACCCCAGCCCATCGCAACGCAACCGACAATCCGCCTATCAATCATCGACATCAATCACCACTATCAATCATCAACACCCATGGAAGGAACACCGATGACAGTTGAAGCACAGAATCCCCAGAAGACCAACACCACGGCTTCCAGCCTGACCCAAGAGGAGCGCGAGCGTATCGCGTCCATGTCCTATGAGGAGGCGCGCGACCAGCTGATCCAGGCGGTGCAGGCGCTCGAAGCCGGCGGGCTGAACCTCGACCAGTCCATGCGCCAGTGGGAGCTCGGCGAAGCGCTTGCCAAGCGCGCCCAGACCTTGCTTGACCAAGTCCGCGCCAAGCTTGACGCCGCGCAGGCCGAGCAGCAGACTTCTGCCGACACCGCGGGAACCCAGTCCAACCTCGAGTGACCGCCGGCTTGGCGGGCGTTTTGCAGGCGGGTCCAGCCGAAGCTGTGCGGCGGCAAGCCGAAGCGGGGTGGCCGTTAGCCGAATGGCCGTCCGCCGGGTGCGCGCCCGTCTAGCTGCGGCCCGCCAAGCAACGTGAGCCGATGCGCGTCTACGCTGCCGTACCATGCGCAACCGCAATCACTCCACATGCGACGCCCCACAGATGACACCCCGCAGGCGCATCGCCATACCCGGTGCGATGCGCCGTCACGCCACCTGTGAATGCGCTGTTATGCCACCTGCAATGTGGCGAGCAGCGCCACATGGTCCGAACCGGCCACATGCTTGGACTGCACCTGCCCGGCGACCATGCCCTGGTCAATCAGGATGTGGTCAATGCCGGCGAAGGCGGGCACGCCGGTATGGTTCGCCGGCCATGTGAACACCAAACCATGCCCTGCCTGGCGTGTGGCGTCAGAGAACCTCGAACCGAGGATATCGCGGAAAGCGGCATGGTCGTATGTGGCGTTGAAATCCCCCATCATCACATACGCCGTACCGGTTTTCTGCTGCATCAGGGACAGCTCGTTTAGCGCTCTGTTCCACTGGGACCAATACCCGGGCTGCGGCGACGTGGTATGCACGGAGATGAACCGCACCTGCACGCCGCCCATATCAACCGTCCCCGCGGGCATGAACGAGGCGCTGGAATTGACCTCGTCGTCGACGGGACGGTCGAGAGCAACGGCGGACCACAGACCGTTGCCGTACACGCCGTCAGACGATGAGACCTGCGAATACGGCAAATAATCGCCGATACCATCCGCTTCCAGCTGTTTGACGAACGCGTCCGTGGTCTCCTGCAAGGCGAGCACCTCAACACGCTCGTCACGTACCAAATCGACCACAGCCTGCGGGTCGGTCTGCCCTTTGAACACGTTGAGCGTCATCACCCTCGCATAATGGTCGCCGGTCACCGCATGCGCCTGACCGACCGCCGTCACCGCATCCTGTGACAACGCGGCCTGGGAGCGGAAAAACGGCGCCTGCCACCACACCTGCGCCGCGACGCACGCCAACGCAATCAGCGCCACAAACCAACGATTCGAGAACAGTGCGAGCAGCAACGCCACCACGGCGAGCGGCACGAACCACGGGGTCAGCGAGACGACGACCGGAACATACGGCAGCGACTGCAAATCAGCAGGCAGCGCCCGCGCAATCGTCCCCAAGACGGCGACAATCATCAGCAATGCCGCAAGCACGCCAGAAAGCACGTGCTTGCGTTTCGGCTTCACCGCAGGCGCTGACGAATTGGGTGTTCCAGCCATCACATCTCCGTTTTCCTTGTCGTATATCCTCACCACATGTATCCTCACCACTGTAATGCGCGAACGCCCGCCCGCCGTCACAGACAAGCGAACCATCGCGCAATGCTCACCAGTCGGCTATGCTTGAACCAACCGACATGAGAAGGACCCGCATGACCGAACCCACCACACCACCCCAACATTTCGAAGCATTACGGGACTTCGCCAATGACCTGCTGAGCCATTCCGGCTTGCAAGGGCCGACGTTCCTGTGGGATCGTTCCATTCATGATGACGCGCAAAGCGATGACGCCGAGCGCGAAGACATACCCGTGGCTCCCCCTGAGGAGACGAAGCAGACCATCGACGCGCCGATTCGTTGGTATTTACGCGCCATGGATTCGCTCAGCCCGACTCCGCAAGCTGACGGCACTGACGGCATCAACCGCACGGACATGCCGACCTTCTACTACAGCACCGGAGCGCTGTCCGGGGTCGAGGCGGTCGTCGGAAACGCGCTGATGAGCACGAGGTGGTGCGACGCGGCCGGCAATCTCGCCACCGCGCTGATTACGACGTCCTCGTTCCTCGGTAGCATCGCCGACCGGGAAGGCGAAGGACTCGCCTATCTCAAGCGCCTGATTGACGAGACGCGCATTTATTTCGACAGCGTGGCCCAGCACGCGGATCCGGTCACCGGCGGGCAAGCGCTCTCCAGTATCGTATCAGCGGCTTGTCAGGATGATTTCCGGTTCAACCCGGTGCAGATGGTTCAGCTTATCTCGTGCTCGCTGCCGTTTGCGCAATGGGATGACACGCGGGTATTTGTCTACGATGCGATAGACCGGGCGCAAGCGACCATGGCATCGGTCGAGCGCGATATCCGCTCCAATGACAAGGACGACCCGGCGGGCAATCTCATGATGGATTCCGAGGGGAATCTTGTCGATGTGTCGGCGGGCGGCATCCGCGAGCAGTTCGACATGTCGATGCTCATGCTGCGGCATGACGTGTTGCGCATGTGCGGGGAGGACGAGCAGGCCGACCGCATGCTCAGCGAGCACAGTGACATCGAGCCGATGGCCGACGCGTATGCGGCGCAGCTCATCAGGCGCGGACAGTGGCGGCAGCTGCGGGACTTCGCCGGGCGCGTGCTCGCCGACGACCCCTACCAGCAGATGGCGCTGATTCCGCCGCAGCTGGCCCCTGACGAGTGGCACACCATCCTCGATCTGGCGCAATACGAACTCGCGCAGGGGCGGTGAGTCTGCAAGGCTACTGCGGCGTGCAGGGTGATGGCGGTCGAGTTGGGTGACCGCCGCATTGGATGACCGCCGCATTGGGTGACCGCCGCGTCCGGTGACAGTGATGTTGAACGGCGTCGAAGCCTGGCGACAGCAGTGCTAGACGATGTCACCGCGCAGGATTGCACGTGGCGTGGTGCGTTCCGCGTATCGTGTTCCGTGGCATGTCACGTTTCACAGGATTTCATGTGCCCATGTCGCGCGCGGCGCATGCCGTGGCATACATCACGTGCCGAATACCGTGGCGTTTCGTCGAATACCGGCACAGAACGCCACCCGACCAAGCCAAACCAACCCGCCGAAGCCATCCCGACCGTCAAAGTGTGAGTGAATCCTCACACAACACCGTACAACCCAGCCAAACCTGCCACCCGAAGCTAGTCAGGCCGTCAGTATGTGAGCCAATCCTCACACAACCACACCAGACCAAGCCAAACCAGTCACCAGGCACCGCCCCAACCGTCAGTATGTGAGCCAATCCTCACACAACCACACCAGACCAAGCCAAACCAACCCGCCGAAGCCATCCCGACCGTCAAAGTGTGAGTGAATCCTCACACAACACCGTACAACCCAGCCAAACCTGCCACCCGAAGCTAGTCAGGCCGTCAGTATGTGAGCCAATCCTCGCACAACCACACCAGACCAAGCCAAACCAGTCACCAGGCACCGCCCCAACCGTCATCGTGTGAGCGAATCCTCACACAACCACACCAGACCAAGCCAAACCAACCCGCCGAAGCCATCCCGACCGTCAGTATGTGAGCCAATCCTCACACAATGACGCCAACGCGCGCCTTTGTGCGGGCAACGGGCAGTCGTCAGGCGATACGACAACATAGAAACGACAACACGGAAACGACAACATAGAAACGACAACACGGAAACGACAACACGGAAACGATGACACGGAAACGACAACCGGCCGGGGTCGCGCCGCATCCGCGTGTGCGGTGGCGCAACCCCGGCCGGTCATCGTTCGGCTCGCAGGCATCCTGCCCTGCAATCGGCTCAATCAGCAACGCCCTCAGCCGCGCACGGCCAAGGAGCCTGATACCTAGCTCAGCTGAGTTTGAACCCGAGCTCCTTTGCCGCGGCAATCGGCACCGGATCGTCGCACCAGTAATCTTCGACGTTCTCATCGGTTGCCAGCGAACGAATCTGAGCCCGGTCGATGTACAGCTCGCCGCTGAGATGATCGGTCTCATGCTGGAAGATACGAGCCGGCCATCCGTGCAGTTGCTCCTCGTGCCACGTGCCGTCCATATCCTGCCAACGCGCGGTGATATTGCGCCAACGCTTGCGCACCGCCTGATAGCCGTCAAAACTCAGGCAACCTTCGTAGAAGCTGCGCGTTTCGGTACCAATCGGCTGGTAGGACGGGTTGATGATTGCGTGGAACGGGAATTCGGATATCTCGCGCGGATCGTCCTGGTCGTCACGGATATGGTCCTCGACCACGGCGAGCGCGATGCCAAGCCCGATTTGCGGGGCGGCAAGACCGACACCTGGCGCTTCGAGCATGGTGGTTCGCATCGCCTGGACGAGTTTGGTGAGGGTGTTCTTGCTCAGTTGCCCGTTGTAGCGGCGCGTCGGCTGGCGCAGCACCGGCTCACCCACTTGGACGATCGGGAGGATGCCTTCGCTGTCGCCGGACCTGAGCAGGCTTTCAACCGCACGGTTCAATCCCAAATCGATACTCGAGCCTCGTGTGAACATGCTCATGCCAGTTCCTCCGCGACAATCTTGGCGAGACGGTCGCACACCTCGTCCGCTTGCTGTTGGGTGGCGGCCTCAGCCATCACGCGCACCAATGGTTCGGTGCCACTCGGGCGCAGCAACACACGACCGGTCTCCCCCAGCAACGCGGTTTCCTTTTCAACGGCCTTCTGCACGGCAGCGTTCGTGGTAACCGCCTGCTTGTTGGAGCACCGGACGTTGACCAGCTGCTGCGGCAGTTGCGGGAAGTCAGCGGCGAGCTGCTTGAGGCTCTTGCCGGATTTGACGACTTCGTTGCACAAGGTCAGCGCGGTCAGTGTGCCGTCGCCGGTCGTGGCGAACTCGCGGTTAATCACGTGGCCGGACTGTTCACCGCCCAGCGAATAGTCGCCGCGCAGCATCTCCTCGAGCACGTACCGGTCGCCGACGTTGGTCTGCACGGTCTTGATGCCCATGTCTTTGAGAGCGAGCTTCAAGCCGAGGTTGCTCATCACCGTCACCACGAGCGTGTCGTGGTTGAGCTTGCCTTCGCGTTTCTTGGCGCGCGCGAGGATGCCCATGATCTGATCGCCGTTGACCATGGTGCCGTCCTCGTCCACAGCTAGGCAGCGGTCCGCATCACCATCGAAGGCGACGCCCATCGCACTGCCCGTGGCCTTGACCATGGCTTGGAGTTGCTCAGGATGCGTGGACCCTGCATGATCGTTGATATTGTAGCCGTCCGGGGATGCGTTGATCACGATGACTTCCGCACCGGCGCGGCGCAACGCTTCCGGGGCGACCACGGATGTGGCGCCGTTGGCGCAGTCGGCGACCAGACGCAGGCCGGCGAGCGGCTTCGGCTGGGTTTTCTCTGGTCCGACGACTGGGGCGATTGTGGATACCAGATGGTCGATATACAGGTTCGTGGCGGTCACGGTGTCGTGGCTGACGCGGCCCACCCCGGCTCCGGTCGGGCGGTCCCAATCCTTGCCCAGGACTGCTTCAATCTCGTCTTCCTTGCTGTCAGGAAGCTTGAAGCCGCCACGTGCGAAGAACTTGATGCCGTTGTCGGGCATCGGGTTGTGGGAGGCGGAAATCACCGCGCCCATCTCGACGTTAAGCACGGAGGTGAGGAACGCGATGCCCGGAGTCGGGATGATGCCGACATCGATGACGTCGAAACCGCCGGCGCTCATACCCGCAGACAGCGCAGATGACAGGAAGTCACCGGAAACACGGGTGTCGCGCCCCACCAACGCACGACGCCGTCCTTCGGAATGCACGTCATCATCCTTGGTTTTCGGCGCATCGGCCTGACCGAGCACGCGGACGGCGGCGTCCCCCAGATCCAATGCCAGTCGGGCGGTAAGGTCTTTGTTCGCTAACCCGCGCACGCCATCGGTTCCGAACATTTTCGGCATGGTAGTAGTCCTCGCTTCTTCGACATGAATATGCTGCACACCATCGTACCTACCCGTGCTCCCAAACCCGCCGCCGGTGTGGGTGAACATTTGCGAAGCCCACCGCCGGAACCTGCCGCTGACATTCCACGAGTCTGAACATGTCCAACATGTGGAACGTCTTCGAACAGCTTTCCCACGCTCCCGAACCACCCCGCGGATACCCCCGATTCCGCGCGAAGTCAATCACGACAACGAATCAGCCCGTTGCTCACACTCAATGTTACGTCCACATTCCGCCCACGTAATCGACGTATGAATGGCACACAACACCCGAAACCTTCCGCTCTTATAACAAAATCAAAGATTTCACAGGTCCTCCACCGGTCCACAAGATCGTCGCGGGCAGACGAGATCTAAGCACATCCCACGCGTGTACCACCCAATGGAGGCTTCATATCGGCCCGGCTCGGCACCGGCGGCACATGCAATCCATAACCCCGAACGATACCTGCCGCAACCCGATACCCCCCTTTTTTGGCCCGCACACGACCGGCACAATCACCCCGGAAACCAAAGAAACCAAGCATATCAAGGAGATGGCACGATGAACTTCAACCCGGACCATGTCATCATCACCATCGGCTGCGAATACGGCGCAGGCGGCCCGCAAATCGGCAAGATGCTCGCCGACGCTCTGGGCATCGAATACTACGACCGCGACCTGGTCGACAAGGTCGTCAACCAACTGGGCGTCAGCCGCGGCCTCGTCGAGCAGGCCGACCAGAAGCCGAACGTCCAGTACGCCTTCGAGACATCGCTCGGCCCGCGCTACGCGAACCTGAGCAACCGCGTCATCTTCACCCAATCCGAGGTTATCAACGACCTTGCCGACAAATCGTCATGCGTCATCATCGGCCGTTCCGCCAACTACCTACTGCGCGACCGCGACGACGTGCTCGACGTGTTCCTGTACGCGCCGAAGGATGTGCGCATCGAATCCATCATGGAGCAGGACCACGTGGACGCCAAGAAAGCCCGGGAAATCGTCGAATACAACGACGAACTCAACCATTCGCGGCACAAGTACATCACCGGCACCCACCGCGGCGACCGCAGCCAGCGCGACCTGCTGCTCGACACCAGCCTGCTCGGATGGGACAAAACCGCGAAATATCTGCTGACGCTCGTCGAAATGCTGGGCGAGTGACGAGAGGAAGTGAACCAAATGACTGACAAGAAAGCATCGGAATTCGACAAGGTCTTCAATGTCTGGGACATTCTCGTCATCGCCTTCGGCGCCATGATCGGATGGGCCTGGGTCGTCTCCAGCGGCGACTGGATTGACCGCGGCGGCGTGGTCGGCGCCATGCTCGGCTTCGTGTTGGGCGGCGTCATGATTTTCTTCATCGGTCTGACTTACGCGGAGCTGACGCCCGCCATGCCGGACTGCGGCGGCGAACACGTGTTCAGCCACCGTGCGATGGGCCCGACCGGGTCGTTCGTGTGCACGTGGGCCATCATCCTCGGCTATGTAAGCGTCGTATGCTTCGAGGCATGCGCGATGCCGACGATCATCACCTACCTGTTCCCCGGCTTCCTGCAAGGCTATCTGTACACGGTCGCCGGATTCGACATCTACGCTTCCTGGCTCGCGGTAGCCATCATCATGGCCCTGTTCATCACGTATATCAACATCCGCGGCGCGAAAACCGCGGCCATCGTACAGACTGTGCTCACCTGCGTGATTGGCGGCGCAGGCATCCTGCTGATCGCCGGCTCCGTGATCAGCGGCAATCCGTCAAACCTTGAAGGACAGGCGTTCGTCGGCGGCAACACCGCGAGCGTATTCGGCAATATCCTGCGCGTCGCGATGATGACACCGTTCTATTTCATCGGTTTCGACGTGATTCCGCAGGCAGCCGAGGAAATCAACGTGCCGCTGAAGAAGATCGCGAAGATGCTGCTGCTGTCAATCCTCCTCGCAGTCGCTTTCTATGTGCTCATCATCTTCGCCGTCGGCTATGTGCTCAGCCCAGCCGACATCGCACAGTCGGAAAGCTCCGGCAGCGGCTTGGTGACAGCCGACGCCATGGCCCGTGCCTTCCACACCGATGTTATGGCCAAAGTGCTGATCGTCGGCGGCCTGTGCGGCGTGGTGACCTCGTGGAACTCCTTCATGATCGGCGGCAGCCGCGCCATGTACTCGATGGCCGTGTCATACATGATTCCGCCGGTGTTCGGCAAGCTGCACAAGACCTACAAGACACCGTGGGTGGCCATCGGCCTGATTGGCCTGCTCAGCTGCCTCGCCCCGCTGCTCGGCCGCAAGATGCTCGTGTGGATCGTGGACGCCGGCAACCTCGCATGCTGCGTCGCCTACTGCATGGTCGCGATCTCCTTCGTGATCCTGCGCAAGAAGATGCCCGACATGCCACGCCCGTACAAGGTGAAGCACTACAAGTTCGTAGGCTTCATGGCCATCGTCATGTCCGGCTTCATGGTCGTCATGTACTGCATCCCCGGCAGCACGGCGGCCCTCGTGCCCACCGAATGGGCGTTCGTCGGCGGCTGGGCGCTGCTCGGCGTGGTCTTCTACTTCGCTTGCAAGGCCCGCTATGGCAAGAAATTCGGCACGCTGGTCGAAGTCGCCAATGACGAGCTTGACCAGGATTACGCTCGCGAGCGCTCCGCAGCCGCTTCCATCGCGGCCGGCGAGGCCGTCAGGGCCGCACCAGCTGCCAAAGTCGCGACCATCGGTCAGGCGGAGGTCACGGCGGCGATATCCGCAGTCACCGCGGCGGCTACAGCAACGGCAACCGAGCCCACGGCACGCACGTTCAGCTACTATGCGCCGGTCAATCTCACCTTCGGTGCAGGCACGCTGGCGAAGGCGGGCGAACTCGCCAAACCGCTTGGTTCCAAGGCGCTTATTGTGACCGGCCGTTCCAGCGCCAAGAAAACCGGCGTGTACGACAAGGTCAACGATTCACTCACAGCGGCGGGCATCACCACCGGCCTGTTCGACAAGGCGTCAGCCAACCCGCTGACGACGACGGTCGAGGAGGGCGCGCGCCTCGCAAAGGACGGCGGCTACGACATGGTCGTCGGCCTGGGCGGCGGTTCGGTGATGGACTGCGCCAAGGGCATCGCGTTCATGGCGAAGAACGACGGCGATGTCAACGATTACATCTATGGACGCAAGTCCAGCGATGTAGCGCTGCCGCTCGTGCTCATCCCCACCACCTGTGGATCGGGTTCCGAAGCCAATGGTTTCGCGGTGCTCACGAACCCGGAGAACGGCGACAAGAAGTCGCTGCGATGCCCGGCGATCATGGCCAAACGCTCGATTGTGGATCCGGAAGCGATGATGACCATGCCGAAGAGTCAGCTGGCGGCGGTCGGTTTCGACGCGTTCTGCCACTGCTTCGAGGCTTTCACGGCCAAGAACGCGCAGCCATTCACCGATGCGCTCGCGCTGTACGCGCTTCCGCTGATCCTCGACAGCCTGCCACGGCTTGTCGCAGGCACGGGCACGCTCAAGGACTGGGAACACATGTCCGAAGCGGCTACAATCGGCGGCCTGGTGATTGGTACAGCGGGTATCACGCTGACGCATGCCATGGAGCATCCGGTCTCCGGCTTGAAGAACGTGACGCATGGCAAGGGTCTTGCGGCGCTTGCCCCGACCGTCGTGGACACCACATGGCAGGGCGACCGGTTCAAGTTCGGCAGGCTGGCGCGGCTTATGGGCGGCTATACGGCCGAGGATTGCGCCGGGAAAATCCGCGGTTTCGAGCGGAAAATCGGGCTCGATGTGACGCTGAGCGAATTGGGCATCAGCGAATCGGACATCCCGTGGCTCACCCAAAACGCGATGAAGGTCTCCCCTGCCAATATCGCCAACACGCGTACTGAAATCAGTGCGGAGGACATCTCCGAACTGTATCGCAAGGCGTTGTGACCGGCAGGTCGTCGGTGCGGTCTCGCTGCAATCGCCGAATCCGCCGCGGTACCGCACCGACACCACGTCACAGCAACTGCCCCAATTTGGTTCCGCAATCGTAGAATCATCATCCATATCACTCCGGATCGTTTACATCACTCCACATCACAGACGGCCGTCGCTCAGGCCGACTGCATGCCAACCGTCTTCATACGACATGCGGTCGCAGCCATGCGGCGGCCGTCATGTGTTCCGAGTGGGGGCTCAATCAGCCGCACACCCCGTCAATGCCCCCATAGACACCCTTCTTGGTCGCACGTTTGCGTCCCTTCGACGCTTCCGAACACACTCTCCGTGTACACCCCATCAGTACCCCCGTTTATGCCCCGTCGATATATGCCGGAATCATCTCGTCGAAATGTCCACGTTATGGACAGTCATCGCGACCCGCATCCCGCCCGCGCGCCATGCCACCGCAGCGTCGAAGGTGGATTCCCAATCCCAGCACCAACATTCCAGAACAATCGGAAATCCTTGGAATTCCGCTGTTTTCAAGCCCACAAACAATACCCCCGGACCGGATGCGCCCAACTCGTACGACGCGAATGTTACGAGCAAAACACTCCTGTTTCAGCAAAGCAACGACCCCGTTTCTGAATGCCGAACGGAGGGCAACACGCGGGTGTTAAACATTTTCTCGTCAGGTAAGACGGCGACGAAATCCGCAGTATTCCGCCACCGTTGTTGCGAAATACATAGTCAAGGAGATACCGCGATGACATTGGCTGAAGACATGCCCCAGATCGTCACTGAAAGCGTTCCGGGCCCCAAGACCCAAGAGTTCCTCAAGAAGCGCAACGAGAACGTCCCCGCCGGACTGTGCTCTTCGACGTATCCGATCTGCATCAAGCGCGGCGAAGGCGCCATGTTCGAAGACCTCGACGGCAACAAGTTCCTTGACTGGGTCGGCGGCGTCGGCGTGCTCAACATCGGCTACTCCCGTCCGGAGCTCGTCAAGGCCGTGCAGGACCAGGCGACCAAGTACTTCCACACGATTTTCAACGTCATCGGCCATGAAGGCTACGTGGATCTGGCAGAAGGTCTGAACGAGACGATTCCGTGTCGCGGTGAGCACAAGAAGACCTATTTCGCCAACTCCGGCGCCGAATGCGATGAGAACGCCATCAAAATCGCCAAGTCCTACACCGGCCGGCAGGGTGTCATCTGCTTCTCCGGCGCATTCCACGGCCGCACCAACCTGACCATGGCTCTCACCGCGAAGAAGGCCTATTCCAAGGGTATGGGCCCGTTCCCGGCGGATATCGCCCGTGCTCCGTACCCGTACCTGTATCGCGCGCCGAAGGGCTACTCCGAGGCGGAGGCCATCGCCTACTATGTGGACGGCCTGAAGAAGGTGTTCGACCAAGGCATTCCCGCCAATGAAGTCGCCTGCCTGCTCGTCGAGCCGCTCCAGGGCGAAGGCGGCTTCATCCCCGCCCCGATCGAGTGGGTCAAGGCCGTGCGCAAGATCTGCGACGAGAACGGTATCCTGCTCATCGCCGACGAAGTCCAGTGCGGCAACTGCCGTACCGGCAAGTACTTCGCCTCCGAATACTGGGCCGAGGCGGGCGCCGCCCCGGATATCGTGACCACCGCCAAGTCCCTCGCCGGTGGCATGCCGATTTCGGCGATTACCGGCCGTGACGAGGTCATGGATGCCGCCCCCGCAGGTACCATCGGCGGCACCTTCTGCGGCAATCCGCTGTCCTGCGCGTCCGGTCTGGCTGCGATGAAGATCTACAAGGAAGAGGACTTCCCGGCCAAGGCACGCCACATCGGCGAGCAGGTGACCGCGGGCTTCAAGGCAATGGCCGAGAAGTACGACGTTATCGGCGATATCCGCGGCCTCGGCGCGATGATCGGCGTGGAATTCGTCAAGGATCGTGAGACCAAGGAGCCTGCCACCGAGCTCGTCGCCAACCTCATCCAAGAGGCTCTCCAGCGCGGTCTGCTCATGGAATCCGCAGGCACCGACAGCAATGTCATCCGCTTCCTCGCGCCGCTCGTCATGACCGACGAGCAGACCAAGCGCGGTCTGGAAATCTTCGAAGAGTCCCTCAAGGCGGCCCTCGCGAAGTAAGCGGCGCAGGCGATTGCCTCAGTAACGCAAGTGGCGGGTCATCCTATCGCAACGGTCGGATGGCCCGCCACTTGCATGCCCGCAAGAACCCCGTTGCCGACACCGGCGTTCAATCCTCGATGGCGTCAAGATACGGCTGCAACTGGGCAAGCAGCCGGGGAACATCCACTGTGGCGGTGACGTACAGGGCGTCAGAGTCGATCTCGTCGTATTCATGGACGATGGCATTGCGCAATCCCCGAAGTTCATGCCACGGCAGCTGCGGGACCTCCTCGAGAAACCCGTCGGACAGCTTGCGCGCAGCCTCCTGGGCCTGGACCATATCCATAGCGACCGAATTGAATCTCATATAATCCGCTTCCAGCTCCTGAGCCGAAGCAACCGCATTGGCATCACGGCTTGCGCGGGCCAGATGCTCGGCGAGACGGATGAGATTCGTGTCGTCCCTGAATCGCTGGTCGGCATGTCGTCGTTGCATCACACCACCCGAACCATATCGCGCTGAATATGCTCGTAGAACCGTCTGCTTGCGCGGCTGCGCTGCGCGTGCCGGCGCAATGAGGCAAGCGAGGTCAGCGAGACTTCCCTACCAAACGACCGCTCCAGTTCATTCTTCAATTGCGCAAGGTCGCCCATGCCGGATTGGCTTGCCTCCCGCGAGACATACAGCAAGTCGATATCGGAATCGTCATCCGCCTCCCCACGTGCGAATGAACCGTACAGATACACTTGTGCAAGACCGTATTTCTTTGCGATGGCACCGGTGATCAGCTTCAGCGTCGTGATATCGACGGTACTGCCGGATTTCATCGTGATACTTGATGCCGCCGTGAGGTCTGATGTCGTCGTGAGACCGGAAAGGGCCTCGTCATACCGTTGCAGGAAATCCTGGGTCGGATTGCCGCCATGTTCCGCCCGGGATAATGCCGATTGCGTGGTGCCCATCCGCGACGCCACCGTCTGCTGGCTCAACCCCGCCTCAAGACGGCGGGCCTTCAATGCGTCAATGGTGTCCATATCAACACTATAGCATATATGCTATACATACATCGAATCGAACGTCTGAGGGCCGGCCGACACCAAAACGCCAGCCGGCCGGCCCTCAAGGTGTCTGTGTCAGAAGGTCACAGCGCCTCGTTGTAGGCGCGCACCTTGAGCACACGACGGGAGGATTCGACGTTCTCGATGATGATGCGGCGCAACGCGCGCGGCGCATCAGCATGCTCGCTGAGCCACTGGTCGCCCAGTCTGACGAGTTCCGCCGGATCCGCATAGGACGGGTACAGCCCTTCGAGCAGGGCTTCGGCCATGTGGAAGGTCTTATGTTCCCACACCCAGTCAACCTGGTTGAAATACTCGGCGGCGTACGGCTTGGCAAGGTCCTCGCGCGGGGTGGATGCGAAGCCTGCGGCGACCGCTTCGAGCTGCATGTTGGTCAAATCGCCGTTGTGCAGCGCCTGGTCCCACGCCCACGCCTTCGCCTTGGCCGTCGCGCGGCTCGCGCGGGCTCCGTAGGCGAATTCACGGTTCTCGGTCGTATCACGCTTGGCGAGCTCCTCGTCGATGCGCGCGTTGTCGATGGCGTTCACACCGGCGAGCGCCTTGAGAATCGTCCAGCGCATGTTGTTGTCGATGTCCAGCCCCTCGAGCTTGACACTGCCGTCCAACAGGCCTTCCGCGTTGGCACGGAACCGCTCGTCGCCTTCCACGCCGTAGGTGAGGTAGGCACCGACCAGCTGGAACTGCTCATCGGAGCCGGCCTGTGCCTTGCCGGCAAGCTTCCATAGGCGCTCGGCGGTGTTCTTCGCCACGTCGGCGCTGCGGGCAGGGACGACATAGTGGTGGGCCGTCGTGGACACCTGGGCGAGCGCATAGCGGAAGGTGGTGGACTCATGCTCGGTCGCCAGCGCGTCGAGGCTCGTGTTGATGAAGCGCTCGGCTGGGAATTCGCCGTCACGGGTCATATCCCACAGGGACAGCCACACCACGGACCGCGCGAGCGGGTCAGCGAAGCGGTAGAGGTTTTCCGCCGCGAATTCGAGGGATTGCGCGTCGAACCGCAACTTGGTGTACGTCAGGTCATCGTCGTTGACGAGGATGAACGCCGGACGCTTCTTGCCGGCTGCTTCCTCGACGGTCGTATGTTCGCCGGTCACATCGAGTTCGAATCGGTCAGTGCGCACGATTTGCCCGTCGGCGTTCTCGTTGTAGAAGCCGACCGCCAGACGGTGAGGCCGCAGCACGGGATGCTCGGCGGGCGCGCTCTGATCGAGGGTCAGCGCAGCGATGGTGCCGTCGGCGTTCTCGTCAACGCAGGCACTGATGGTGTTGATACCAGCGGCTTCCAGCCACTGCTTGCTCCAGGCCTTAAGGTCGCGACCGGAGGTCTGCTCCAGTTCGGCGAGCAGGTCGGCGAGCGTGGCGTTGCCGTACGCGTGCTTGTTGAGGTAGTGGTTGATACCTTCGAAGAACTTGCCGCGACCAACATAGGCGACGAGCTGCTTGAGCACGGACGCACCCTTCGCGTAGGTAATGCCATCGAAGTTCACATAGGTGTCGTTCAGGTCATTGATCGGCGCAACAATCGGGTGGGTGGTCGGCAGCTGGTCCTGCGCCTGGCCCCAGCTCTTCTCGCCGGAGCTGAAGGTCGCCCACGCGTCATGCCATTCAGTCGCCTCCGCGGTGGCGAGCGTAGACATGAATTCGGCGAAGGATTCGTTCAGCCACAGGTCGTTCCACCATTTCATGGTCACGTAATCGCCGAACCACATGTGGGCGAGCTCGTGCAGCACGGTGACCACGCGGCGCTCGGCATATGCGTCGGTCACCTTGGATTCGAACACGTACTGGTCGCGGATGGTGACCATGCCGATGTTCTCCATCGCGCCCGCATTGTATTCCGGCACGAAGATCTGGTCGTACTTGGCGTACGGGTACGGCACACCCCAGGTCTTGGCGTAGAACGCGAAGCCCTTCTTGGTGATGTCGAACAGGTAATCGGCGTCCTTGTCGAGCGCATCCTTGAGCGCCTGACGGCAGTAGAGCGCCATTGGGATGGTACGGCCGTCCTCGTTCGCGTATTCAGTGTGCCACTGCGCATACGGGCCGGCACAGATCGCGGTCAGGTAGGAGCTCATCACCGGGGTGGGCTCAAACGTCCACTGGCGGGAGCTTTCCGCCGGATGGTCGCCGAGCGTGCCTTCAGCGGTGATATGGTCTACGTCTTGCGTGGAGGTGACCGGCATATTCGACGTGACAATCCAGCTTTGTGGGGCGAGCACGTGGAATTCAAAAATCGCCTTGAGATCAGGCTGATCGAAGACCGCATAGACACGACGGGCGTCCGGCACCTCGAACTGGGTGTACAGGTATACGTTGCCGTCGGAGGGGTCGACGCTGCGATGCAGGCCTTCGCCGGTACGCGAGTACTGGCAGCGGGCGGTGACGGTGACCTCGTTGTGCTCGAGCAGCCCGGCCAGTTCGATGCGGTTGTCGCGGTAGGCGGTCGCCGGATCAAGCTCCTTGCCGTTGAGGGTGATCGAAGTGACGTCGTCGGCGATCAGGTCGAGGAACGTGCTCGCGCCGGTATTCGCGCCGAAAGTGATGGTGGTGGTCGAACCGAAATCCGTTGCGCCTTGGGTCAGGTCTAGGCTGACGGCATAGTGGATGGGCGCCTTGACGATGGATTTACGTTCCTGTGCTTCTTCTCTGGTGAGGTTCGCGCCTGGCATGTCGTTCCTTCCTTGTACGGCTTTGGCTGCATGCAGAAATACGCCGGTTGGCACGGTGTATCTGTCCGTGGTTGCTGGCCGGTATCGCTGATTCGCATGGCTGATGCCGTGGTGCCGTGTATACGCAAAACATCGCGGCTCGGCATGTGAGCCACGCCGCGCCGCGATGTTGGTTGTTCTTCAGTGCTTGCCGCACTGGTTGTCGATAACGTGACGATTCTACGCCACGGTACGGGCAATGTCCATTATTCGACAGAACGGGGTGCGCTGCAAGGGAAAAGTCGTCGGCAGATGATATGAACGAGTCCGGTAATCACGGGTGATTGTGGGGCGGCTACCAGCGTGGGCACATAAGTGAGGTCGCAGAACAATAACCGAGCGACCCCGCCGATAATATTTCCGATGACATATGAGTGAGCGCCGTCCCGCGGAAATGGTGGAACGGCGCTCACTGATGGCTTGCCGTTGAATCACAGCTATAGTCGCCGCAAAATCGCCGCGAAGCCGTGCCGCTTGCTCAGCGCAGCGGATCGTCCTCGTCGCGCTGCGCGATATCGGCGACCACCGGCACAATAACCGGCTTGCGATGCAGCTGACGCGCGACCCAGCTGCCCAGCGTACGACGCATGATCTGCTGGAGCTTGTGCGTGTCGCGGGTGCCTTGCATCATCGCGTCCTGCAACTGCTCGACGATCTGGTGGCGGACCTTCTCGAACTCGCTTTCGTCCTCAGCCACGGCGTTCAGGTAAATCTTCGGGCCGGAGAGCACGTCCGCGGTGTCGGTATTGACCACCACGAAGCTCGACACGAAGCCTTCGGTGCCGAGGATGCGGCGCTTCTCGAGATCCTCATCGGTCAGTTCGCCGACCGAATCGCCATCGACATACACATAGCCGCATGGCACGGAACCGACGACCGCTGCCTTGCCGTGGTACAGATCGACGACATCGCCGTCTTCTGCGAGCACGACGTTGTCCGGGGCCACACCCGTCTTCACCGCGATCAGGCCGTTGGCGACCAGATGGCGGTTCTCGCCGTGGATCGGCATTGCGCACTTCGGCTTGATGATGTTGTACAGGTACAGCAGTTCGCCCTCATTCGCGTGACCGGACACGTGAACCGCCGCATTGTCCTTGTTCACCACGCGGGCGCCCAGCTGGACGAGCTTGTTGATCACGCGGTACACACCGTTCTCGTTGCCCGGAATCAGCGAGCTGGCCAGAATCACGGTATCGAACTCGTTGACAGTGATATCGCGGTGATTGCCGTCAGCGATACGCCCAAGCGCCGCCATCGGCTCGCCCTGCGAACCGGTGCACATGTAGACGATCTTGTCGTCCTGGATGTCCTTGGCCTTCTTGAGATCGACGACCGTGCCCTCGGGGATGTGCAGGTAACCCAAATCGGCGGCAATGGACATGTTGCGCACCATCGAACGGCCGACGAAGACGACTTTGCGGCCGTACTTGTGGGCGGCATCGACGACCTGCTGCACGCGGTGCACGTGGCTTGAGAAGCTCGCGACGATGATCTTGCGGGTTGCTTCGGCGAACACGCGGTCAAGCACCGGGCCAATTGTGGTCTCGGGACGCACGAATCCGGGGACTTCCGCGTTCGTGGAATCCATCATCAGCAGGTCGATGCCACGTTCGCCGAGCTTGCCGAACTCAACCAGATCAGTGATCTTGTGATCAAGCGGCAGCTGGTCAAGCTTGATATCGCCGGTGTCGATAAGCGAGCCGGCGGGCGTGCGCACGCATACGGCAAGCGCGTCAGGAATCGAGTGGGTGACGGTCACGAACTCTAGGTTGAACGGGCCGGCCTTGATCTTGTCACGGCCTTTGACCTCAATCATCGTCGGGTTGATGTGGTGTTCCTTGCACTTGGCCTCTACGAAGGCCAGCGTCAGCTTGGAACCGATCAGCGGGATGTCTGGACGCAGCTTGAGCAGGTACGGTACGCCGCCGATATGGTCTTCGTGGCCATGGGTGAGTACCAGGGCCTCGACCTTGTCGAGACGGTCCTTGATGTAGTGGAAATCAGGCAGGATCAGGTCAACGCCCGGCTGCTCCTCCTCAGGGAAAAGCACGCCGCAATCGATGAGCAGCAGGTGGCCGTTGTATTCGACCACGTTCATGTTGCGGCCGATTTCGCCGAGACCGCCAAGCGGCACGATACGCATCGAGCCCTTGCGGTACTTCGGCGGGGCGATCAGCACATCGTCCTGCTGGGGGGCCGTGGCGAACTCCTGTGGGCGCGATCCACGGCGCGTGGTCGTACGGCCGGTATTACGGGCCGACGACGTGCGGGCGCGGCGGCCGGTATGCTGGCCGCGCCTGCGAGAATTGCTCTTGTTCTGTTCTTGTTCTTTTGCCATTTCCTCGTTGGGTTTCTGTTACTTAGTGCCCGCGCCTATACGTGGGCGAGGT
Source organism: Bifidobacterium thermophilum (assembly GCF_002846655.1). Classification (NCBI taxonomy): domain Bacteria; kingdom Bacillati; phylum Actinomycetota; class Actinomycetes; order Bifidobacteriales; family Bifidobacteriaceae; genus Bifidobacterium; species Bifidobacterium thermophilum. The sequence goes on along the minus strand of NZ_PCGX01000007.1, from coordinate 95,415 downwards.
AGTGCCCGTCACAGGAGGCCAGCGGCGCGCATGCCTTCGCGCGCGCGTTCGAACTCGGGTTCGCCCGGTCCGACATTCGGCAGACGCATCGTCGTGCAATCCAGCACGCCGCGAACCTTGAGCGCGGCTTTGGCCATGACCGCCTGGAATCCGGTGCCATTGAGCGATTCGACCAGCGGGGAAAGCTGGACGGCGATCTTCTGTGCCGTATGGATATCACCTTGATCGAACGCATTGGCCAGATTGCGCATCGGACCGGCGGCCGCATGGGCAATCACCGAAATGATGCCGACAGCGCCGACGGACAGGAACGGCAGGAACAGACCATCATCGCCGGAATACCAAGTCAAACCGGTCTCCAAACGCTTGCGCACCGCTCCAGCGATGTCGCCGGTCGCGTCCTTGACCGCCTTGACGTGATCCAGCTCAGCCATACGACGGTACGTTTCCAGCTGGATGTGCACGCCGGTGCGACCCGGGACATCATAGATGATGATCGGCTTGTCCGCCGATTCGTTGACCGCCTGATAGTGACGGAAAATGCCCTCTTGTGAAGGGCGAGAATAGTACGGCGCCACCACGAGCACAGCGTCACAGCCCGCCTCTTGCGTCTGCTCGACCATGCGTACGGTGTGCGCGGTGTCGTTCGAGCCGGCACCGGAGATGATCGGAACATCAACCGCTTCCTTGACCGCGGTGACGAGGTCGACTTTCTCCTCCATGTGGGTGACCGGCGATTCGCCGGTTGTGCCGTTGACCACCAGACCGTCGGCGCCATCCGCGACCAGCTGCTTGGCAAGCTTCTGGGCTGCTTCATAATCGATGGAACCGTCAGTTTTCATCGGCGTCACCATAGCGGGCAGAATACGCCCGAACGGGGCCGGATCAAGAAGATGCATGGTGGTGTCACTCATACTTGGTAACCGTACCTCTGGGGTGGGACGCAGACCCCATCGTCCTCAAGCCCTTCTCGAGGCCTACAAGCCACCCAGCGTCGGCACAACCCTCTACCGACGCTCACAGGGCGCTCAACATCGGCACAACCTTCTACCGACGCTCAGGACGGTCGCAGCGTCGGCAAAACCCTCTACCGACACCCACAACGCCGATCAGCGTCGGTAGAGGGACGGGAAGTGGGATTAGAGGTTGAGGAAGTGGTCCAGGCCGACGGTGAGACCGGGGTAGTTGCCGGACGCGATCTTGCGTACAGCGAGAAGGACGCCAGGCATGAAGGAAATGCGGTCGAAGCTGTCGGCGCGAATCGTCAGCTGTTCGCCGGCGTTGCCGAACAGGACCTCCTCGTGGGCGTTGAGACCGCGAAGACGTACCGCATGCACGTGGATGCCGTCAATCACTTGGCCGCGCGAGCCGCCGTCGGTCTGTGTATTATCCGGGATAGCGCCAAGACCGGCATCCTTCCGTGCTTCGGCGATGGCGTGCGCAGTGTGGATCGCCGTGCCGGAAGGCGCATCCACCTTGTTCGGATGATGCAGCTCGATCACCTCAGCGGATTCGAAATAGGGCGCCGCGACCTTCGCGAAATAGTCAGCCAGCACCGCGGAAATCGCGAAATTCGGGGCGATGAACACGCTCTGGTTTTCGCGCGGGGCCTTCGCGAGCGCAGCACGGACCTGGTCGAGTTTCTCGTCGGTCCATCCGGTTGTGCCGACAACCACGTTGACGCCTTGGGCGACGAGAGCGAGCACATTGTCCAGAGAGACGGTCGGCACGGTGAATTCGACGACGACATCAGTGTTTTCAGAGGTAATCTGCGTAAGGTCGTCACCTGCATCGAGCGCAAGCGCGAGGCTCGTGTCCTCCGCCCCGTTCACCGCTTCGACCACGTGCGACCCCATGCGTCCCTTGGCGCCGACGACGGAAACCTTGATCATGTTCGCTCCTTGCCTGATTCCGGGCGGCCCGTATGCCATGAATCGCATCGGACCGCCCGAATATCATCAATACACCCTTACGGATACTTACTCTTATGAATCTAAAGAGACGCTTCGACGGCTTCGACAGCTTTGCCGGCTTTGTCGCTGCCCCGCCGCGACAGCCGCCATCCGAGCAGCGCGATCGGTATGGCGCACGCGGTGGCAATCCACGGGATCATGAGCCCGGCATGCGGACCTGCATGATCGACGACCACGCCGGCGATGGTCGAGCCGAGCGACGTGCCGACGGTTCCGGCAGTGGTCACCCACGACAGGCCTTCGGTCAGTGAGCCTTCCGGCACGATGTCCTTGACGATGAGATTGCCGGTCGCGAACAGCGGCGACACGCACAGACCGGCGAGGATTTCGAGGACGCCAAGCAGTATCAGATGGTCCATACTCAGCCGGAACAGCACGTACCCGCAGGTCAGCAAGCAGAGGAACCCCACCATATGCGACCAGTTCGATCCCTTGAGTTTGCGCGTGCCGAAGATGATCGCGCCGATGCACGAGCCGAGCGCGAACATGGCAAGCTGCAGCCCGAGGAATTTTTCGATGCCGAGCGCCTTGTAGTCCGCGGTCATCGACACGTCGAAGGCGTTGAAGCTGATGTTGAACACAACGAACACGGCGAGCAGCGGGCCGATACCCGGATAGGTGAGCACGCTGCGATTGCGGCGACGCGGGGTGCGCAAACCGCCGCTGTCGAGTGTGACGGCCGTGTCGGAGCCGGTTTCAGGCCCGCGACTGGCTGCACGCAGCACGTCGGCGTCGTCGGAGGGTGCGGGTTTGACCTCCACCACTTCGATGACGGGCGGTGCGGTGTTGCGTAACGAGAAGAACACCGCTCCCCCGATTCCGGCCGCGAAAGTCGGTACGAACAGCTGGGAGACCGGGCTGACGGAGGTTGCGAGGAAAGCGGCGAGAATCGGCCCGAGAATGAACACGATTTCGTCGACTGCGGCTTCCAGCGCATATGCGGTGTTCAACAATGACGCGTCCGGATTGCCGCGCAACGCGTATGCCCAGCGCGTGCGCACGAGCGCGCCGATGGAGAACTGGCAAAGTCCCATGAGTACGGCGAGGACGAACAGCACGGCAATCGGCACACGGGCCATCGCGGCGAACGCGAAGACGAGCATGCTGGCCACTTGCAAAGCGAGCACTGGGAATCCGACACGCCGCTGACCAAGCCGGTCGAACAAGCGCGCGTAGAACGGCGTGACCGCCGAAACGGCCAGGATATACACCGCGCTCATGGTTCCAGCGATGGTCCAGTTGTCGTACAGGTGGTTGAGCGCGAGCACGATGCCCAGGCTCATCATGGATATCGGCAGGCGCGCGATGGCGCCGGAGATGCAGAAGGCTTTCGCGCCCGGCAAACGGAACAGCCGCAAATACGGCGAACCGGCTTGCTGACCGACCGTTGCGGCGCTTGACGGCGTCGTGGCCAATCACTCACCCCGTTTCGGTTGCTGCCCCGAGCCGGAATTGCCGCCGCGCCGACGATGTCGTACGGTTCGGGACGGTTCGCCGGAATAGATGTACAGATCGTTCATCCGCCCGTACATTTTCTCGACATGGTCTTCCGGATGGTCTGCGGCGATGCGTTTCGCGTTGCACACCAAGCCTTGATGGTCATAGAAGCCGACATCGCAGCTGTTGTCCGTGTGCAGGAAGTAGCGTTTGACGCCACACGCCTGGAAGTAGGCCATCAGGCGCCGCCACAGACCTCCGCCCACGCCATGACCACGGGCTTTGGGCGAGACGAGGAACAGCCGCAGTTCCGCTTGGGTGACTTTGCCGATTTGGCTGATGCGCTCGAGACGGTTTTCCGCGCGATGCCAGTACAGGGTCTCACGCAGGGCGACAGAACCGGTGTCGTCGGCACGCAGCCGATCGTCGATGCCAGCGAGTGTTTCCTGCGCATGCGGATACAGCGGGCGTTCACCATCCACTTGGGCGAAAGTCAGACCGAGGACCTGGCCGTCGAGTTCAGCGACTTCCGCTCGGGTAGTGCCTTCGAGGTAATGCATGACAAATCGTTTCGAGACCATCTGTGACAGCGGGCGGCGCTCCGACAGCGGACGGAATCCCCATGTCTGGTCGTATTCGTCGATGATCGCGGGAAGGTCCGTTGCCGTCAGCGGCCGGTAAGTGACAACGTTGCCGCCTGCGGTGGCGGCATCCGATGACGTCTCGGGCTTGAGCGCGGCGGATACGGCAGGTTTGGTATGGCTTCGGGTCGTCTGCAACGGGACGACGGCCTGCGGTGAGCGCTGTATTGACACGCGGTTGCGGTTCTCGGTGCGGGCACCATCGGTATGGTTCCGGGATGATGCCTTGGCATGGTGGATATGGTCGCGGATCGCGCCCATGATGTTCCTCACTTTCGTTTCGACTCAGCATCCGGCACGTGTGCCCGCCCACACATGCTGCTCGAGGGTCGCGGCCCCGCTGACATGACCGCCCACGGACGCGTTTTCCAGTCTGTGGACCGCCGCCCGCGCCCACGCGCAGGTCAGTCGTTGTCAGATTCTTCGGGGATTCCGGAGCTCAACTCGGCAAGGATATCCTGTTCTGTTTTCCCGCGCGCATGCAGCTCGCGGTCAGCCTCTTGGGGCTCACTCAGATAGTACAGGGTGGCGTCGATGGAGTCCAACGGGATGTTCTCGACCCGCGAAAGCAGCAGCCGATACATATCCAGCTGGGCGAGCTTCTCATCGATATCGCTTGGTTTGCGCGGTTTCCTACCGGTTTTCCAGTCGACGACCGTGAACCGCTTGGTATCGTCCTGCGGATCGAGGCCACCATAGAAGACCGCGTCAAGCTTGCCATGGACGATGATGTCATCCAGTTGCGGCAGTGAGATGACGATTTGGCGCTCAGCGGCTTGGGGACGACGTTTCGCCCACCGGGATGTGACCAATCGGCGTTCCCAAGTGACGAGCTTCCGTTCGAGCGCGGTGCCTCTCGCACTGGTACCTGCAGTTGCACTGGCGCCTGCTTTCGCGCTTGTGCCGGCAGGGGAAGAGCCGGCAGTGGAAGCACCACTTCGAACAGCGTCCGCAGAGCCTTGAGCGACGCCTACAGAACCTTCAGGGTTTTCAGCCTTTGCAGCAGACAGCAGCTCGGCGCGAGCATTGAGATCGCTGATCATCGCCGCACGCGTGGTCGCGGCGGATACCGGAACGGCGGCGTCGTTCATCTGTCCGTCGATGCCGGAAGCATCGGTGTCTTCGATGATTCCGCTGTCGTCGTAGGCGTTCATGAACTGTTCGGCCCAAGCATGGAATAGGGTTCCTGCTTCGGCGCTCGGCGATGCGATACGTGGAATCGGCCGGATCATACCGCGCCAATACTGTTGTAACTTGCGGTTGTCGGTCTGGCCGGCCTGCGTCTGTAGGGAAGTGACCGAACGACGGCTGTTCGCCATCAGACGCATGGCGGTCTGCTTCACTTGGTCGTCAAGATCGTCGGGGGCGGTGGAGAGTTGGTATTCCTGCGGTTGCAAATCCATATCGTTCAGCAGGGCGCGCGTCCTGCGTGATAGCACGTCGGTTTCGTTGATATCCCATGGCTCGGTTTGCCCGTTCGCTTGGGAGGCGTCACTCGGCTTGGATTCCGGCGATTCCGTGGATTGCGGGGATTGCGACAAACCTGCAGATACCCGCGATTCCCCGGATTCTCCGGACACCGCGGATTTCGCAGATTTCTCAGACTTTACCGATTTGCCAGATTCCACAGACTTCGCGGATTCCGCCGATGCCATCCAGTCGAGCGTCTCTTGTGCGGATTCGTCGAGTTTTCTGCGAATTTCCTCGCTCAAGTTCGCCGGCCATGCCAAGCTGGTTTTTTCGTGGATCAGCTCCACAGGAGTCGTCCATGCCTGCCCCACGACCGCGTCCTCGAAGTCCCGCGCGCCATCACCAACGAAGAAACCATCCGGCAGCGGTTGGCCAACGGATGCAAGCGTATGCGGATGCCCGTCCTTCGGGTCTGCGTCCTGGTCGGCTTCGAGTTCGCGCCGATCCGCCCATGAGGGCAACGCCGCCGGTTGCAGTCCTTCCGTCTTCGCGTAATGCCTCATGGAATCGTACATTTCCTGCCAGAAGACGGACCTTGTGTTGCTCTTGCTGTCTTCGGACCACATGTCGATGCTGCTCGACTGGGTTGCGGTGACGAAAACCTCGTGCTTGGCGCGGGTGACGGCGACGTATGCCAATCGCCGTTCGTCTTCATGCAGGCGCCGACCGTATTCTTCGCGCTGGGTGAGGAACAGCTTGTTTTTATCGATGGAATCCATGCCGTCAATCGGCAGATTGCGGCCTGTTCCGTATTCCTCGTCCGCCAAGGTGAGCGTGTCTTCGAATTCACCGAAAGCTTCGGTTGGGTCAGCGCCTTGGACGGCGTCGTGCGGGAAGCGCGGCAGAATATCCGCATCGGCGCGAACCGGTGCGGGCACCATATCGGCACAGGTCAGCCATGTGTTGGCTTTTTCCGTGTATTCCGGCGGCTCCCACTCCCCTGCTGCGTTCGTTGAGCTGACGGTCTTGGCGTCGTCGGCGGGTTTGACGCTGAGAGAGTCGCCCTGGCTGCTGGGGAAGGTCTTGTCGTTGACGTCGACGACGGCGACGGCATCCCATTGCAAGCCCTTGGCCTGATGGATTGTCATGAGCACGACATCGACTGGCTCCGTATGCGCGGCAGCGGTCGGGTCGTCCACGGTTTTCAGCGAATCAATCCAGCTGATGAAGCCTCGCAGCGTCGCCTGACCGGCTTGCACGATTTCCTGGGTGTAGGTGCCGACCAGTTCGATGATGGATTCGACCGGCGCATGTGCAAGAGTCGGATTGACCGACTGCCGGGAATCGGCGAACGCTTGGGCGAGCACGGTATCGACATCCAGGTCCAAAGCACGGATTGCGGCGCGAACCACATGTTCCAACGGCAAGCCCATGGCCTGCCGCACCTCGCGCAGGATGCCGCCGGCACGCACTACGGCATCCACCGCGGTCTCATCCAGCTTGCAACCGGCAAGATCGGCGGGTTCATGAGTGTCTGCGACCACATCGGACAGGTAGACCATATGCGGCAGTTGCCCTCGATGTTCTCGCACGACTTCGGCCCGCTGCCGGGCCGTTTCCTTGCCTGTGGCGTAACCGGCTTGGACAAGCGCCTGATACCGCTGCTCGGTGTCTCGCTGATCGGCACACCTGGCAAGCGCGGTCAGCTGCCTGGCTTCCATGTGGAATCGAGGGGTTGCCAGCAGACGCATCAGCGATTGCGAGTCGGTGGGATCCGCGGCGACACGCAGCAAGGCGAGAACATCGCGTACGTCCGCACGCTCAAGCAGCGCGGAGTATCCGACGGTCTGTACGCTCAAACCTTTGGCGCGCAATGCCTGCTCGTAGTACGGCATCTGCCGTTTGCTACGGAATAGTACTGCGACATGCGGCCGCTCTTTGGCATCCGCCGCCGGATCGGCATTCGTGTGGCGCGCGATGGCGAATTTGGCGAAGCGCACGACGGCGTCGATTTCCTGCCCGAGTGTCGCATACTCCTGGACGCCGACCGTGCCGCGTTCGGTGTCGTCGGGATTGTTGTTCAGCGGGAGCACATCGACTTCGGACATGCGCGAGCTGCTCCGTCTGCGGTGCGTCCGGCGTAGTCCCAAGGTGAGATTGTTCGCCATCTGCAATACCATGCGCGGGTTCCTGCGGCTGATGGTCATCGGGTATGGCTTGAATCCAGGCTGTTCCAAATCGAACGCACGCTGGAAGATCCGCAGCGCGCCCGGGCTTGCGCCACGCCAAGCATAGATGGACTGGTATGGATCGCCCACCGCAGTTACCGCGGACCTGCCGGCATCGGCGATTGAACCGCCTGCGTCAGGGTGGAACAGTGCGGCAATCAGTTCTGACTGCGTAGTGGACGTGTCCTGGTATTCGTCAAGCAAGACATGGGTGTACTGATGGCGGTATTGCTGCCCGATGGATGGGAAACGCCTGACCAGTTGGTATGCGGCGATGGTGAAATCACTGAATTCAGCCATGCCGGCTTCGCGCTTCGCCTGCTCATAGGCTTCGACCAGATTGAGCAGGACGTTGCGCTGTTTGGTTGCATCGAGCATCTTCGCGCAATGGAACAGCGCGGCATCGGCGCGTTGCTGACGCCATTCTTCTTCCTGTTTCCTCACCTTCTCGGCATACTGTTCATCGGTGTCTTTCTTTGCTCTTTTGCGTCGCTTTTTCTCGTCTTCACCCAGCGGGTCCCGGGACGGAATCGCAGTGTTCCGCTCTTTGATATCGGCATCGACGATGCGTTGCACCTGCTCGATGAACGCGTCATCCCAATGCCGGATGCGGCGTACCGCTTCGGAAATTGAATCGCAGTCACCGCCGATCATGGCTCCGCCGATGGCGTGTGACAGGTTGAGCAGCTTGCCGACGAGCGTACGGAACTTGCCTTGCTGTGTGCCATCCGGTTCGTCGGTGTTGGATTCGCCGTCTTGTCCGTCGTCGCCGTCTTGCCCGGAGGCGGCGAACAGTTCGTCCAGATGCGCTTCGATGACGTTGGAGGCGAGTTGGATGGCGCCCGCATCGCTCAACGGCTGTGTATCCTGGTCGAATCCGACCAGAAGCCCATATTGTCTGACGATTGACTGGAAGAACGCGTCGTAGGTCATAACCGTGGGCTTGAGCAGCATATTCGTGCCGGCCTGGAGGCCGCCTGAGACTTTTTCAGACAGTTCGGCCGCCGCCTTTTTGGTGAAGGTCAGGCCGAGGATGCGCTCCGGCGGAACCCCACATGCGATGAGGTGGTTCACGCGCGCGGTCATCGTCGTGGTTTTGCCGCTTCCCGCGCCGGCTACGACCAGCACGTCATCGTTTTCGGGCGCATAGGCGACTTGCCGCTGCTCGTCGCTCGGCTGGAATGCGTTCCCCTTGGCTTTCATTCCGTTCATACTTTCCTCGTTTCGAACACCGTGTTGATTTCTCCTGCACACGCCGGGCAAATGCCATTCCCGTCGCAATATTCAAGATGCGCTTTCTGCGGATGCGCGACAATTCGTTCGGACCGTAAGGCGGCACCCGCGTAGAACACCCGGGCGATCATCGCCAACGCCCAGGCAATCTGAGTGCCGGCCGAGATCTCGGTAAAGTTTTTCCACAACTCTTCTCGCACTCCCACAGGCGGTTCGCCGTTGCGGGGATAATCGTAGAACTTTTCAGGATTACGGTAGTGGTAACGATTGGAGAACTCATGGTCGTTGAGATGTCCATCGACAAAGAGCGGGGGCTGATACAAGGTTTCCGGAGCATAGCTTTCCGCGGGAGTCGCGTGTGCGCTGACATGGAACAATTCGCTTTGGGCAACCAACGGTTGGCTCGTTTCGCCGAGTCTTGCTCCTTCGGATGGATAGGCCAGCCCCAGCTGGTAGCACACCAGCTGCAGATCGTTGAAAACCCCTTTGACATCGGGTTTTTTGCCAGTTTTGTAGTCGATGAGCCTGATGACTTGATTGCCGTTGACACTCCGGTGTTCCTCGCGGTCGATGCGTCCTGACAGGCGAATCGTCAGATCCTCACTCATGCCTTCTGGCCAGCCGCCGACAAGCGCACCCATTATTGCGCCGATTTCGGCAGCAGTCGCCGGTACGGTAACACGCTTGACTCTGTTGTATGCCTCAGCGATGTCGCTCAAGGTGAACTTGGCGTTGAATTCTTTCTCGCATTCAGCTGACTCAAGTTTGCCAACCTCGATTGGTTCCGTATCCTTGCCGCCACGGCGTATCGCATACTCCGGGTCATTGGACTTCACGAAGTATGAGGCGATATTGCCCAGCATGGTGCCCACTTGGGCGTCTTTGTATAGCAGGGTGTAGCGCTCGGCGGGGTCGCTGACCGTAGCGGGATCGACGCGCAATTCCTGATAGCGCGCCATCATCTGCTCACTGATGGCGGCAATGCGTTGATCCTCTGTTTCTCCCTGCTGGTTGTCAGGCGCGTCAAGATGCCAGTCCTGGCTGGCTTCCTGGGCAATCTGGTGGACGATGGTGCCAATGCTCGCCTGCACTCCGCCGGGGCGCGGTCCAGCGAACTGGTTGTCCATCATCCAGCACACCGGGCACGCCCACAGACCGTCAACGGACGACGGGGACAGTTTCACCTCGTTGGGGTTGTGTTGTTCCCCTTGACCAGCCCGCTCCCCCTGCTGCCGTACCGATATATGGGCATCCGCGGCGGGCTCGGTATGCTCCCCGTTGCTCTCCGGCACTGTCGGCACCGCAGTGAGGAAGGACCAATTGCGCGGATCCGCCGACAGCACTCCGTGGTCCTTGAGCATGGTCAGGGTCTTGTACGCGTCCTCACGGGCATGCCGTTCGGTCTCAGTATCGCCGGTGTTGCGGGCGAGCGTGATACGAGCCGCCGCCACCAGACCACGCACGTCGGTGCACATGGCATTGAGTTGCGAATCAAGAACCGTCTCATCCGTTCCGCTCTGTGCAACGGCGGTTTCACCTCCGGCGGCCATGTCTGCACCTTGGCCGTCTGCAACATCACCGCCAGCGGTCTCGCCTGCAGCAGACCCGCCGACATCTGAACCGTCGAAGCGTTCAGGAAGATACCGCAACAGGAAGTCTGATGGGATGAGATCGTCCGAGCGTACCGCGGTGAGCGTCACGTGCTCGCTGGCACGCGTCAAAGCCACCAGCAGGCCTTTCTGTTCGTTGTGGAGCACCGCGGTGAGCCGTTCGTCCCGATGCGCCCCGTGGTCCAATGATGGCAGTGTGCCATGCAATACGAGGTCGTCTAGGTCTTCGCCGCCGAACATCGTGTTGCGTGGCATGAGATTCGGCCATACATCCTGCTGCATGGCGACAATCCATACAAGCGGCCAGTGTCTGCCGCCCGAACCCGCTGGTGTCGTCAACGTGACCGCTTGGTCGATTGGCGCGACTTTGGCCAACGAATCCGCTTCGATACGCATCGAGCGCACCTTGCGGAAGAAGGTGGTGATATCGCCTCCTGCGCCCGCGCCGGAAGCGTAGTCGAACAGACGCATCGCCACGTCGAGCCGGTCGTTGGCGGCACGCCCCTCCTGCGAATTGACCAGCGCCGCCGTCTGCCAGGCGGTGGCGACATGGCAACGTTCCCAAGCCAGACTCAACACATACACCGGCTTGGTGTCGTCAAGCCTGGTGATGCCGGAGGCAATCTCGCCCACAATCCGCCACAGGTTGCCGAACGCGCGAATGTCCGCGTCATGACGGGATATGGAACTCAAAACGTCCAACACTTGCACAGACGCGTCTTCGTTCTCCTTCCCCTCATGCGTTCCAGCATCGTGTGCTGCCTGCGGGCAAGTGAGCAGCAAGTACATCGCGTCCAGCGTCAACGCCGGCGGCTCGGTCGTCTCGTTTGACGTTGCTTCTGGAGATGCCTGGCCGTCTTGTTCACTGGCCTGGGTCAACGCGTCTCGTAGCGCACCCCAATGCTGTTCCAAGAACCGCAACGGGGCTTCATTCCGAGGTTGTGTAGCAGAATCTGCACCTGCCCCACCGGCATTCCCGACACCCTCAACGTGAACGGTCCCCATAGCATTACCGGTATCAGACGTTTGGTCTGTCTTTTCGGCGGTCTGCTGCCGTATGACTGTGGACAGCGAGACCAGAGACTGCATGGCCAACTCCACGGGTTCGATGCGCGCTGGGGACTTACCGCTCTTCCGCCGAGCGGTAATCAACGGCGAGCCCATGACCATGCGCACACGGGAACGGATGAACGCAGCCAGCCTCGAAATATTGTCCCGCCCAGCGGCCCCCGTGTCGGGAGTCCCGACGAATCGCGCATCATTGACGGCGGATGCACCGCGCAAACGCACTTGGGCGAGTTCAATCAACGCGAAGAGCCCTTGGACGAACGGCTCGTCCTTCAACGGCGTGGTCACCGACGAGTACCGCACCGGCACACCGTCACGACGCAGCCTCTCACCGAACGCCCGCACAGTCGCGTTGTCATGCGCGATAACCGCCATATCATTCCACACACGCCCATGATCGAGATGCTCTGCCTTGATGGCGGCGACCACAGCTTCGAGCTCTTCATTCGCCGAAGCATACAGCCGGGTGCCCACGCTGCCATCCTGGGTATGGTCAGTGATGCTCCCGTCCGACGTTTCAGTGTTGATGGATGCGATTGGATAGCTTCCGGGCATGACCGCGTTCTTCCACGGACGTTCCGGAATCGGCATATCGAGTTGTTCTTCAGAGGCGATGTCGAGGCTCACCCGCGAGACGACCAGATTACGGTACCCACCCTGCTCAGGCTTGTCCAGCGCGCCTACCGCGGCATGGAATACGCCCTCCGCCGCCAACAGACGCCCCAACTCATATTCCGGATGCGACCCGCGGAACGCCTGCACCGATTCGTCCGGATCGTCCACAATGAGCAACCGCGCACCGGCACCGGTCGCTTGTTCGAGAAAAGCGAGACCTGCGAGCGTCAAATCCTGTGCGTCGTCGACCACAATGAGTTCGGGAAGATCCTCCCCGCTCAACGAGGGCACCGCAAGCGCCCCTTCAACAAGCAGCATGGACGGGTCAAGCCGGTATTGCCCCGGATAATTGTGCTCAATCGCCGCCGCATATTCCTGCCGCAATGCGAAGGCAAGACGCCACTGGACATCAAGCCGTTTCGCCTGCGGCCCCATACCCGCGCCGGAAGTCCCCGTTGCCCCGGCAATCGTGTGCAAGCGCCCAATCAGCGGCTGCTCGTCTGACTCACGCAGTCCTAGCTCATTGATGCGGGAGATAATATCGCGCAACTGGATGATGAACGCGTCACTAATACCTTTGGTGAACATCGCCAGCGATGTGGATTCCGATGCCGCACCACGCCCGGAAACCCCGCTCAGATTTGCGCCTGCGCGCGCACCTTGCTGCGATACTGGATCGCAGACCATATCTGCCCAGGAATCCTGGGCGAAATACTCGCGCAACAGCGCGCATGTGGGGCATTCGTCTCCACTACGGGCATGCTGAATATGCTCGGCAACCACCAAACGCAGCAGCGCATCTTGTTCAGCACCGTTGAGCAGACGCGGCAACGCCTTGCCCTCGGCCGACCGCACTGCCGTAATCGCCCTGAACGCGAGCGCCGACATGGTTGTCACCGGACGGGCCTGAGAAACCGCCCCGAGCGCACGAATGGCCTCGTTACCCAACGCATCCGCAGCAACGCGACCGGATACGGTCATCACCGCGCGCGTGTCCCCAAACGCGCGGATGCCCTCAAGCAGCGCGCGATAGGCGAACTGCGTCTTGCCGCTGCAAGGCGCCCCCAAAACCACCAGCGTCCGGGTAGGGTCCCCGGAGCCGTTCGTCAGCGTGCCGGCGAGCAACGCCCGCACCAAATCATCGCAGGGCTGCCCGCTTTCGCTGCGCCCGCCGAACGTCGTGTTGCTTCGCATAGATGTACCTCCTATGAAATCCATCATATGTGTGCGACACGCCGATGATTCGAAGTGGAACATCTGCTGCAACCGGCGTCCGGCATGACGTTAAATCCGGCGCAAGCGACGTCCAGCGCGGCGAATCATGATATTGCTTGACGAAATGCCGGCAAACGGCAACCGGCCAACGTGCCGCCGGCCTGTTGCCGGTCTGCGTCTCGCAGACGATTCGCTGCAAGCGGTATGACGTGCGTGCTCCATGCTCTCACCCCCTAGGATTGCCCGGCAATCGATTGATTGCGATCAAATGGTTACGCAATCATTCCGTTGGGACTGGGGATACATATCAGCAACGCGCCGACTTCTTCTGCCGGTACAGCTTCAATGCTTTATTATTCCCCCAATGACCACCACTATTTACAGAACGCACTTGCGACCACGTCAAACGATTTACTATATTTTCGCCCCTAGTGTGGCGAAAGTTACATCATGGTGACATACGTCAGACGCTCAATCATTACCCAAGCAATCGCAAGTATTCCCGAATGGTCCCGTGCATTCCTCAGCATTCCTTACTGCTGATTGGCTTCCGTGGCTTCCGGTGCAACGATTGCCACCACTTGCTCCTCCCCCGATACCCCCTAATCTTCCGCGTTCTCGACGTGTCGCCTCGCTCACTATCGGCGAACGCGGTATACGGAACCTGGTGTCGCGGACATTTCTGACTGCTGCGTTCACCATCATTGCCGCAACTGTCCAGAACCATTGATGATGTCGTTCGTCCCACTGCGAACAACCCTGCTGCGCGACATGTCAGTCGCACGACAGCCAGATAGCCAGCCAACCAACCCCCAACTCCGACGGCACTCGCCCGCCATGCGACGCGTCAGTCGTACACCCCGACATACACGAGTCGGGCCGGGCGACTGCGTTTCCACAGTCACCCGGCCCGACTCGAAAATACTGAGCGCTCTCAGCGCGCCCGGCGGATTACAGGTCTATCAGGCCTGCTGCCCGTCATCGTCAGTGCCATCGGCACCGTCAGCGTCGGCGCCATCAGCACCAGCTTCGTCAGTACCGTCACCAGACGCATCATCACCGGCGTTGTCGATATCCTCCTGACCGCCCTGGTCGTCCAGGAAGTCGTCAGGATTGAAATCGTCGGCATTGAAGTCGTCAGGGTTGAAATCGCCGCCGAGCTTCATGTCGCCGAAATCAATGTTCGACAGGTCGATGTCGCCGTTCTCGTCGCCGAAGTCGAGCGGAGCGTCGGTGTCGCCACCCAGCCCGAAGTTCGGGTAGATGGTGTCGCGGATCGCCTTGTCCGGCTCAACCGTCGCGTTGCGGTAACGCGCCAGACCAGTGCCGGCCGGAATCAACTTGCCGATGATCACGTTCTCCTTGAGGCCCTTGAGATCGTCTTCCTTCTCGTTCAGGGCGGCTTCGGTGAGCACGCGCGTGGTCTCCTGGAAGGATGCCGCGGACAGCCAAGAATCGGTGGCGAGCGAAGCCTTGGTAATACCCATGAGCTCCGGACGGCCGGCGGCCGGCTTGCCACCGTTCTTGATGGTCTGCTTGTTGATCTCCTGGAACTTCTGGCGATCGACGAGCTCGCCCGGCAGCAGCGCAGTGTCGCCCGCGTCGAGCACGGTCACGCGATGCAGCATCTGGTGCACGATGACCTCGATGTGCTTGTCGTGGATATCCACGCCCTGAGAGCGGTACACGTTGTGCACTTCCTCGACGATGTTGACCTGAGCGGCACGCGGGCCGAGGATGCGCAGGATCTTCTTCGGATCGACGGAGCCTTCGCACAGCTGGGTACCGGCGGCGACATGGTCGCCATCCTTGACCATCAGCGGAGCACGGCGCGACACCGGGTAGACGATGGGCTCGATGCCTTCGCCGTCCGGAGACAGCGTGACCTGACGGCCACGATCGGTGTCCTGCACCTTGACCGTACCGGCGTAATCCGTAATCGGCGCCTCGCCCTTAGGTGTACGAGCTTCGAACAACTCGGTGACACGCGGAAGACCCTGCGTGATATCGGATGCCGAAGCGACGCCGCCGGAGTGGAAGGAACGCAGCGTCAGCTGAGTACCAGGCTCGCCGATGGACTGGGCCGCGACGATACCGACGGCCTCGCCGACATCGACCAGCGTGTTGGTGGCCAGCGACCAGCCGTAGCACTTCGCGCACACGCCGCGCTTGGATTCGCAGGTGAGCACGGAACGCGCCTTGACTTCCTCCACGCCGTGAGCGACCATGTCGCGCAGCACATCCATGGACATCGCTTCGTCACGCTTGTAGAGCACTTCGCCGGTCTTCGGATCGAGCACATCCTCAGCGAGCAGACGCGAGTACGGACCACCGTCGGCGGCCTTGACGAGCACGAGATTGCCGTTCTCATCACGCTCGGCGACCTTCATGACAAGGCCGTGCTTGGTGCCGCAATCCTCTTCACGCACGATGACTTCCTGCGCGACGTCGACCAGACGACGGGTCAGGTAACCGGATTCTGCGGTACGCAGTGCGGTATCGGCCAGACCCTTACGCGCGCCGTGCTGCGAGATGAAGTACTCGAGCACGGACAGGCCTTCGCGGTAGTTGGACTTGACAGGACGCGGGATGATCTCGCCCTTCGGGTTAGCCACGAGGCCTCGCATACCTGCGATCTGGCGGATCTGCATCCAGTTGCCTCGTGCACCGGACTGGACCATGATGTTCACGTTGTTGTCATCATGGAAGTTGTCGCGCATGGCTTCGGCGACCTTGTCGGTGCATTCGGTCCACAGGTTGATGAGCTCCTGGCGGCGCTCCTCGTCTGTCAACAGACCGAGGTCGAACTGGGAGTTGACCTTGGCGGCCTGGCCTTCGTAGTCCTTGATGATCGGCTCGCGATCCGGCGGCTCGACGATGTCGGAGAATGCCATGGTCACGCCGGACCACGGTGCGCGGGTGAAGCCGAGATCCTTGAGCGCGTCAAGGGATGCGGCGACCTGCTGCGTGGAGTAGCGCGTCGCGATGTCATCGACGATCTTAGCGAGACGGCCCTTGGGGACCTGCTCGTTGATGAACGGGTAGTCCACCGGCAGGGTGCCGTTGAACAGGACACGTCCGTAGGAGGTGGCGAACAGGTAGGTGCCGTCGGAGAAGCGCTCCTCCTTGACGACATCCGGGCTGCCCGGCTCCGGGTCGGTGACCTTGAGCTCGCCCGGCTCCCAACCGGTCGGCAGCACGAAGTCCTTCGGCATGCGAATCAGCACCTTGGCCTGCATGTCGATATCGTGCTTGTCCAGAGCCATGATGACTTCGTCCAGCGAGCCGAACACGCGGCCCTGCCCCTTGGCTCCCTCGACCACTGTGGTCAGGTAGTACAGACCGAGGATCATATCCTGGCTCGGCATGGTGACGGTGTGACCGTCTGCCGGCTTCAGGATGTTGTCGGACGCCATCATGAGCGTACGGGCTTCAGCCTGCGCCTCGGCGCTGAGCGGAAGGTGGATTGCCATCTGGTCGCCATCGAAGTCCGCGTTGAATGCGGCGCATGCGAGCGGCGGCAGGTGGATGGCCTTGCCTTCGACCAGGATCGGCTCGAAGGCCTGAATGCCCAGACGGTGCAGCGTAGGTGCACGGTTGAGGAGCACCGGATGCTCGGAGATGACTTCCTCGAGCACACCCCACACAGCCGGGTCGCCGCGATCGACCAGATGCTTCGCGCTCTTCATGTTCTGCGCATAGTTGAGGTCCACAAGACGCTTGATGACGAACGGCTTGAACAGCTCAAGCGCCATCGGCTTCGGCAAACCGCACTGGTGCATGCGCAGGCTCGGGCCGACGACGATCACGGAACGGCCAGAATAATCCACGCGCTTACCGAGCAGGTTCTGACGGAAGCGGCCCTGCTTGCCCTTGAGCATGTCAGCCAGGGACTTGAGCGGGCGGTTCGAAGCGCCGGTGACCGGACGGCCGCGACGGCCGTTGTCGAACAGGGAGTCGACGGCTTCCTGAAGCATGCGCTTCTCGTTGTTGAGCATGATTTCAGGGGCGCCGAGCTCGATGAGGCGCTTGAGGCGGTTGTTACGGTTGATTACACGACGGTACAGGTCGTTGAGATCTGAGGTCGCGAAGCGGCCACCGTCCAGCTGGACCATCGGGCGCAGATCCGGCGGGATGACCGGAATCACGTCAAGCACCATGGCCTCCGGCTTGTTGTCGGTGGTCAGGAACGCGTTGACGACCTTGAGACGCTTGAGCGCACGGGCCTTGCGCTGGCCTGTGCCCTTGTCAATCTCCTCGCGCAGTTCTTCCGCCGCAGCCTTCAGATCGAAGTCCTGCAGGCGCTTCTTGATGGCTTCGGCGCCCATGCAGCCATCGAAGTAATCGCCATAGCGATCCTTCATTTCACGCCACAGATCGACGTCGCCTTCCATATCGCCGGGCTTGAGGGTCTTGAAACGGTCGAACACGGCGGTCAGACGCTGGATCTGATCGTCGTAACGCTGGCGGATAGCCGCCATATCGCGTTCGGCGCCGCTACGCAGCTTGGCGCGTGCGCTGCCCTTGGCCTCGCCAGCCTCTTCGAGGGCGTGCAAATCCTCTTCGACCTTCTTGGCGCGCGCCTCGATGTCGCTGTTGCGGCGACGCTCAAGGTTCGCGATCTCGTTGTCGAATTCTTCCTGGAGATCAGGCAGATCCTGATGACGCTGCTCCTCGTTCACCTCGGTGACCATGTAAGCCGCGAAGTAGATGACCTTCTCGAGGTCCTTCGGAGCGATGTCCAGCAGGTATCCCAGACGGCTCGGAACGCCCTTGAAATACCAGATGTGGGTGACCGGGGCGGCCAGCTCGATGTGGCCCATGCGTTCGCGGCGCACACGGGAACGGGTGACTTCCACACCGCAGCGTTCGCACACGATGCCCTTGAAGCGCACGCGCTTGTACTTGCCGCACGCGCACTCCCAGTCACGGGTCGGGCCGAAGATCTGCTCGCCGAACAGACCATCCTTCTCAGGCTTGAGGGTACGGTAATTGATGGTTTCAGGCTTCTTGACCTCGCCATAGCTCCAGCCGCGGATGTCGTCGGCGGTGGCCATGCCAATGCGAAGCTTGTCAAATGCGTTGACGTCCAGCACTCTTGATTCCTGTCTTTGAAATTGTTTCCATCACGTTTGCGGGGAGCTGTCCGCGCCCGGCCCGCTTCAGGCGGGGCACGGACAGCTATGTCGTCACTTGTATTCGGGCTCTTCCGCGGCCTGATCCTCCTTGGCGGAGGCGTCCGGGCGGGCACCGATGTTGAAGCCGAGATCGTTGGAGTTGGAAGCCGGGTCGTCGTCTTCCTCGCGCATGTCGATCGCCTGGCCGTCGGCGTTGAGCACCTCGACGTTCAGGGCGAGCGACTGCATTTCCTTCAGAAGCACCTTGAAGGACTCCGGGATGCCTGCCGGCGGCAGGTTCTCGCCCTTCACGATGGCTCCGTAGGCGCGCACGCGGCCGTCGACGTCATCGGACTTGGTGGTCATCATCTCGTGCAGCGTGTAGGCGGCGCCGTAAGCCTCAAGGGCCCACACCTCCATCTCGCCGAAGCGCTGGCCACCGAACTGGGCCTTGCCGCCGAGCGGCTGCTGCGTGATCATCGAGTACGGGCCGGTGGAACGCGCGTGGATCTTGTCGTCTACGAGGTGGTGGAGCTTGAGCATGTACATGTAGCCCACGGAGATCGGCTTCGGGAACGGTTCGCCGGTGCGGCCGTCAAACAGTTGCGCCTTGCCGTCCTCGCCCACGAGCTTGTTGCCGTCCTTGTCCGGCAGCGTGCACTTGAGCAAGCCCTTCAAAGTGTCCGGACGGACGCCGTCGAACACCGGGGTCGCGACCGGGGTGCCAGGCGCGCCCTTTTCGGCGCCTTCAGGCACGTACTTCTTCCAAGCGGCCTCAACATCCGGGTCGATGCTGATATCCCAGCCGGCGTGTGCAATCCAGCCCAGGTGAAGCTCGAGCACCTGGCCCAGGTTCATTCGGCTCGGCACGCCTAGCGGATTGAGCATGATGTCGATCGGGGTACCGTCGGCCATGAACGGCATATCCTCTTCCGGAAGAATCCGGGAGATGACGCCCTTGTTGCCGTGGCGGCCAGAGAGCTTGTCGCCCTGCGTAATCTTGCGGTGCTGGGCGATGTACACGCGGATCATCTGGTTGACGCCGTTGGGCAGCTCGTCGCCGTCCTCCTCGGCATCCTCGCGGGTGATTTCCTTGACCGCGATGACAGTACCGGTCTCGCCGTGCGGCACGCGCAGCGAGGTATCACGAACTTCGCGGCTCTTCTCGCCGAAGATGGCGCGCAGCAGGCGCTCCTCCGGGGTCAGCTCGGTCTCGCCCTTCGGGGTGACCTTGCCGACGAGGATATCGCCGGCCTCGACCTCGGCGCCGATGCGGATGATGCCACGCTCGTCAAGGTTCGCGACCGCGTCCTCGCCGACGTTCGGCAGGTCGCGGGTGATTTCCTCAGCACCGAGCTTGGTTTCACGGGCGTCGATCTCGTACTCTTCGATGTGGATCGAGGACAGGGTGTCGTCGCGCACCAGACGCTGGGAGATAATCACAGCGTCCTCGTAGTTGTAGCCGTTCCAAGGCATGAACGCGATGAGCAGGTTCTTGCCCAGTGCCAGATCGCCCTTCTCGGTGGCCGGGCCATCCGCGAGGACAGTGCCCTTCTCCACGCGCTCGCCATGCTTGACAAGCGGGACCTGGTTGTAGCAGGTGGTCTGGTTGGAACGCTGGAACTTGGCGAGCTTGTAGCTGGACTGCGTGCCGTCGTCGTTCATCGTGCGGATGATGTCGGCGGACACGTAGGTGACCACGCCATCCTTCTCAGCGAGGATCACATCGCCGGAATCGACGGCTGCACGCCATTCGGAGCCGGTACCTACGAGCGGGCGCTCGGACTTGACCAGCGGGACGGCCTGACGCTGCATGTTGGTACCCATCAGCGCTCGGTGGCCTTCATCATGCTCGAGGAACGGAATCAGGGAGGCGCCGACGGACACCATCTGACGCGGGGAGACATCCATGTAGTCGACCATCTCGACCGGGACATCTTCCGCTTCGCCCTGGGCGTCACGCACAAGGGCTTCCTTGGAGACGAAGTTGCCGTTCTCGTCAAGCTCCTGATTGGCCTGCGCGATGACGTGCTCGGCCTCACGGTCGGCGGTCATGTAGACGACCTCGTCGGTCACATGGCCGTTGACGACCTTGCGGTACGGGGTCTCGATGAAGCCGAACGGGTTGATGCGGCCGAAGGTCGCCAGCGAGCCGATCAGGCCGATGTTCGGGCCTTCAGGGGATTCGATCGGGCACATACGGCCGAAGTGGGACGGGTGCACGTCTCGCACTTCCATGGATGCGCGGTCACGGGACAGGCCGCCGGGGCCGAGGGCGGACAGACGACGCTTGTTCGTCACGCCGGCCAGCGGGTTGTTCTGGTCCATGAACTGGGACAGCTGGGAAGTGCCGAAGAACTCCTTGATGGTCGCGTTGACCGGGCGAATGTTGATCAGGGACTGCGGGGTGATGGCCTCGGCGTCCTGGGTGGTCATGCGTTCGCGCACGACACGCTCCATACGGCTCAAGCCAGTGCGCAGCTGGTTCTGGATCAGCTCGCCGACCTGACGGATACGACGGTTGCCGAAGTGATCGATATCGTCGACGTCCACACGCAGATCGACCGGCTCACCGTCACGCATGCCCGGGAAGGTCTTGTCGCCGGCATGCAAAGTCACCAGGTACTTGATGGTGGCGATGATGTCCTCGCGGCTCAGGCTGCGATCGTTGTAATCACGCTCAAGGCCCAGCTTGCGGTTGATCTTGTAGCGGCCGACGCGCGCCAGATCGTAGCGCTTGGTGTTGAAGTAGAAGGAATCCAGCAGGTTCTTGCCAGCCTCGGGGGTCGGGGTGTCCGCCGGACGAATCTTGCGGTATAGGTCAACGAGGGCCTCGTCCTGCGTGTTGATCGAGGTTTCCTTCGCCAGCGCGTCAAGCACGAGCGGGTAATCCTTGAAGGATTCGGCGATCTCCTGCTTGGTCATGCCGATGGCCATGAGGAACACGATCGCGGACTGCTTGCGCTTGCGGTCCACGCGCACGCCGAGGACGTCGCGCTTGTCGATCTCGAACTCGAGCCATGCGCCGCGGCTCGGGATGATCTTCGCGCCGAAGACCTCCTTGTCGGAGGTGCGGTCCTGCTGGCGGTCGAAATACACGCCCGGGGAGCGCACGAGCTGCGAGACGATGACGCGCTCGGTGCCGCCGATGATGAAGGTGCCGTGCGGGGTCTGCAGCGGGAAATCGCCCATGAAGACGGTCTGGCTCTTGATCTCGCCGGTGTCGCCGTTTTCGAACTCAGCGTTCACATACAGCGGCGCGGAATAGGTGTAATCCTTCTCCTTGCACTCCTGGACCGTGTGACGCGGCTCCTCGAAGTACGGGTCGGAGAAGGTCAGGCTCATGGTCTGGGTGAAGTTCTCAATCGGTGAGATCTCCTGGAAGACCTCGTCAAGACCGGAAACGTGCGGCACGGTGTTGGTGCCGTTCTTTTCGTCTTCCTCGACGCGCTTCTTCCAGCGCTCGTTGCCGATCAGCCAATCGAAGCTGTCGGTCTGCACGCCCAGCAGGTAGGGCACATCGATGGGCTCACGGATGGAGCCGAAATTCACGCGATCCGACGCCTTGTGCAGTTTGATGTCATGCTCGTCGGCACGTGCGATGACTTTGGTGGTGTTCGTCGTAGCTTGTTCAGCAGCCAATGGACGTTCCTTATCGCTCGCTTTGTCGTTTGTTCCCCGGAAACGCGGGCGGACGGCCACTATATGCTGTTCGCGGGCGCTTCTTCACTGTCAGCATGCCCGCAATATGACACACTTTACGCAAAGTCAATAGTTTAGCCGATGATTGCGCGCGCCGCAAATGCGACACGCTTGTGGGGTGGGCAGGGATGGTGGGGGTGAGAGCAATGGGCGGCTGCGGGAGTGAGGGGATGGCGACGGGAGTAGCGGGAGCGGTCTATCCGTCACGCTGACCGCCAGAATGCGAGCCAATCCTCGCACAACCACGGGCCACCAAGCCAAACCACCACCCCGCCCCCACTCACACCGCCATTGTGCGAGTCCATCCTCACACAACGACACCCGGGGACCACCAAACCGGCCAGCCCCAGCCACCCAAACCGCCATCGTGCGAGCCAATCCTCACACAATGACCCCCAATCCAGCCAAACCACCAAGCCGGAAACGACAATACCGCCGGCGTGCGAGCCAATCTTCACACAACCACGGATCAACAAGCTAACCCACTGCCCCGCACCCACTCACACCGCCATCGTGCGAGTCCATCCTCACACAATGACCCCCAATCCAGCCAAACCACCGAGCCGCCCCCGGTCACACCGTCATCGTGTGAGCGGATCCTCACACGATGACACCCAACTCGAGAACGCCGACGACTCGAAGCCGTCCCGACCCCCATTATGTGAGTGAATCCTCACATGATGACACCCGAGACCAACGAACCGGCAGACCCGACCCGGTCACCCCGCCACCGTGCGAGTCAATCCCCATATGCGGCTTGTATGGACAACCTGTCATGGCGCAAAATCACCGTTCGCACATACCCGCACATGCGATACCCGACAGATCGCAGCTCAGCCAACCGAACCAACCCCGCAAATCACCGGGCGCGCATGCCACGACATGCGCAACACGACAGACCAACCTCAGACAAGTCCGATCACACCGCCAAATCACCGGTCACGCATGCCGCGACATACACAACCCGGCATATCGTGTATCAACTGTTCCCCACAACTCCCCCACTGCACCCGACCGACCAATCGCACTGCGCATACGTCACACCTCGTATGCCGACGCATACATCATCGCTCTGAGGTGTTGTCCCAGAAGCTGGTGCATGAAGTCCCATTCCCTGCGGGGTGCTGAAAGGGTTCACCGCCTAGTATCGCCATAGATAGACGTTCGAAATTGGTGACGGGAAGGACCGTCCAGCGCCGCCCGTCCAGCCACGCGCTGCGAATCCCCAGTACCACCCATTCAGCACCGCCAATCCACAGCGCCACCAGCCCAGCACCGCCAGCCCGACTCCGCTGACCGGCACCGCCTACCCGACGGTAATCGTCACCTTATTGCTCACAATCTTCGGATGGTCCTTCATCGACAGCTGTGCGGTATAAGTCCCGGCCTCCACCTTCGGCAGCGTTGAATCCTCAGCGCACGAGCTCCCGGTACGATTCGTGTTCCACGTCATCGTCTGCGTGTCGGTGTCCCCCACCGCAAGCAGCAGCTGGCGCGAATCCACATCGCATACGTCGGACCGCCACACGGTGTCGCTTCCCGACTTGATGGTCAGCACCCGCGAATCATCCGCGGCATCAATCAGGCAGCTGCTCTTGCCCTTCGGCACATACTTGATGGTCGCTGTGAATTTCATGGAACCACCGACAGCAACCGTCTGGGAATCCGACTGCAACGACAAATCGATATCGGACGCCGTGCAATCCTTGACTTTGCTCTGCTGCTTCGGCGTCGGCACCGCCGAACGAGTCAACGCCATCTGGTCGTCATGGCGGATCGACGCATCAATCGCCATCATTCCCCGGCCGAGGCTGTACACACAAAACGCAATCAACGCAAGAACGACAATCAACGCAATCAACGCGACAATGCGACGCCTGCGGTAGATCTGCCGCTGCCGTTTGGACAATTTTCGGCGGGGACGGCGATTCCGCGGGTTGTTGGAAGTGCGCTGGCTGCTCGATGACATATGGTCCAGTGTAGTCATGCCGGTGGTGACGTGTCACGCTGACGCTACGTCGGATTGCGAAGTTGCGTCAGATTGCGAAGTAGCGTCGGGTTGCGAAGTGTTGGCGTGCGTTTCGATGCTCGCACTGGTATCGGCGCTGCCAACGGCACCAGCACTGTCATCGGCGCCGGCACCTGCGTCCGCGTCGGCATCAGCATTCCGGACGCTCCCGGCGGGCAGACGAATCCCTTCATCACCAATGATTTCAATCAGTCCGTCCTCGTCAAGCGAGGCGACGCACGCATCAAGCTGCGTCTGGTCGGGCCACAACGACGCCACCCGCGCGCGCGACAATACCGGGGCATCTGCAGGCAGCGCACGCAACGCAGCCAACACAATGCCGCGCACCTGTCGATTCGTGCCCGCGAACCGCTGACGGGGACGAGTCCGGCGCTGTCCCAGTCCCGGACGGCCCGCCGCAAGAAACGCGCAAACCGACGCAACCGGGCAAGTCTCACAAGCCGGAGATTTCGCCGTGCACACCAGTGCGCCGAGCTCCATCACCGCCTCGTTCCACACGACGCTGGCTGTCTGATCTTCGGGAAGCACGCGCAAAGCCAGATCCCGATCCTTCGCCGTCGTGGACCCGCCCAACGATTCCTCGCCGACGAACATGCGTGACAGAACACGCCGAATATTCGTATCGATGACGGCAATCCGCTCTCCGAACGCGAAACTCATGACCGCACTCGCCGTGTAATCGCCGATTCCGGGCAGCGCGACCAGCTCGTCGTAACTGCGAGGAAGCCGGTTGCCGTATCGCGTGGCGACTTCGCGGGCGCACTCCTGCAAACGCAAAGCACGACGCGGGTAGCCGAGGCGGCCCCATGCGGTGATGACCTCCGCCGTGGATGCCGCGGCAAGTGCTTCCGGGTCCGGCCAATGGCGCATCCACGTGGTCCAGTAGGGCACGACCCGGCTCATCTGGGTCTGCTGGCTCATCACTTCGGAGACAAGGATGCCCCAGGCGCCGGTCCGTCCGAAGCGCCACGGCAGGTCACGCGCATTGGACCGCCACCATGCGGCCAAGCACAGCGCGACTTCGGTTGCGTTAAGGTTCTTGGTGTCATTCATCATTCCTATTCTTAGCATTCATGACTAACGAAGCAGCAAATCCCGAGGATCATGTCGAAAAGATGTTCGAATACGGGTACCGCAAGTCCAATTACGGGCCGGACGAGCTGGTGACCGACGCGCACGGCAACCCGATTTCCGTGGTGGACGCCATGCTGAGCGCGAAGGATGCGGCCAAAACGGAAACCTCCACGCCGCATCTGTGCTACTACTCCCCACGCATTCCGGGCAACACGGGTTCCGCAATCCGCCTGTGCGCCGTAACCGGCACAATCCTGCACTTGGTGGAGCCCTTGGGCTTCAATCTACGCGACACCAAGCTGCGCCGCGCGGGGCTTGACTACCACGACATGGCACATGTGGTGCTGCACCCGAATTTCGAGGATCTGGTGGAATCGATGCCGGATTCGCGCATCATCGCCTTCACCGCGCATGCCACGAAGTTGTATACCGACATCGAATACAGGCCGACCGACATTCTGCTGTTCGGCCCGGAACCGGGCAATATCCCTGATCCGATGGACATCATGGCCGGCCCGCATGTGGCCGAGCAGGTGCGTCTGCCGATGCGCCCGAGCCTGCGCAGCTTGAACCTTACCAACTGTGCTTCCATCGCCATCTACGAAGCCTGGCGCCAAATGGGCTTCAAGGGCGGGGCGTGACGTAGAAGCCCGGTGGGCTTCTACGTAGCCCCGCCGAGAGAGGCACGACAGTGCCGAACGAGGAGATATGACCGTCCGGCCGCAAGGCCGGTCAATAATTGCAAACGGAGCGTGACGCAGAAGCCCAGTGGATTCCTTATGCTCCACAATAATCGCGGTGAAAGCAATGCAAACGCTGCTTTCACCGCGATTATTGTTTTCACTATTGCCTCACATTCTCAAGATTCCGTTTTGCCTGGTCGGATGGTCGCGGCGCGTGCGATCCGATGGAGCTCTTCCTCCCAGCGCCCCACGGCCTTGGGACGACGCCCGGGCCGGGCCGCGTCCAGGCACAGCATGACGGCCAGGCCGTCCGGCCGGGGCGCGAGCAGCGCGACCGTCAGACACGAGCCGTTGCGCGCCTCCCAGCGGCGGGTGAACGGGCCCTCCCCGCACGGCTCGCGCGAGACCGAGCGCGCGGGCCCGTTATCCCCCTCCCAGCGCTCCAGCCACTCGTCCCACGCCTCCCCGCCGTCCGCCTCCGCGTCCCACTCCGCCTCGGCCAGGTACAGGGACGCCACGGGATCCCCGCCCCGTCCGGTCCGTTCGAAGGCGAGCAGCACCTCGCCCGCGGCCGACGTGCGCTCCGCGAACCCCTCTCCCGGACCGGGCATGACCACCTCGCCCCCGTCGCACAGTCCCGCGCTCCGCGCAACCGGCACGCGGGGCGCGGGCCTCCGGCCGTGCGTTCTCTTCCACTCGTCGATGGCCGCGTACGCGTCCAGCACCGCCTGTCCGAGCTCCTCGGCGGACGCGCCGGCAGGCACGGTGCCCCGCCACACCTCGTCGTCCCAATCGTCGCCGATTCTTGGCGGATATGCGTACACCCAATATTCCTTGTCCTTGTAGTTGGTGACCTCGACGAGGTCGTTGTTCCGGACGAACGCCCGATACGTCCTGTATCTGGTGTCGTGCCGCCAGAAGTTCTCCTGCTCCTCGAGGCTCAGCTCGAGCGGGCCCGTGCGCTCGATGAACGCGAACGAGTCCAGCAGCGCCACGCCCACATCCCCGGCCGTCACGCCGGGGCCCTTCAGACTCCGAAAGAACCGGTCCG
Source organism: Bifidobacterium thermophilum (assembly GCF_002846655.1). Taxonomy (NCBI): domain Bacteria; kingdom Bacillati; phylum Actinomycetota; class Actinomycetes; order Bifidobacteriales; family Bifidobacteriaceae; genus Bifidobacterium; species Bifidobacterium thermophilum. The sequence goes on along the minus strand of NZ_PCGX01000007.1, from coordinate 68,329 downwards.
TCACCCGATTGATGCCCCAGCTCATCACGAACGGGCAGACCAGGAACCTGTCCTTCTCCCTGTTTATGGAGACTATCCTTATCTGGCTCATGTATTTTCCTCCTATTTCGCGATCTTGTACACGATGCGTATGCCCGTGCCGGCATGCTCCCTCTGGAACGCCCTCAGCGCCCCGGCGATGTCGTTGCCGATGGCGGTGTCCGGGAACACGACCTCCAGCATCTTGGAGTCATAGTCCTTTTCGGACAGACGTTTATCCCTATTTCCAATCTTTCTGTACCTGTGGCCTTCACTATCCACCTTATTCAGATACTTGTCCTCGAATCCCTCGAGATCCTTCACGTACTTGTTGAGTCTGGATCTCAGCCTGCCGGGCGTCTGGTAGCTGCGCGCGTCCAGGTCGAGGCTTTTCGTGCTCACCAGGACCCTGTTCTCCAGCCTGTCCGCGACCGGGAACGTGCGGCCCAGGCCGCGGCCCGTGGAATGCCCGTTCAGGTGTTCGTCAATGATGTCGCCGCGTTTCAGCCACCGCTCGTTCCAGACGTTCTTGCCGGTGTCGATTGTGGCCGCGATGGGCAGGTCCCTACCGGATGTGACCAGATGCTTGGCGAGACCGGCCTTGTTGACGGCCTTGACGAGATGCTGCTTCTCTTTTTTGGTGAGTCTTGCGTGGCCGGTCTGGGAGAAGCTGGCGGCGGCCTTGACGAATCCGTCGCTGCCGCCGAGCTTGGCGACCACGCTCGGGCAGCTCTCCTCCAGTATGGCCAGCAGTCTTGCGGCCTTCGCCGGGTCGTCTATGTTGCGCAGGATGAATCTGCCGGCCTTCGCCGCGCCCTTGGCCGCGTCGCCGGCGGCGGGGACGATGCCCGCGGCGCTGATCGCGGCGAATGCGTAATCGCCGTGCTTCACGTTCGCTATGGCGTCGCGAACATCGGATGTGGGGATGACGCCCCCGATGATCTGGCCGGCCAGGGTGACGGGGTCGTCGTCATCGGTGATGAAGTCCCCCGCAAGCGCTCCGACCACGAAGCAGGCGAACTGCTCGTACCATGCCTTGTCGTACACGTACGGGCTGGTGTCGTCGGCGAGCTCCCTGTCGTCGCGCCGCCCGTCGCCGTCTGGGTCGGGCGAGGTCGGGTCGAAGTTGCGGCGCACTTCGTCGCCGTCGGTCAACCCGTCGCCGTCCGTGTCGGGATTCATCGGGTCGGTCGTCGGGTCCGGTTCGTCCGCGTCGGCGATGCCGTCACCGTCCGAATCGACCAGTGTGGGGTTCGTGATGAGCCGTCCGGTGACAATCACCTTGGTGCGGTCGGCGTTGTACCGGTAGTCGAGGCGGTCGATCTCCTCGCCGTCGGGGATGCCGTCGCCGTCCGTGTCGGGATTGTTCTTGTCGAGTTTGAGCGAGACGCCGTTGAACAGCACGAGATGGTCCTCGTACCAGTCGGGGATGCCGTCGCCGTCGTTGTCGGTCTCGATGTCGATGAGCTTGCCGATGTTCTCGTAGATGCCGGCCAGCGCATCGGCGTCCTGGGCGAGATAGGATTCGCCGCCGGTCTGGCTGGCCAGCGGTTTCATCCATCGCTCGAAATATGATCCGGGGCCGCCTCCGCCCAGTCCGACCGCGTTGATCTTGACCTTGCGCTTGTTGGCTTCGGCGACCACGCTGTCATGCAGCCGCGTATCGGCAGTCTCCCCGTCGGAAAGCACGATGATGTTGCGTAGCGTCGCATCATCGTCGCCCTGGAACATGTTCAGGGCCTGCCGTACGGCCAGGTACATGCTGGTGCCGCCCGAATCGTGGAAGTTCGCATCCGCCAGGGCGTTCTTCGCGGTCTGCGCATCCGTAAGCCCGCCGGTCAGGTCCGTGGCTCCGTCCGCGAAGCGCACGACGCCGGTGCGGGTGTTCCCCGGGAAGCGCCCTACAAGGTCGCGGGCCACGGAAAGGCGCTTCTTTCCGCGGTCGTTGCTCCACATGCTGCCCGAATCGTCTATGACGAACACCGTCTGCACCGCGTTGAACTGTTCGTCGCCCCACACGTCCTCCCATGAGAACGAGTCGTGGAACGTGGTCCGGTTCACCAGCACGTATTTCGAGAAATGCGAGACCGTCGCCGTGGCCTCGTTTCCGGTCACGGTGGTATCGAGTTCCTCGAGCCGCTGTTCCTTTTCGTCGAACCAGCAGATGGCCGGGTCGAACGACGAATCCGACAACAGCGATTCGTCGAAGCGGAAGCGCAGCGTCGCGGACCCCACCTGCCCGTCAACGGTGAACTCGTACGCATCCCCTATGAGCCCCGGCATATCGTCCGGGAAATACGACGGGTTGTCGTATCTGCGCACGTCGAGGGTGGCGGCCTGGCTCGCGGGGAGATTCACCGACACGGACACGTCCACGTCGCCTTGCCCAACATCCTCGGCGGGTGCCGTCACATCGAACGTCTCCTGAGGTACGAGCGGGTCCGTGCCCCATTGGATCTCACGCCGGTCGTCCACGCCATCGCCGTCCGTGTCCGATTTGAGGGGATCGGTATGAGTGCGCGTCGTTTCCTCGCCGTCGGTCAGCCCGTCGCCATCCGTATCGGCCGCCATCGGGTCCGTGCCGATCTCCCGCTCGTTCAGGTTCGTCAGCCCGTCGCCATCCGGATCCTCATCGCCATCCGCCACGCCGTCGCCATCGCTATCGGCGCGGGAGGGGTCCGTGCCTGTTCTGATGGTTTCGAACGCATCGGGCAGTCCGTCACCGTCGGTGTCGCTATCGCCGCCGAGCATCATGCCCAGTACATCGGGCACGCCGTCATCGTCGCCGTCGATGGCCGGATCGCCGCAGGACCAGTCGCCGCCGTCCCAACGGCATACCCCGGACGCCTCGTAGCCGGGCGCGCTCTTTGCGGGAACCTGATGCCCGCCGTCGTTGAACAGCACACGCGCCTTGGCGTATTTCGTTATCGTGTAGGAATACCAGCCGTCCGCCATGTGCTTCATGGCGTTGCCCGGCCAGGCGGGCCCGGTGTCGGCATCGGACGTGTAATAGTAGATTCGGGGGCTGCCCCATCCCGATGGCTTATGGAACATGACGAGCACGCCGTCGGGTCTCGTGTCGGTCCATACGCCGTTGCGGCACCATGCCTCGGCCGTTACCAGATGACCTTCCTGACCGCTTGCCGGGGTCTGCCTCGAGCCGCCATCGTTGAACAGCACGCGGGCGGGCTGCGTTCCGAAGATGGTCGCGGTATACCATCCGTCACCGTCTGCATGCATGGCCTCGCCCGGCCACGTCGGCCCTCTGGCCGCTTCGGAATAGTAGTACAGGCGGACCTTGCCCCAGTTCGCGTAGTCGTAGAAGTGCACCTTCATGCCTTCCGGCATGGAGTCGTGCCGCGTGCTCCCCACGAACCAGGCTTCGCCATTGACCTCGTACCCCGGTTGGTTCGCTCCGGGGTGCTGCGATTTTCCGTTGTCGCTGAACAGCACGCGCAATCCATGCGGCGCGTCCACGGTGACGCTGTACCAGCCGTCGCCGTCGTCCGTCATCCGTTCGCCCGGCCAGGACGCGGAGCGCACGCCGTCGCCGTACATGTACGCGAACGGCTTCGCCCAGCCGGCACTGTCGTAATAATGAATCGTCACTTCGCCTGATCCGCCGCTTCCATCGGTGGCTGCGGACGCCACCGAGGCGGGCATCACCATGAACATCGAAAGCAGCGCGCACAGCACGCATGACAGACGGGAACCTCTCATAGGCCCTCTTCCCTTGACCTCATCGCATGGGCGCGTGCGCCGCCGCGGACGCCCCACGCATCCCTCACTTCCCTGCGGGCCCGCACGGCCGCGGCCCGCAACCGATTACAACAGACAAACACCCCGGAACGCAAACGACGGCAGAACACAAAACGCCAACGGAACCATTGGAACCACAGCCGTCAAACCTTTGACCCACCAACCAGGAAACGTCCAGAATATGAGACAACACAACAACCAGCCACAGGGATTAGACAATCTGAACACAGATAGCAATCGTGCATCTAATGAGGCTTCCGTTCCCGTAGCCACCGCCGATACCGGGGAGTGGAAGACGGGGAAGGCGATACACGGCAATGCCTTCACCAAGATGCTTGAGGTCGTGTTCCCGGACACTGCGATCGGCAACGACATCGCCGAGGCGCTGAGGGCGTTCCAGAGGGAGCATGCCGGCACGGGCATACGCATCGTATACAAGATCGCCAAGTGAAAGGACCGCATATGGAACCGGACTTCGATCCCAGATTCGTGTTGATAGACAAGGAGGGCAGTCGTTTCTTGATTCGCCCATGCGTAGAATCCTGGGGCGTCAATCGGGTGACGGACCGATTCTTCAGGAGCCTGAAGGGCCCCGGCATGACGGCCGGGGACATAGGCGGGGCGGTGCTGGACGCGTTCGCGTTCATCGAGCGCACGGGCCAGCTCGAGCTGAGCCTCGAGGAAAGGAGGAATTCCTGGAGGTATGACACGAGGTACAGGACGCATCGGGCGTTCGTCCGGAACAACGATTTCGTCCGGGTCTCCACCAGTCCCGGCGGCAGGTATCTGGTGTGCGCCTATGCGCCAAGGTCGGGCGGCGACGATCCGGGAGACTCCATATGGCACGCCATCGTGCCCGCCGGCGCGTCCGCGGGGGAGCTCGGGCGGGGCAGTGATGGACGCGTACGGGGCGATCGACGAGTGGAAGAGGGCGCGCGGCGAGCGGGGAGTGAACAAGGCTCCGGATCGTGTACAGGATTACCAGAAGGAAAGGAAGCAGATGATATGGGTGTGATGACGGTATCGGTGAACCGGGAGGGGAATAGGCTCCTGCTTCTACCTTATGTGGAGTGTTGGGGCGTTGATCGATTAACGGATCGGTTCTTTGCGAGTCTGAAGGGCCCCGACGTGACGGCCGAGGACGTGGGCGTGGCGCTGCTGGACTCGTTCGCGTTCATCGAGTGCACGGGACCGCTCGAACTGAACCTCGAGGAGCAGGAGAACTGCTGGCGGCACGACACCAGATACAAGACATGGAGGGCGTTCGCCCGGAACAACGATTTCGTGGACGTCACCTACTACGAGGATAGGTACTACTGGGTGTGCGCATATCCGCCGCGTACCAGTGATCTGGTGGGCGACGAGGTGTGGAAGGGCACCGTGCCTGCCGGCGCGTCCGCCGAGGAGCTTGGGGATGCGGTGATGGACGCGTACGGGGCGGTCGACGAGTGGAAGAGGACGCACGGCCGGCGGGCCGGGGGACGCGAGCCGGTTGCGCGGAGCGTCGCACTGTGCGATGGGGGCGAGGTACTGCTTCCCGGGCCGGGCGAGGGGTTCGAGGAGCGCACGTCGGCCGCGGGCGAGGTGCTGCTCGCCTTCGAGCGGACCGGCCGGGGCGGGGATCCCGTGGCGTCCCTGTACCTGGCCGAGGCCGAATGGGACGAGGGGCCGGACGGCGGGGAGGCGTGGGACGAGTGGCTGGAACGCTGGGAGGAGGAGAACGGGCCCGCGCGCTCGGTCTCGCGCGAGCCGTGCGCGGAGGGCCCGTTCACGCGCCGCTGGGAGGCGCGAAACGGCTCGTGCCTGACGGTCGCGCTGCTCGCGCCCCGGTCGGGCGGCCTGGCCGTGATGCTGTGCCTGGACGCGGCCCGGCCCGGGCGAAGGGCCAGAGCCGTGGAACGCTGGGAGGGCGAGCTCCTGCGGGTCGCGCGAGCCGCGACCATCCGACCAGGCAAACCCGAAACGGAAACAGACGAATAAACCAGCTGCATTAAGAAAATATGCAATCAACAGAAAAGCCCGGAGGCGAACGCCTCCGGGCTTTAGAGAGAGAAGAGAGAAGAAGGGGATTCAATTATCGGGAACCTTGCGGTTCGAGGCTTTTTGCAGCTGAGACATAGTTAACCTCCCTAACCTTCAGGAACCACCATGTTTTTCTGCGAGTTTCCTGTGAATCCGCACTCCCCTACCAAGCTCGCATCTCACATCCATGCGCAAACACAACGGCCCCTCCGCGGAGGGGCCGAAGCAATGCACTCAAGCGTGAAGATGCGCTAGTTCTTGAAGGAGTGGATCGGTGCCGGAATGCGGCCGCCACGGGTCACGAAGGCCTCGCAGCTGGTCTGGTTCACCGGCATAATCGGCGCATAACCCATGAGCCCGCCGAATTCCGCGGATTCGCCGACACCCTTGCCGATGACCGGAATCACACGCACGGCGGTCGTCTTCTGGTTGACCATGCCGATGGCCGCCTCGTCGGCGATCATGCCGGAGATGGTGGACGGCGTGGTATCGCCTGGAATCGCAATCATGTCAAGGCCGACCGAGCACACGCACGTCATCGCCTCGAGCTTTTCGATGCGCAAGCAACCGGAAGCAGCCGCATCGATCATGTTCTTGTCTTCAGAAACCGGGATGAACGCGCCAGACAGGCCGCCGACGTACGAGGACGCCATGATGCCGCCCTTCTTAACCTGGTCGTTAAGCATGGCCAGCGCTGCGGTGGTGCCGGGCGCGCCGACCTGCTCAAGCCCGCATTTCTCAAGCACTTCGCCGACAGAGTCACCGGCAGCGGCGGTTGGAGCAAGCGACAAATCGATGATGCCGAACGGGATGCCGAGCCGGCGTGACGCCTCCTGGGCGACCAGCTGGCCGACACGCGTGATCTTGAACGCGGTGCGCTTGATGGTCTCGCACAGGAATTCAAAGTCCTTACCCTTGGCCTCGTCAAGCGCGCGGGACACTACACCGGGGCCGGAAACACCGACATTGATCACCGCGTCGCCTTCGGTCACGCCATGGAAGCCGCCTGCCATGAAGGGGTTGTCATCCGGCGCGTTGCAGAACACCACAAGTTTGGTGCAGCCGTCGCTGTCGGTGTCGCGGGTGGCGTAGGCGACATCCTTGACGATGTGGCCGAGCAGGTAAACCGCGTTCATGTCAATGCCGGTCTTGGTGGAGCCGACATTCACCGACGAGCACACGATGTCGGTTTCGCTCAGCGCCTGCGGCAGGGAGCGGATGAGCATCTCCTCGGCGGGCGTCATGGATTTGGAAACAAGTGCAGAGTAGCCGCCAATCAAGTCAACACCGACGGTTTTCGCGGCTTTGTCCAGCGCATGGGCGATGCGCACGAAATCCTCGGAGCTCTTGCAAGCGCTGGCTCCGACCAGCGAAATCGGCGTGACGGTGATGCGCTTGTTGACAATCGGAATGCCGTAATCGCGCTCGATGGCCTCGCCTGTGGAAACCAGATCCTTGGCGTACGTGGTGATCTTGCGGTAGATGTTGTCGCACACCTCGTCCACGGTGTCGGCCGCGCAGTCAAGCAGGCTGATGCCCATGGTGATGGTGCGCACGTCGAGCTTCTCCTGCTCGATCATCTTGTTGGTCTCGTGGACCTCCATGATATTCAGCATGGTCGTGTCTGTCCTTTTCGATTCGTTCGGTTGCGTTCTTGCGCGGCGATCCGCGTGATAACTGGACTCAGACGCGATGCATCTTGGTGAAGATCTCTTCGCGCTGGCAGCGGATGCGCACGCCGATCTCCTCGCCGAGCTTGTCGAGGTCGTTGACCATGGTGCCGAATTCGTTGTCGGCGTTGCTGTAATCGACGATCATCATCATGTTGAAGAACCCGTCGATGATGGTCTGCGAAATGTCGAGGACGTTGACATGGTGACCGGAAAGGTACGTGCAGACGCGGGCGATAATGCCGACGGTGTCCTGGCCTACGACGGTGATGATTGCCTTGTTCATGGATCTCCCTTGGAAAATCGGTGCGATGGTATCCAGATGGATTCAAGTATAGGGAATGCACACGTCATCGGGCCGGGAATGTCCGTTTCGGGACGATTTGCCTAGGGCTGAAGGGCACCGACTCGCTGTGAGAATAACGGACGCCAAGTCAACGACGCCTGAAGCGGGGACACGCGACACAACAGGCAATCGAAACAACAAACACCCGAAATAACAGACGCCCGAAACGAACTCGGCATTGTTGCCGACGGTCCGTTCCGGGCATCTAGGCGTTGCTGACGTTCCCCGTGTCAGTCGATTTGTATCAGTCGACGCGGTGCGCCGAAGCGGATGCGACCGCGGCGAGCGCCCGAGGCTGGTGGAATCCATGCACTGCAAACGCGTCAGCGATCTTTTGCGCGACCTCACGGCTGCGTCCCTTGTCTACCAGCGCGATGATGGAGCCGCCGAAGCCGCCGCCGGTCATGCGGGCGCCGTACGCGCCGTTGGTCCGCGCGGTGTCCACGGCGACATCGAGCTCCGGCACCGTGACTTGGTAGTCGTCGCGCAGGGAATTGTGGGAGGCGTTGAACAGTTCGCCGGCACGCTTGATATCCCCAGCTGCGAACGCATCGACGAACTGTCCGACACGGCCGATTTCGGTGATGACGTGACGTACACGCCGACGCTCCACGTCATCATCGAGCTTGCCGAGAACGTCCGCAAGCGCGGCCTCGGGGTCGTCGGCGGCGTTGACCCGGTCGGCAATCACCCGCAGGTTCTCCACCCCGAGCCCGGCAGCCGCCTGTTCGCAGGTGGCGCGGCGCTGGGCGTATTGCCCGTCGTTGAGCTGATGCGGGGCCCGCGTGTCCACGACCAGCAGTTCAAGCCCATACTTGTCGAGGTCGAATGCCTGCTGGGACACGCTTTCGAGGGCGCTCAGGCCAGGCCGGCAGTCCAGCAGCAGGGCGTGCCCCGGCGTGCATCGCATGGAGGCGTTCTGGTCAAGCCCGCCCGTGGAGGCGCCCGCCATATCGTTTTCCGCGGCGATGGCTGCGTTGATCAGGGTGATGCGCCCCGCATCGCTTGAGCCGAAGCCGAGCCCGTACACGTCATCCAGGGCGAGGGCGGTCGAGCAGGTCATCGCGGCGGAGGAGCTCAGCCCGGAGCCGAGCGGCACGCATGAGGCGAAGGCCGCGTCAAAGCCCTTGACTTGCCTGAATCCGGCTTCACGCAGCGCCCATGCGACACCAACCGGGTAGGCCGCCCACCCATCGACGCCTCCGGCTGTGAGACCGTCCAAATCGGCTTGTGCGACCTTGTCGGGGCTGACATCGGAAACCACACGCACACTCGTGTCTTCGCGCGGTTTCAGTGCGATATACGTGCGGTGCGGCAGCGCGATCGGCAGGCACAGGCCCGCGTTGTAATCGGTGTGCTCGCCGATGAGGTTCACACGCCCCGGAGCCGCCCACACACCTGCCGGCGCCTCACCGTATGCCTGTTCGAACAGCTCTCGGGCTGCGGCGGCGCCTTCCGCGTCGCCCATCGCGTCGATGAACGGGATGCTTCCGGCGGCATCCTGCGTTGCATGCTGCTGGTCTGGTGTTGTCATGATTATTCCTTTCGAATGATGTTGCGCTGATGTGCCGCTGTGCTGCCCACCGGCAGCTGGTCCAGGCCCACCGACGTTCCGCACGCCAATGCCTGGTCAGCCGCCGCACGGCCAGCCGATACATGTTCAGTCGTCGATGTCAATCGGCCCGAGCTCATGGAACCGCTTGGCGATGAGTTCCGGCGTCGTGTCGGACACCCATGCGGCCATACCTGATTCGGAACCCGCCAGATACTTGATCTTGTTCGCCGCCCTGCGGAAGGAGAAGAACTGGAGGTTGAGCCGGTAGTTCGCGCGGCGGGCGTCATGAATCGGCGCCTGATGCCACGCGGCGATGTACGGCAGATCCATGCCCTTGCCGTCGCCCTTGTCGAAGAAGGCGTTGCCACGCTTGAGCAACGTGGAGTACATCTGTGCCAAATCCCAACGCTCCTGGTCGTCAAGCTCGTCGATGGTGAGCACGTCGCGCACTGGGGCGACATGCACTTCCAACGGCCAGCGCGCCGCCGCCGGCACGTAGGCTATCCAGCTGTGGTTGCGCATGACAATCCGCTCCCCCGCCTCGATTTCGGCGTTCATGAGGTCGCGAAGCAGGTTGCCGCCGGTACGTTCGTGGTATGCCTCGGTGTGCTGCAGTTCGGTTTCCAGCTTCGGCGCGATGAACGGGTAGCAGTAGACCTGGCCGTGTGGATGGGCGAGCGAGACACCGATTTCCTGACCGTGGTTCTCGAACGGGAAAATCTGCTCAATACCGTCAATATGCGAGATCTCGGCGGTGCGGAAGGCCCACGCCTCAACAACCGTGCGCAGGCGGCGCACCGGCAAATCGGCAGGCAGACCATGCTCGTTGGGGTCGAAGCAGATAACCTCGCACCTGCCGCCGGCCATCTTCTGCTGCCACAGCGGGTTGCCGTCGACATTCGTCACCGTGTCAGGCACGCCGGGCACGCGCACCATCGAGGGGAAACGGTTTTCAAAGATAACGACGTTGTAATCGGTATCCGGCACTTCGCCGTCCTGATACGGGTCACCCGGCTTGCGCGCGGCGAGCGGGTTGCCCTTCGCAGTGGCCCCCGGACCGGCGGTGATCGGCCGGTTCATGCGCGCAGTGGCCATGGGGATCCAGTCGCCGGTCAGCGGGTCGCGGCGCATCTGCGGTGCAGCGTACGGCACCTCGTTGCCGTCGGCGTCCAAATGAGGCGCGAAACGGTAGGCGAGATGGCGGGGGTCATGCAGTTCGCGGGTCTTCTTGCCGCTGACGTACTCAGGGTCGTCATCGAGATAGAAGAAGTCGCGTCCGTCGGCGAGGGTGGTCGGTGTGATGCGGATGTTGGCGCTCGCATATGCGCCGGGCTGATAGTACTGCCATGCCGGCGTCTGCTGGGCCGATTGGGATGATTGGGTGGTCATGTCGTCTCCTTTGTTGGACGGTTGAGCTTATGTTGTCTGTTTCTTTCACAACAGAATCGCATGCGTCGCCAAGACTGAATGCGCCGCATTGCGCCTCTGTCGCGGCGACGGGCTGCGCTGCCCGCCGCCGAGTCTGGTTGTGGTTGTCTGCTACTTGCCGACCGGCCTCGGCGTCCCCGTTGTCCGTCCGGCCTTCGTCTGTCTGCCGCGGGGTTCACGATCCGCAGGAAGGTCATACTCGTCATCGACGGAATCGGGATATCCCGGGCCTCCCGCGGCAGCATGCGCCCCGACATGTTCGGCGACCACGCCGTTCTCGTTCGGGCGTATCCGGCGGGGCGAACGGACTGATTCGTCCGACTCGCCCTGTTTGGCGAGCACGAGTTCCTTGACCAGTTCGCGTGTTTTGGTGACGGAATCAGGATCGAGCCCGTCATCGGTAATCACAGTGTCGACCTGGTCGAAGTTGGCGAACAGGGACAGCGAGGTGCTGCTCCATTTGGTGTGGTCGGTGAGGATAATCGTCCGGTCGGCGATATCCATCATCGCCATGTCGGTGGCCGCTTCCAATGAGTTCGGCATGAGGAAGCCACGCGGAATGGACACCGAATGCGTGCCGAGGAACACGGTGTTCACGCGCAGGGATTGCACGACCTTGTCCGCAATCGGCCCGACCAGGGAGTTGGAACGGGTGATGACGCCACCGGTGACAATCACCTCAACATCCTTGGATTCGAGCGCCTGGACAAGTTCGGCGACGGGAATCGAGTTGGTGAGGATGGTGACGCCGCTGGACTGCTGGGATTCAAGCAGGTGCTGGGCGAACACGTAGGCGGTGGTGCCGCCGCCGATGGCGATGACGTCGCCCGGGGAGACGTAGTTGACTGCCTCCTGTGCGATGGCGTCCTTGAGGCCGATGTCCATCTGCGATTTTACGGAGAACAGAGGTTCGCTCAGCAGGGTGCTGGTGGTCACTGCGCCGCCGTGGACGCGTTTGAGCAGGCCCTTGTCGGCGAGTTCGGCGATGTCCCTGCGTACGGTCATGGCTGACACGCCGAGCTCTTTGGACAGCGCGGTGATGCGCACCGCACCGCGGGTGCGCAATCTGCTGAGAATCAGATGCTGACGTTGTGACGAAATCATATGAACATTATCGCACACAATTGCGCACACAAGTGACAGCATTGAGCGGATAACGCTCGACAACATCATGAAAACTCACAAAAACGCTAAGTTTTCCGCACTTTCTGTAAGCAAGATGAACATAAACGAACGCATCTTCGTTGTGGTCATCGGCGTGTCGCCCGCTGCGCGTCGCCTGTTGCGCGTCACCCGCTGGGTGTCGTCTGTCGGATACCGTCTGCTGGCTATCTTCTGCTGCGTGTCACAGGCTGAATGCTCTCTACCGCGCGTTACCCGGCACCCGCCAGTCGATCCGCTAATCGGCACGACGGCTATGGGCCGAACGCATCCGCGCAATCCCCCACAAGGTGACATTCCGCATCGCCTCAACGACAATCGCCGAATCCATCTTCGACACACCACGGCGACGTTCGGGGAAGACGATCGGCACCTCGAGAATCCTGCCGCCGACCGCCGCGGCGCGCCTAGTCATATCAATTTGGAAGACATAGCCGTTCGCCTCAACGGACCGCAAATCCATATGCCTGAGCAAATCGGCCCGGTACGCGCGAAACCCGGCGGTCATATCGCGCACACCCAACCCCAGCATCCTGCGCGCATACCATGACCCGCCCCTGGAAATCAAATCGCGATACCACGGCCATCCTTCCGTACGCCCGCCCGGCACACGTCTCGATCCAATCACCAGATCCACGCCACGATCGCAGCGCATCACCTTGAGCATGCGCGCCAAATCCTGTGGGCGGTGCGAACCATCCATATCCATCTCGCATACCACGGCATACCCGCGATCCAACGCCCATGCAAACCCAGCCAGATACGCCGGCCCCAGGCCGCCTTTGCCCCCGCGATGCAGCACATGGATACGCCCATTGTCCTGTGCCATCTGATCGGCAAGCCCACCCGTGCCGTCCGGGGAGGCGTCATCGACGATCAGCACGTCAACACCCGGATTGTAGGCGAACACACCATCAAGGGTTGTGCGGAGGTTCTCGCGCTCGTTATATGTCGGCATCACCACGCACACGCCGTCCCCCGCCATGCCGGTTCCACTTGCAGATGCTGTCATGACTCCCCTTTCAAGCTGCTTCACGTCGTTTCATATCACTTCATGCCACGTCAAACGATTTCAAGCCGTCTGTGCCGCCTCAAGCCGTTTGATGTCACCAGCCCCAATTGGACTCTGTGCTCACTGTACCCGCGTTTGTTGCGAACACGCTGACAACAGTGCCACAATATGAGGCATGAGTTACGTTTCCGAACAGCCGTTGCACGACGCCGTCAACAAGGCGACCACCGACCTTTTCACTTTCGGCTACAAGCACATCGTCAAGCCGTTCTTCGTGTTCAACCACACACCTGACGTGGCACACGACCAGATGATTGAATTCTGCCGTGTCACCCGCAATATTCCGCCGCTCATGTGGCTGCTGCGCGAAATGCTCGACTACACCGACCCGATTCTCGAAACCGATGTGATGGGCGTGCATTTCGATAACCCCTTCGGTCTGTCCGCCGGCCTCGACAAGAACTGCGACATGCCGGTGCTGCTCGACAACGCCGGATTCGGCTTCGAAACGGTTGGCTCGACCACCGCACGCCCGTGCGCGGGCAATCCGAAGCCATGGTTCCACCGGCTGCCGGAATACGATTCGATGATCGTCCATGTCGGGCTTGCCAACGACGGCAGCGAACGGGTTATTCCGCGGGCCGAACGCGCATGGGACAAGGCGAAAAGTATGCAAGTGTCCGTGTCCATCGCACGAACGAACGACAAACTGTGCGGAGACATCGACGAAGGCATCGAAGACTACTGCACGTCGATGCGCCGAGCGGCTGGGCACACGGCGATGATTGAAATCAACATCTCCTGCCCGAACACCTATGTCGGCGAACCGTTCGGAGAGCCGGAAAACCTCGACCGGTTGTTCAGCGCGTTGGACAAGATCGACCGCCCACAGCCGGTGCTCGTCAAGATGCCGTTGAATAAGACGTGGCCCGAATTCCGCGAGCTGCTTGACGTGCTGGCGGAACACAATGTGCAGGGCGTCAGCATCGCAAACCTGCAGAAGGACCGCAGCGGTATGGAGATACCAGCGATGTGGAAGGGCGGACTGAGCGGTGGGCCGACCTACCGAGCGAGCAACGCGATGATTCGGCAGGCTTACCGCGAGTACGGCGACCGCTTCGCCATCGCGGGCATCGGCGGCGTGTTTACCCCCAAGCAGGCGTACGAGAAGATCCGCGCGGGCTCCAGCCTGGTCATGTTTATCTCCTCGCTCATGTATCGCGGACCGCAGCAGATCACGGTGCTCAAGCGCGGACTCGCTGAGCTGTTGCGCCGGGACGGGTTCGAGCACGTCAGCGAGGCGGTCGGCGTCGACGCTTGATCAGGGCTTGATTGGGGCTTGATGGCGGTGTTGTACTGCGCCTTGATTGCGCTTGATTGCGCTTGATTGTGCTGGGGTTCACGTGGCAGGGTTCGCGCGGCGGATGAACTCCACATCAAGCATGTCACCACATACAAAACACGACAGAAAACTGACGGTCCGACACTGACCCGCGTTTTCTGCTGGATTGCGTATGCCCCGACATACAAAACTTGCCTGAAAACTGATGATCCAACACTGGCGCGCGGCATTTGCTGGGTTGCGTATGTCGGGGCACGCACAATCCGGCAAATGCCTCGGGAATCAGCCGCCAAGCAAGCCAGTCAGACGGTTCGCGTATGTCAGGAGATACACGAACTGACACCACCGAACCGCTCACCAACCCATCCAACAACTCACCGACCCACTGCACCGCTGCAATCACCCATCCGCTCCCTTTCTACAAACTGGTTACGCTGACAAAGGAGTTAGCGTAACCAGTTTGTAGAACGCGCGAAGTCCCCACATTGGTCTCGCAAGAAACGGAATTCATGACTGATTCGACGCCCCACCGTGTGAGTCAATCCTCACACAACGACCTCCGACACTGCAAAATCAGCCATCCCCGACCGTCCAAACCGCCAACGTACGAACGAATCCTCACACAACGACTCCCCGGACCGACAAACCAGCCAATCACAGCCCCCAAACCGTCAGTGTGTGAGTAAATCCTCACACACTGTCCCTCTAAGCCGACCAGAAACCAAAACCGGGCCACCCAAACCGCCACCATGCGAGCCAATCCTCACACAACGACCCTCAACGCCACCAAGCCAACTATCCCCGACCGCCCAAACCGCCAACGTGCGAGCCAATCCTCACACAGACGCACTCTCGCGCAGATTGGAATCAGCCGATATTCCGACCAGTACCACCAAATGGGCGGCGCCCGCAGACGCCCCGCGCCACCCCGCTCATTCGGCGAGTGTTGGCGCGGGATCAGGCACCAGGATTCCCGTCCGCGGGTAGTACGTCAGGGTGACGCGCTGACCGGATTCGAGGCCTGACGGCATGAGTCCCTCATCACCGTTCGCCAACGAAATACGGAATTTCCTGCCGGAGTCAGTCCGGAATTCGTAATAGGCACTCGTCGTGGAACCGCTGAACGTACCCCTGTCCACGAATGTGACCGTGTCGGTCACCGGGCCGGTCGAATAATCCGAGGCCGTGAACGCCGTCAAGACTCCGCCTGCCGCCAGCACAACCGCTGTCAGCACCACCGCCGTCCGCCCGGACATGCCAACCTTCCAGCCGCACCCCACGTCTTTGGCCAGACGCAGTCGCGGCACCGCATTGACAAGCATGTAAACGATTCCAACCACACCGACCACAAGCAGCACCACTGCCAATATGAGCTTGCCGCGCAAACCACTGGCACCAACGCCCCAAGAAAGGCCGGGCAGGAACATGATGAACAACGATACGACGCTGAACACGATATTGACGATTCGATTGGGTAGCAGGTCGAAACGATGATCCTGTGATTCAATCACCACCACACCAGCCGCAGGATTGGAATCGCTATACGGTCCGCTTTGCTGCGGGACTTGCTGTGGAACTTGCCGCAACCAAGGTGACCGTTGCATGGGTTGTGGTTGCTGCGATATCGGCGATTGTTGCAAAGGCTGCGATTGCCCGGAAACCGCCGGCTGCTGCAGCCAAGGAGATTGTTGCGGGGCCTGAGCATACCTCGGCATCGATGGCGTGGATGCACCCGGACGGGAGGAAGATTGCGCCAGCGGACCCGGCTGTTGCGGCACTGATGGCATCGCAGATTGCTGTGAATACGACCCGTACGGAGACGGCGCCTGCACATACCGCCCTTGCGGATACGGCAGCTGACCGGACGAACCGAGTTGCCCCGGTACTTGGCCGCCGGACGGCATCCGTCCATCGTGCGGCATCAGTCCACCGCGGCCAACCGGCGGCATCATATTTGGATTGCCCATATTCTTCCTCCATGCGTCGTGACAGTCATCACCGACCAGCCGGCCACCAGTCTCCGTTGTCTTTCCATACATGTCAGCCGATCGTCGGCGGCATCAATGCTCATGAATATACCTCAGTAGTACCAATCACGCATTGCCATTCCCTCTTATGCGGGCCACTTATGCACGCCGATGTCCCGATTCCGCATCGGGACATCAACCGCACGCGCCCGACACGCCGTCTCAACATACGGGCACGCTGCGTTTCAAGGAAATCAAGAGCCTGTCCAGCCGATAGACACGAATGCGAACAGATGATGAAGTGAAACGTTTGACGACGCAGAACATCGCCGTTTTCCAGAATCATTGCTTCGCGTCAGAAGGCAATTCGTTACCGGCGAGATGTGACATTGCGATCCTCGGCACAGGATACGATTTCGACCAATACATTCGCGCGAACACCAACGCGCATGGGGGACAATGTATGCACAATTCTAGGGGGAACTGTCATGACTATCAGTGCACCGCTGTCACTTGGTGGCCCACACGAGCGACCTGTTGCAAGGACGGATGCCGAGGCCTGGTATTCGTCGTGGAGTGCAAAGAGCACGCAAACACACCGAACCGTCGAGGCTTTTCGGACAACCCAGGCGGACCAAACGGGCATCACGGAACACGCAGTCGGGCGCATCCCTGGCTGCTCACCCATCATGCGGCTCGGATCGGGCTCGGAAGCCGACGTGTACCTGTACCGTCAGCATGTCCCCGAACATCTGGTCGCCATCAAGATCAGCAAGCAGCGGTTGGATTCACAGGCGGCGAATCGTTTGCGTTCCGAAGCTGACTTCATGGGACGGATCTGTACGCACCCGCATATTCTGTCCATTTACGGAAGCGGCATCACCGCGACCGGACACGGATACACCGTGTTCGAGTACGCCCCGGGAGGCAATTTCAAGGCCTTCCTCGAGCATGACAGACTCACCGCAGACCAGATGCTCACCATCGGTATCGATCTGGCGAGCGCTCTGTTCACCGCACATCGTAAAGGCATTATCCACCGCGATATCAAGCCAAGCAACATACTCATCAACGCGCAACATATGCCCATGCTCGCTGATTTCGGTATCGCGGGCACCATCTATGGAGGCCCCGGTGTGGGATTCACCGTTGCCTGGGCACCGCCCGAGGTACTGGCCAACGGCGGAGGCGGCAATGAGGCGTCCGATATTTATTCCCTAGGTGCCACACTGCTCGCTATGGTGACTGGGCAATCCCCGTATGAATACGCGTATGCCGACGAGTTAGGCAATTCCCGCGGGAAGGAACGGTCGGAACGGTTGCAGTCCATCATCATGGCAAAGCCGTTGCCGGCATTCCACCGTCCGGACATTCCCGCCCCCGTTGAGCGCGTGTTGCACAAGGCGATGAGTCCGGCTCCCGAGAACCGGTATTTTTCGGCGCTGGAATTCGCCCGTGCCATGCAACGCGTGCAACTGCAAATGTACGGTCATGCCGAGCGTACGACAATCGAGGGCGAGGCGGATATCCCCACGGACCTCGCCGCGCACGCACACCAGACTACGACGGCAACACCGACGACTGCCAAATCGTCCCGCCGCGGCACATCACGGACGAAACCGCTTGCCATCGCATTGGTCGCCCTTGCCGCAATCGTCGCGATCGCGTCGGGATTCCTTTTCCTGATTGCCCCGCATATGGATACAACCTCAGACGACCGCGCCGCGCAGGTCTCGGGCAGCGGCCCCGGTGGCAAGACTTCGGGGCGAAATAACGGGAATGTCCCTGATTCGGGGGTCGTTGCAGGCTCGGTCCCCCAAGTGCGCGGTCTTTCCGGCGCGTACAACGCCGCCGGCACCAAAGCGACGTTCTCGTGGACCAATCCCGATCCCCAGGATGGCGACGTATATGCGTGGACGATTGTGGGTGGCACGGACGAATCCGCGAGTTCGCAAACCGCGCTGACCTCGTCGACATCCATCGACATCGCCCCGTCCGGTGAAGCACACACTTGTATCCAAGTGAGTCTGATCCGCGCGGACAGACGGATGTCCGACACCCCCGCGATGGCATGCGCCATCAGACCGTAATCGCAAGCACAAGAACACAGCACATTTCACGCCCAAGGAAGAGCCAGAATATGAGCAGCAGCAATTTCACCGAACGTCAACCGTTGCCGCCGCCCAACGAGATGCGGAAGCGTTTCCCTGCCATGACGCGACGGCTGGTACCGCCCGGCAACCGGCGGTGGATTACCCCGGTCGTCATGCTGGTTCTGCTGCTTGGCATCGTCGCCGGTTGCGTCATTGTCAGTTCAGTGACGCAGCCGCACGTGCAGCTTGATGACGGCACGGTATGGGTCACTTCGCTCAAGGACCATAAGGCCGCGCGGTTCAACGTGAAGAACCGGGATGCCGATGCCGGTATCGCTTCGACTGCAGCGCGTTTCGAGATAGCCCAGCACGATGGCGACACCGTGATTGCCGAGGGAACAAAAGCGAGCAATATCGCGGCTTCCACAGTAAGCGTACACGGAAACACCAGCATCACCGCCGATATGGAAACCGTAATCGGCGGGAAGACGGCGGCGGTTATCAACACGAAAACGGGGAACGTGTGGGTGGGTTCTGCCTCCGATATTGCCTCGGTGAACCCGACAAGCGGCAGTCCGACCATGAAACTCGGCTCCTCGGGTGCGATTGCCGTGACCCATGATGGTGTCGTGTACGGGTATCGCCCGTCCGATCATGCGGTGTTGAGCGTTGACGGCCCACAGGGCTCGTCGAACGAGGTCGCTCGAATCGAGAACGCCACGGGGGTTGAATCGTTCACGGTCATCGGCGGCACGCCGGTCGTCGGCGGCAATGGTAAGGTGTTCTGGCCGAAAGGAAACGCCGACATCGGCTTGCAAGGTAAGGTGACGCTACAGGCCCCATCCACCGATGGCAAGCAGAGCAGCTGGGTAGCGGCGGCGACCCCGCGCGGCCTCGCCTTGGTCAATCTACATTCCGGTGCTGTAAACACATTGCCGAAAGCGGGCAAGGGCGACGCGGCACGACCGGTGTCGACCGGCGGATGCGTCTTCGCGGCGTGGGCACAGCAGGCGGAAAACTATGTCAGTGCATGCGCCACAAACGGCAAGGGAGCGACATACTCATCACTGGAATCCATCGACCCTACCTCGCAACTCGTCTTCCGCACCAACCATCGTCTGGTGGTGCTCAACGACGTAATCAACGGCAATGTGTGGAACCCGCGGGATTCCGCCAAAGTCATCAAAATCCAGTGGAACAAGGTGGAAACCAAGGAATCCAAACAGCAGGAGCGCAACAACGACAGCGCCAGCAATCAGCGTCATTTCAGCAAAAGCTGCTCCTCCCAGTCAGGGCAAATCAGGGCGCAGGATGATGCGTTCGGTGCGCGTACCGGATCGCAGCAGATTCTCGACGTGTTGCGTAACGATGAGCAGACCGACTGCTCGGTGCTGCACATCGATTCGGTCAGCGCGCCCGACGGTGCGAATATCTCGGTCTTCCCCGTTTATGACGGACGGTACCTGCAACTTGATGCCTCGGCCGCAGGGGCGGGTGAAGTGACGTTCAGCTATGAGATTTCTGACGGACGCGGCCAGACCGCCAGCGCGAACGTGTCTCTGAACCTCACCGACGGCGAGGACCGGGCCCCGCAACAAACCGACGTTCCCCCGGAAATCGACGTCGAACAGGGGGCTTCCTACACTGCCAATGCGTTGGAAAGCTTCTCCGACCCCGACGGTGACCCGCTGACCTTGGTTTCGGCGTCACCGCAGAACACCGATCAGGTGACTGTCTCCACACGAGCCGACGGCCAACTCGTGTTCAACGCCGGTTCTATGTCCTCAGGACGCGCGGGCATCGAAGTCACCGTATCGGACGGGAAGCAAACCGGTACGGGAATGATCTATTTCTCGGTGAAACCGGCGAACACGCTCACCGCCGTGATCGACCCGGTGGCTAGGCAGACCACGCCCGGCACCCGCACCACCATCGCGCTCAAGCAGTATGTGCACGGCACCAGCGCGGAACCCGCCCAACTGACCTCGGTGGAATCCGTGCCCGGCGTATCCGCCACCATGAACGCGGCGGATATGTCGATTGCGTTCAGCGCGTCAAGCCCGGGCACCTACTATGTGCCGTACACCATCACCCAAGGCACCATTGCGGCGACCGGCCTCATACGGGTGGAGGTGCAGGCCGTAACCGGCGACGCCGCCACGCCGGTTGCGACGAACGATGTGGCTCTGCTGGGCGCGGATAACACCGCAATCGTCGAACCACTGACCAACGATGTCGACCCGTTGGGCGGCGTCCTGTCAGTGACCAGCGTCGCCGCGGACACGCACAGCGGCATAAAAACCGGTATTGTGGGCAACAAGCGAATCTACATCACCGCCCGCCAAGTGCCGACAGAACCGGCGCAATTGACATACACCGTGTCCAACGCAGCCGGATCTTCGACCGGCATAATCACCCTGCAACCGCCCGCATTGACCAGATTGAACTCCGTACCGAAAGCCGAGAATGTCACAGCGCAGGTGAGGACCGGCGGCATCGTGTCCGTAAACGTGCTCGACCATGTGACTTACTCGGACGGGACCACAGTAAAACTGCAAGACAACCTGCAGGTCGACAAGGCCACATTCAAGGGCCTGGTGTTCGTCTCCGGGAACACCGTACGTTATCAGGCCGCGGGAGAACCCGGGTCCTACCCCGTCACATACACGGTCAAAGACAATCTGGGCAACACAGCCTCCGCCACCATCACCATTGATGTGCACCGCAAGGATGCCGCCGACAAGGCTGCTCCAACCCCCTCGGATGCGGAGGCCCAGGTGGCAGCAGGCAGGAAAGTCCAGATTCCAATCACACTGACCGGTATCGACCCTGACGGCGACGACGTGCAACTGCTCGGATTGGGTAGCAAGGCACCGAAACTCGGCCGCATCACCGAAGTGGGCGCCACATACCTGGTGTATGAGGCGTACGCCGATTCGTCAGGCACCGACACCTTCTCCTACGCTGTGGAGGATTGGACCGGACAGCGGGCGACCGCGCAAATCCGTGTGGGCGTCTTCTCCTCCGGCTCCGATTCCGGCGTGTACGCGCGCGATGACGAAATCACTCTGCGCCCGAATACGGCGACGACCGTACCAGTAGCCCAGAACGACATCTGCGGCGATAACACGGACCTCACGGTCGCCGAACACGTCGAATCGCAAGGCATCAACGGCATCACCGTCATCGACGGTATGCTCGCTTTCACCACGCCAAAACAGGCAGGCACCTATTACGCGGCGTATACGGTCAAGAACAAGGCCGGCCTGTCCGACACCGCGACCCTGACGGTGAACGTCGACGCGAACGCCCCCATCGATCCTCCGACCGCTTACGATTACCGCGTTCCCGCAGCGGCCACAATCGACAAGAAATCCGTGGACGTGGATGTCTCGCAGTGGATCGCCAATCCTTCGGGAACCGCCGACGAGCTGACCGTGGGCGTCGATCCCTCCGCCGCAGATCATGCTCATGTCAAAGGTGGCAAGGGTTCCACCACCATCACCGTGGAGCTGACCGACGAGGCGCGTGCGGTCCCGTACACCGTGACGAACACGACGTACAGCATCACATCCACCGCGTTCATCCAAGTGCCGGCGTACGGCGTCTTCCCGCCCATCCTGCGTCCGAAAGCCCCCACGTTGAAAGTCAACGCGCGTGAAACCATCACCATCAACATCGCCGACTATGTTCGTGTGGGCGCGGGCAAAACCGCCTACGTGGACGGCGCGGATTCGGTGAGCGCCACAAAAGCCGCGGACGACAACCTGTACGTCAACGACCAAACGCTACGGTTCACCGCGCCCAGCGACTATGCCGGTCCAGCTTCCATCACCTTCACTGCAACGGACGGCAAACGCGGCAAGAACGACAACGTGAAAATCGTCAATTCCGCGGTGCTCACCCTGCCGATCACCGTGATCGGACGTGACGTACCCGCCCCGACCTTCTCCTCCTCCACAATCGATGTGGTGGCCGGCGAAAGCGCTTCAACCATCGACTTGAAAACGCTGACCCATTCGGCATCCGGATTATACGATGACGAGAAGCAATACACGTATTCCGGTGGGGCGAGCACCAACGGTGTCACCGCCAAGGTGAGTTCGACCGGCAAACTGACCGTGTCCGCGGACAAAACCGCCACAGCCGGCACCACCGTCAATGTGCCGATTGCCATCGCCTATGCGAAAGGCACAGTCAACGCCGGCTTGACGGTGCGCGTCACCTCATCCACCAGACCGTTGGCGCGTCTGGGTGACAAGGCGATAACCATCAAAGCCGGATCCGTCAGGCAGGTCAATATGCTGTCCGACGCCTTCAACCCGTTCCCGGACACCCCTTTGACCGTAACCGGCTGCGTTTCGGACAAGAACGCGAAATTCACCGTGGATTGTTCGCCCGACGGCGTGGTATCCATCAAGGCGGCCTTAGACATCGGCGCAAGCACGAACAGGGTGATCGTCACCGTGCGCGACGCCACCCAGGCCAAGGACCGCGAAGTGACCGGGACCATCAACGTTTCCGTGACGGACAAGCCCGATGCGCCGCTCCTGTCCGCGGTTTCAGGCAAACCGCAGGATGGCAGAGTCGATTTGAGTTGGACGGCCGGATCGGCCAACGGCAGCCCAATCACCGAATATCGGGTCATCTGGGGCGGCGAGGGCTCCGGCCAGAAATCCTGCGGCGCGGCGACCTCATGTACGGTGGACGGCCTGAGAAACGGCAGAACCTACACGTTCAAGGTGCAGGCGAAAAACGAGGTCGGCTGGTCGAAGGAATCCAACGCCGCGGAAAGCACGCCCGACAAACTACCGGACGCGCCGACAGATGTGACGGCCGAAGCAGGTGAACACACTGTCACGGTCACGTGGAAAGCCCCGAACGGCGATTTCTCTGCGATTGACAAGTACCGGGTGACGCTGAGCGGCACGAACGCGCCCGCCCCCGTTGAAACGACCGGCACCAGCGTCACCTTCGCCATCGAAAACAACACGATTGTCGACGGCGCATCCTACAAGGCGACCGTGCAATCGCACAACAAGGTGAACTGGAGCCAGCCTTCCAAACAGTCCGGCGATGCGAAGCCCTGGGGCAAGCCGGACGCCCCTGCCGTCACATTGACCAATAATGACACGCGCGGAACCGTCACCGTCGAATCGGTCGGCAATACACGCAACGCGGGGTGCAAGTCCATTGAACTGTCTGGAGACGTCACCATGACGATGTCCTGCTCCGGATCGGAATCCTTCGACATCCCAGAGCGTAATCTCAACACAAAGGAATACGTCGTCGAAGCGATCGTCATCGGTAAGAAGGCGACGCGAAGCGAGCCCTCCAAGGTGACTTTCACTCCGCGGTACACCGTGGAAAAGCCGGAACGCGTCTCCGTTTCCGGCGACAACGGCATCTGCACGGTCACATGGAAGATGCGGGGGCACGCCGACGGGTACACCGTACACGCAAGCGGGTTCGATCCCTATGAGGCCGGGGCATCCGAACGGTCGCACGATTTCATGATGGCCCCATGGCAGTCCTGCACTTCGGCCAGCGTGATGCAGCGGTTCAAGGGTGTGACAAGCAAACCGACCGAAGGCAGCGCCTCCCCTGCCTATGCGAACAAGCAGAAAGCGGGCATCCAGGCACCGCAATTGCGCTGGAGCAGCACCGATACGGACACCATCGACATCACCGGCGGAACCGTGAACATGTACGGGCAGTCAGGCAAAACCATGATCACCTTCACAGCAGAAGGCAAGTCGTACGATGTCCCGTGGGCACCCTCCGATCGCACGCTCAATGTCAACAACATACTCCCGACGGGAGCCGACTATGTCTGGAAGGCGCGCGTGGTCGGCGACGACCCGGCATTGAGCAATGAGACCAGCGGCGAGCGCCTGAAAGATGCCGACAGGTACCAGCCGCCCGCGCAGCCGGACCCGACAACGAGCCCGAGCGCGAGTCCCATCACAAACCCCAGCAAGAACCCGAGCACAACGCTCGGCGTGACGCCCAGCACAAGTCGGAATGTCCGATCGAACAGGACGAGCAAGGCACTCGCAGGCACGGTTACCGTGAACACGGCGAGACGGGAATCGGCCCCCGTCTCCCCCATGGCACTGTTCCAGCATCGGCAGCAGGTCCAAGCCCTAGGACTCAGGGCATGGCGTACGCCGTCGACCAAGGAGCAGCGCATCCCGACCATGATCACCCAACAGCAAGGAGCAATCATCCCATGAGCGACGAATTCGACGACGAAACCCAACTGGGCTCCATCGGCCATACACCGCGCATTCCCGGCCACCCGGAGGTGCCACAGCCGTTCTTTTCGCAAACCGGACAGCAACAGGTCCAGCCAGCGATTCCGGCTCCGACGCCGGTTTCTTTCGCGACCACAGCCGCATCTCCGGTCGCGGCACCGGTATCCACTGCGGCAACGGCTCCAAGCCAAGGACTTCCACCGGCGCATCCAGATGACGATATGGAAGGTACGTTGCTGAGCACTCGCGGCACTCTGCCGTTGACGACACCGCCGGCCGCGATACAAACGACCCCGGCACCATCACCCACGGGGATCGTTCCCACACCGAATCAGCAGTCTCCGCACACCCCGATGGCTCCACAGGCACCGCTGACTCCACAGACATCGCACGCCACGCAAGCCATGGTCTCTCCTTCCCGACCTGCCCAATCTGTCCGACCCGCTCAACCTGCGCAACCACGACAGGAACGGCATGGTCAGCAGGGACGGGCAGCCCAGTCGCATGCCCCATCGTCCCTGCTTCCCACCCCATCGGCGGACATCGCCGAATTCCACAGCATGTTCTCCAAACTCGTTGACAACGTCTCCCACGTTGTGGCCGGAAAAGAAACACCGATCCGCCAATGCGCCGCCGCCATGGTGGTCGGCGGGCACATCCTGCTCGAAGACAACCCGGGAACCGGGAAAACCCAGCTGGCCCGCGGCTTGGCCAACTCCATCGATATGCCGTTCAAGCGCATCCAGTTCACACCAGATCTGCTGCCGTCCGACGTGGTCGGCGTCACCTATTACGACCAGAAAACCGGCGAATTCGAATACCGAGAAGGCCCCATCTTCGCTTCCATCGTGCTCGCCGACGAAATCAACCGCGCCTCCCCGAAAACACAGTCGGCACTGCTCGAAGTCATGGAGGAGCAGAACGTCACCGTCGACAGCGTCACCCATCCGGTACCCCAGCCGTTCATGGTCATCGCCACCCAGAACCCGATCGAACAGCTCGGCACATATAAACTGCCCGAAGCACAGATGGATCGTTTCCTCATCAAAACGACCGTCGGCTACCCCGGTCATGACGTCAGCGTGGACATTCTCAGGCAAATCAACGTCACTGACCGAGCCGCCACCGTACACCCGGTGCTTTCCGGGGAGGATGTACTGCGCATGCGTGGCATCAGCGAGCATGTGCGTCTCGATGATTCAATCCTTGAATACATCGTGCGGCTGGTCGAAGCCACCCGCCACAACGAGCGCATCCGAGTTGGGTCCTCCATGCGAGGCGCACTGGCACTCGCCCGGTGTGCGCGCGTCTGGGCAGCCGCCGACAATCGCGGATACGTGGTGCCCGACGATGTGAAGCATCTCGCGGTCGCGGTTCTCGCCCACCGCATCACCCTGACCGCTGAATCTACATTCGCCGGATCAACCCCTGAACAGCTGATTGGGCAGATTCTAGAAGACGTCCCCGCGCCAACCCTTGGTGCCAACGCGTGAACCATATCGAACCGGTAAACCATCCTCATCGAAAGGTCAAGGAATGCAGCAATCGCACACCATGCGGCGCAGAACAGCCACGGTACGCACCCTGCGACGCATCCGGCACCGGGCCAAACGTCTGCTCACCTCGTATATCTCCGTTCCCGGGTGGACCGTCATCGCCCTGGCCATCATCTCGGCGACGGCATTCCTTATGCTCGGATGGCACGAACTGCTCGCCGTGGCAGTGGCGTTCACAGCCATGATGATATGTGCGGTTGTGCTGTCGCTCGGCAACACCACCTTCAACGCCACCATCGATGTGTCCCGCCGCCGGGTCACTGTATCGGACAAGGTGGCCGTCAACGTATGCGTCGACAATCCCGGCCGCACACCCACCGCTTCGGCGCGAGGCGACCTGCCCATCGGCGACGACCACGAGCGCTTCACCATCCCCATGCTCGCCGCAGGCCAGACACGCATGACAACCGTGGAATTCACCGCAGTATCACGGGATATCCTGCCCATCGGCCCCCTGTCCATCTGCAGAAGCGACCCATTCGGCTTAGTGCGCCGTGAGAGGCGACTCACCGAGCAGATCACCGTGTTCATCCATCCGCGCACAGTCGCGCTGAATACGCTCAGCGCAGGCGTCCCCCGCGACCTCGAAGGCCAGCCAAGCAACGAAATCGTGGACGATGACCTGGATTTCCACGGCCTGCGCGAATATGCCCCAGGCGACGACGTGCGCAACATCCACTGGCTGAGCTCTGCGAAAACCGGAACACTGATGATCCGCCAATACGAAGCCACCCGACGCACCAACACCTCGCTGACCATCAGCGTGAATCCCCATGATTATGCGCACTCGCAGGAGTTTGAACTTGCGGTGTCAGTCCACGCATCCATCGGCGTGCAGTGCCTGCAACAGGACCGGCCGGTGACCGCCCACGCCGGCATCAACCACACAACACCCCGCAATCCCACGGAATTCCTGGATGATTGCAGCGGCATCGATCCCGATATCGATGACAACCCCAATCTCGCGCAGGACACGCTTGCACGCGCCCGGGACGCATCGTTCTATTTCTTCACGGTTGGAAGCCTCAAAACCATTGACATCATCAAACGCATGGCGCTGACGCTCCCCCACAGCGCGACCTGTGTAGTCCTGCAAACCGCACCAGGCCAGCCACGCGCCATCAAGCACTACCCCGATTTCATCCTGGCAACCATAGGAAACCTCGACGACCTCCCGATCATCATGGGAGCACTGGTATGAACCCCACGAACCCCATCAATACCATGAGCACCGGCGATGTCACCAGCGTCACGGACCCGACAGGCACCGCCGCATCGACTGTCACATCCACGGCGACGACGACAGACACCGGCACATGGATGGACTCTATGCGCTCGGCAATCTGGATAACGCGCCCAGGACAACCCGCCCCCATCGCCGGCACATGGCACAGCGCGGCACCCTACACAAGCCTGCTTATCGCCGCGCTGCTCACCCTCGTCGCATCCAGCAATCTAATTGATGTCTACGGATCCGCACTGTCATGGGCCACGGCAGCAATCCCCGCAACCATCATCGGCTCGCTGGTGGCGCTCGCCGGTCTCTTCCCCGTGCTGCGCCTATGGTGGCAGATGCTGTTCATGGCATTTGCGCAACTGGTGGTCGGTCCCACCTTGATACTCAACGACACCACCATCGCCCATATCATTCCGACAGTCCGCACCATCAGACAGGGGTGGATGAGCATGCTGGGCTCGTTCAAATACCTGCTTGCACTCGACCCGCCGGTGGGGACGGCAGACGGCTCGCTCCTAGCCGTATGGACAATCTGTCTGTGGGCGGCGCTGCTAGCCGGCATCTTCGCCGTCACCAAGGACGGACGGTACACCATAATCGCCGTCATCCCTATCTTGGCGAATACGGCGGTCTGCGCGCTGCTCGGCTCCCCGACCGGATTCCACCGCATCGCCGCGGGCACCGTGACAGCCATTACGCTGGTGGCATGGATCAGCTCGCGATGGAATCTGCTGGAGCTGAGCCGGTGGTTGAGCAGCATCGTCATCGTGCTGATTTCGGCGTCGCTCGCGGTCGGTGGATGCGCGGTTGTCGGACAGCACCGCACCATCCTGCGCGACCATTACGAACCGCCGCTGAGCCCCTACCAGTACACGAGCCCGCTCAGCGGCATGCGCTCATACGTCAAGAACCACAAGGATGACGTGCTGCTGACCGTCACCGATCTGCCCGCCGGCTCCACCGTACGCCTTGCCGTCATGGACCGGTTCGACGGCAATGTGTGGAACCTGTCCGACTCGGCGATGGCCTCGGACTCTTCCAACTACCGCCGTGTCGGCACCAGTATCCGCAACACCGCGGAAGGCAAACGTTTTACCGCCAAATTCACAGTGGACAAAGGGCTGACCGACTACTGGCTGCCCATCGCCGGGGCCGCGTCAAGCGTACAATTCGCCAACACGTCCGACGCCGATTCGTTCTACTACAACACCGACACCATGTCCTCCATCTACTCCGCACGCACCTACGCGGGGTTGACCTACACGGAAACCGGCATCATCCCTCGCATGCCGACCGACAAGGAGATCGCCAAGGCGGCGACCTGCCCAATCAGTCAGCCCAAAGCTGAAGACGTGCCCGACAGCGTGGATAAACTCGCCAACGCCACGGCCGGCGGACAGGCCAGCGGCGGCGAGGCGGCGCAATCCATCGCGAAGCAACTCAAGGAATCAGGCTGGTTCTCACATGGGTTGGACGGAGATTACCCCTCCAGTGCCGGTCACGGCAATTACCGTATCGACCAGCTGTTGGCGGGGTCCGCCATGGTCGGCGACAGCGAGCAATACGCCTCCGCGATGGCGTTGATGGCCCGCAGCCTTGGCATGCCGAGCCGCGTTGTGCTCGGGTTCCTGCCAAAGAACGATGAGGGCGACATCAGCGAAAGCCGCACCGAGAAGCACGGCTCATCCACCGTCACACAATTCACCGGCAACGATGTAACCGCGTGGGTGGAAATCAAACTGGACGGATACGATTGGGTGCCGTTCTACCCGACACCGAAGGAAACAAAAATCCCGGACGACAACCAGAACCTGACCCCGCCGAATCCGCAGACGCTGGTGCGCCAGCCCGCAGTCCCGCTCACCAACCCCTTGCGTGACGACAATCAAGCCACCGGCGCATCATCAATCGGCGGCAGCATGGCTGATGAGGCACCGGACAACATGTCTTGGGCACGGTTCCGTACCATTGCCCGAGCGGTCGCCCTGTATGGCAGCCCAATCTGGGTGTTGCTCGCCGTATGCGCACTGCTGCTCATCATCAAGGCAATCGCGCTGCTATGGGCACGCAAGCACGGCAGCCCATCGCAACGCGTCGCTGCAGGCTGGCAGACGGTCACCGCAACCGCCATGCAAAGCGGTCTCAGCGTTCACGGCACCAGAAACGAACAGGCGCAAGCCATCGCCAAGGAAATGGGCCTTGCGCCAGATGTGCTGATCACACTGGGCAAGGAAGCGGACTATGTCTCCTTCTCCGGCAACACCATCGATCAGCATCAAGTCGACCGGTATTGGAATGACGTCATCGAGGAACGCGCTACCATGCTCAAATCGTTGCCGGCGTTACGCAGATGGCGCGCCAAACTCTCGCTGCGAGGGATGTTCCACAAGACATGTTGCACAGGGATGACTTGGAAAACGCCCGGAAGAGGCCGGGAACCATCAGTCCGACGCACCGCATGAACATTCGCCATCCGTATCAGTCCGACGCCCAGCCCGGCGACGCATTCCACCAAACCCACGCCCAGCACAATGATGAGCCCCGCCAAACCCGACGGCATGTCCCACCCAACACAGTGCCGAACCCGACGCTCAACTCGGCAACAAGCCCTACTGCAGAGCCCAGCTGTATCGAAAACAACCTCAGCAGTAAGCTCCACGACGGTACTGGTCCGCGTACGGCGCCTGGTCGGCAGGCACACCCAGCTTGTAGGCGGCACGCAACGGCCAATACGGGTCACGCAACGCGGCACGGCCGATTTCCACAACATCCGCCTTGTCTTTGCGCACAATCTTTTCCGCCTGCTTAGGCTTGGTGATCAGCCCGACCGCGCTCACCGGAATCTCGGCCTCCTTGCGGATCGCCGCGGCGAACGGCACCTGCCAGCCATCCTTGACCGGCACATTCACATGCGGGATGATGCTGCCGGTCGACACGTCGATCAGATCCACACCATGCTCCTTGAGCACACGGGACAGCTCCACGGTCTGGATCAGATCCCAACCGCCGGCGGCCCAATCGGTCGCGGAAACACGCACCACAAGCGGCATGTAGTCGGGAATCACCTGGCGGACGGCATCCACGACTTCGACCACCAAGCGCATCCGGTTCTCCAACGAACCGCCGTACTCGTCCTCACGCTCATTGGTCAGCGGGTCAAGGAATTCCGAAAGCAGGTAGCCGTGGGCTGCGTGGATTTCCACCATATCGAAGCCGGCAGCCACAGCACGCGCCGCAGCATCGCGGAACTGCGCGACAATCCCATGGATCTCATCAACGCTCAGCTCACGCGGAACATCCAGTTTCGCATACGGAATCGGGCTCGGGGCGACGGTCTGCCAACCGCCCTTGTCCTGCGGCACATTCTCATGGATATATCCCAGCGAGAAACTGCCGGTATTGCCTTTTCTGCCGGCATGGTTGAGCTGCACGCCGATGCGAGCTCCGGTCGCTTTCGCGCCTTCGACAATCCAACGCCATGCCTGAATCTGGTCGTCATTCCACAGGCCGACATCGCATGGGGAAATACGGCCTTCCGGGCTCACCGCAGTGGATTCGACGATGACCATGCCGAACCCGCCGATGG
The DNA here is from genome assembly GCF_002846655.1 of Bifidobacterium thermophilum. NCBI lineage: Bacteria > Bacillati > Actinomycetota > Actinomycetes > Bifidobacteriales > Bifidobacteriaceae > Bifidobacterium > Bifidobacterium thermophilum. Next base: position 37,320 of record NZ_PCGX01000007.1, on the reverse strand, counting down.
CGCGGGAGACATAATGCTGATAGTGGAACGGCGTCGGCTTGCCGTCCTGCGCGTACACCGAGTAGGTGTCCATCGGGGGCAGCCAGATGCGGTTGCGCATCGTCAAGCCGCGCAGCTGGAACGGCTCGAACAGCTTGCTATCGACGCAGGACTGTCCCTTGTCGCTCTGTTCCTTGTCTCCCTTCCCCTTGATGTCCTTCACATTCGTGGTTTTATCGTCTTTCGCCATATCGACTCCTTTCGGCGGGCCGTGATGAACCGTCGACGACTCTTCGATGCCGTTCGACAACTGGCCCATGCGCTAATCGCCCGTGTTGGTCTCTCGCGTGCCTCCATTTGCATTGTATGATGTCCGGTTGCAAATCGCCGGCAGATTCGGTGAACAACGGACGAACAAGCATCCGCCGAGCATCTGCCAAACGTCCGTGCACCGACTTCGGCGCCAATCCGCGACGAGGCGACGGTCCACGCCGATTCGCAACGAAATACGACAGGAGGCGACCCACAACCGCGAATCGCGTCCTGTGTGGCCGTCGTGCCGATGCCCCGGCCGAATCACCTCATGTATTGCTCGGCGGGCGTGCCGTAATCGTTATCAATCGGCGCGTTGATCGCGGCAAGATACGTGTCCACGAATTCCTTCCACGCCGGAGACGCGATATACATGCCGTACCAGGTGCCGTGGCTGACCCCGTTGATGGTTTTACCGGAGAAGCTCTCCTGTACTTCGGCGTTGCCGACAGCGACGAAAGCCGCCACCTGGTTGGGCACAAACCCGGCCGTCAACATGTACGTCTGCTCGTTGGTACCGGTTTTCGCGAAGGTCTTGCGGTTGTTGTCAAGTTGTGCCGCTTTCGCCTCGCCCTTCAGCACGCCCTGATTCAAAGCGTATGCCGTGGTCTGGGCGATTTCCGGTGCGATGGCCTGATGGCAGTTCGCGCTTGGCACCTTGACGCTCTTGCCGTTCTGCTTGATGACCTTCTTGATGGCGATTGGGGTGCATTCCACACCGTTCGCTGCGATAGTCGCATAGACATTCGCCATGGTCAGCGGGGACGCCTGAACGGAACCGATGATCATAGGCGGGTTGAACGAGTTGGCCGAGTAGACGTCCTCCTGCCCCAGGATCGCATTGTGGTAGCCGACGGTTTTCGCCGCGTCCGCGATCGCGCACAGGCCAATCTGCTGTGTCATGGACGCCTGTGTGGTGTTATGTGATTTGATTAGGCCCTGCAACGGGGTTTCCTGGCTGACGGTGCCGCCTTCGGAGTTGTGCAGCGACCATGTGCCGTGTCCGGAGAACTTCGAGCAGTTGAAGGAACTGTTCGCGTAACTCGTGTAGGTTCTCAAGGATTGGTTGATGGAATGTCCTTGCAGCATCCAGGCGATCATGTTAATCGGCTTCCATGTGGAGCCGACGTTGAAACCAATGCCTCCCCCGTCTTTCTGGTCGACCGCATAGTTGATGGACGTTCGTGTCGGATCGGTTTTTGCCGCATCCGTCGCATCATAGGTTCGGTTGATGCCGAAGCCGAGCACTTCGCCCGTCCCCGGTTTGACTGCGGCTATCGTCACTTCGAAGCCCGTGGGGTCATCCACCGGGATGGTGTCACGCGCGGCTTTCATCGCAGCGTTGTTCGCATTGACATCCATCGTGGTGTAGATTTCCAAGCCGCCCTCGTTCAGCAGCTTCTGCCGGGCTTGCGCGGTGTTGCCGAATTCCTTGGAATTGAGGATCTGGTTGGTCACATAGCTGCAGAAGAACGCGGCATCGCCGGCCACCTGGCACCCTTGTTGCACGGACTGGATGTTCAGCGTGTCTTTCAGCGGGGTGGCTTTGGCTTTGTCGTGCTGGGCTTTCGTGATGAACTTCTCCTGAAGCATCAAATCGAGCACGATATTGCGCTGTTCCTCGGAAGTCTTCTGGTTGGCTTCGATGGACGGATCGTATTTCTCCGGGTTCTTGGTGATTGCCGCGATGGTGGCCGCTTGGACGACGGAAAGGTTTGCCGCGGTCGTATTGAAGTAGCGTTTCGCCGCCGCTTCCACGCCGTATAGGCTGCCGGAGCCGAATTGGGCGATATTCAAATACCCTTGCAGAATCTCATACTTGGAGTATTTCTTCTCCATCTGCACAGCGATGAGCATCTCTCGCAACTTTCGCGCGACGGTGTCCTCAGAGGCATGGTATTCGGCGATTGGATCATCATCTTCGCGGGCCTTGACCATGAGCACGTTCTTGACATACTGCTGGGTCAGGGACGAGCCGCCCTGGGTGTCGCCCTTGGCTACGTAGGTCTGCACGAACGCACGCAGCACACCCTGGACGTCGACGCCGGCGTGTTCGAAGAATCGGCGATCCTCGCGTGCGACCACGGCACGCTGCATGTATACGGAAATGTTCTTGATCGGCACGACCTCGCGGTTCTGCGCGTAGAACGAGGCGATCACCGTCTTGCCGTCGGACGCGTACAGCGTGGATTTCTGCGGCAGGCTGGTCACATCGAAATCAATGCCCTCGACAGTTAGGGATGGTGCAAGCGCTTTCGCCGCGTTGTTCGCCCCGAACACGGCGGGCATCGCCATCAGGCTCACGATGACGCCTCCGGCGATACAGAGGGTCAGATACGCGAGCAGCAAAGCGAGCGCACGTCGAGCGGTCAGGGAGTTCTTCTTGGGCATGTGCCCCATTCTATGGTGTCGCCTGTACCATTACCGCGTTGCCGCTCGCACAACGGCACGGTATTTGCACATTCTGCCGGAAATGCGGAAAAGACTGAAAACAAGCCGAAAATCGGCCTATCGGAGAGCGGGTGCATTGTGGAAACCACCACCCGACGGCCTCAATCCGAATGAACGAATCCCGTCCCGGCTCAGCGCTTGGAACGGCGAATCAACGCTCCCGGTTGATAGATGACGATACTTCTGCCGTCACGCGCGATCCACCCGCGGTTCGCGAATTCAGTCAACGCCTTGTTCACCGTCTCGCGGGACGAGCCGACCAGCTGTGCCAGCTCCTCCTGGGTCAGATCGTGCGGGATTTTGACGCCGGCTTCTTCCGGTACACCGAAGCGGGACGCCAGATTGATCAGGGTTTTCGCCAGTCGGGCGGGCACATCCATGAATACCAGGTCGCTGATGCGCTCGTTGTTCGCGCGCATACGGCGTGCGAGCACCTGCAACATGTCGACAGCGACACGCGGATATTGGTCGAGCCACGCGAACAGTGCGTCATGCTCAAGCCAGACGACCTGGGTCGGGCTCGAAATGGCGATCGCCGATGCCGTACGCGGCCCGCCTTCCGGGTCGAAAACCGGAATCTCACCCAATACTTCACCCGGAGCATGAATGCTCAGAAGTTGCACGCGGCCGTCGCTGGAACGCCGGGTGAGCTTCACACGCCCCCGCTCCAGCAGATACATGCGGTGATCAGTGTCCCCTTCCGCGAAAATCACGCCGCCCTTGCCGAACTGCGCACGTTGCAGGTACGGCAGAAGCCGCGCCGCCTGCTGCTCGGATACCTGTTTGAACAGCGCGGTGCGCAACAGGATGTTGTCAGGCTCGGGCATCGCGTTGGGCTTGGGCATGACCATGGGCTCCTCCTTGCCGCTTCGCTTGGCATCGATGCGACACATACGGCACCCATTGTATCCCGGTTCCCGACGAAATCGGCGCCGTTCCCCGGGTTGACGTATGGGTCACATGGGTCAATGTTGCCGGCGATTGACAACGCCGGCGGTCGGCCGGAGCTTCTTCGGCAGACATCGGTACGGTACAGCGCAATACCACACGCAGCTTTGCCGCTATCTGCGGTATCTGTAGTACTTCACACAAGCTATCTCGCGTATTTGTGTACGCCGGCGGCTGATACTTGGAGTATGCCCGTTGGAATTGCGCGAGTCATACTTGCGGTATCGGGTGTATACGCACACAGATAGTGAAGATATGGTCGGGGAGGTACTACAAATAGACAAGATGCACACTTGGCGGTACAGCAGATCAGTACCGCAGATATGCAACTGCCGTTATCAGACACCGGTTCGGGTCGCCGATTGCACGGTCCTGCCTGGGTCAAGCTTGCATCGCATTGGCCGCACACCTCATACGTGCGCACTCACACGAACGGCGTGGCACGGGCCGCGTCACCTAGACCGCGTCATGCGAACGAGGTTACGCATGACGCCACCCGGACAGCGTCACACGAACGGCGTCACACGAACGGCAACGCGAAGGGCATCACCGCTGGCTGCCGACGACGCGCCGCTTCAATCAGCCGATCGACGATTTCACGCCGGCCCAACCCGGTTTGCGAGCGCAACGGGTCCACGCGTTTGATGGCGGATTTCACGGCCTTGTCCGACATCTTCTCCTGCGAAACCCGCAGTACGCGGGACATGGCGACCGCATCGATGTCGTAGGCCATGGTCACGTGATGCAGCACGGCCCCTGGCCCTTTCCCGATCGGCGGGAACCGTCGCTGGGCGGCCCCTGCGATCTTCCCCGCGCTTGACGAGATGTCGTTGATTGAGCTGAACGAGGCCTCGATGCCCAAATCGCGCAGGGCATCAATCAGCCATTGGTCGCACAGCCGATAGGATTCCTCGATGTCCATGCCGGCGACGAAATCACGCGGGGCATACAAGGAGTAGGTGATGGTGTTGCCCGGTTCGATGAACATGGCTCCCCCGCCCGTGCAACGACGAACGACGGTGAACCCGGACTGCTGCGCCTGGTCAAGGTTCACTTCGTCTTCGAGTGACTGGAATCTGCCGATGACGACTGCGGGTGCGGCCCACTCCCAAAAGCGCAAGGTAGGCGGCATCTTACCGGCGGCGACACGCTCAGCAAGGCGGATATCGATGTCCATTTGCTCCTGGGGCATGCGGGGAGTGTCGTGGATGACTTCCGGTCTCAGCGCCTGCCAGCGGGCTCGACGACGTCGTTCCGTCTTCCGCTCAGCTTGTTCAAGGGTGCGATGCGCTTGGCCGGATGTCGTCGCCGCGTGGCCGCGTGACGGTGCGGTATCGTGTATCGCTGTGGAGTGCAGTACCGCACCGCCGTTGCCGACCGCCCGATGGAATGCGATGAGGAACGCGTCGGCATCGGCACCAATCAACTGGACATGCGGATGGGCGGCAAATACTGCGTTGAGATCGTCCCCATGACGCAACGCATCCGCGAGCGCGCCCAACACGGCCTGTTGCTCGGATTCCTCGCCTTCCATGAAGAAATCGCCGTCAATGCTGCATGAGGTGATGAAGCCGGCGGGGTCACACGCCACCGTGACCCCGACAAGCTTGCCGCCTGGAGTTTTATATTCACCGCGCATAGGGCAGATCCTCAGTCCTGAAGCTCGTACCCCTTGCCATCCTTATGCCATTCGCTACCTGTAGACGACGTCAGGATGAGAATGCCCTCAATCAGCCCCCAGATACCTGCGATAACAGGACCAATGAGCACAATCCAGCCGATGAGCGTCAACAACAGCTGAGCCACCGCCTTGCCGGTGTTGCCGAGGTAGAAATTATGCACCCCGAGAGAGCCGAAGAGGATACCCAGCAGACCTGCTGCGATTTTTGATTTCTGGCCGACGTATCCATACCCGCCGTAGTTCGCCGGCGGATAGGGATAGCCTTGCGCAGCTTGATACGGCTGCTCGTACGACTGCTGATATTGCTGGCCGTAAGGCTGCTGCTGGTACTGGTAGCCCTCGCCCATCGCTACTCCGGCCGCCGGGTAAGCTGCCGACGCTGCAGGCTGCTCGTACTGCTGCTGCGGAGATGCGTACTGGTATCCCTCTTGATATTGGGTGGTTTGGGTGTTGCCTTGACCATAGGTGTATTCCTGCGATGCCGGCTGAGAATACTGTGCGTACCCGGGTTGATCCAGCTGGGACTGACCGTACTGATTGTACTGACCGTACTGATCAGGCGCGGGCTGCGGTTGCGCGGATGACTGCTGATTGTACTGCTGCTCGTACGACGGCTGCTGGTTATACGCAGGCTGCTCAAACTGCTGCGGCTGGGACTGGTCATACTGCGGCTGGGCGGACTGCTGCCCGTACTCCTGACCGTATTGGGGTTGCGGAGTTTCCGATTGCGGTTCCGGAGCAGCCTGCGCGGACTGCTCATACTCTGACTGCTGCGATGCAGCCGGCGCGTACTGGGACTGCTGCGGCGCTTCCTGACCTGTGATGTCGGAATTCTGGCTGTTCTGGTTATTTTCTTCCATACCGTCAGTATCGCATAACCCATGCCTTTGCTGATGCCGAAGCCACCGCCCATGGACATCCAGCGTCTGCAATGCGAAACCCACCGAAACCACACCCCCGTGGACGTTCAATCACAAGCAGGACCGCCAAACCCGGTGCACGTCACCTCACGCATGCCCCGACATATGTAACCCCGCCAGAACCGTTCCCTTTCCCTGACTGCAAGAACCATCTCACCCACCCACGCATGCCCCGACATACACAAGCCGCAAAATCCAGCGATGCCTCCCAACCACCAACGCTGTTTCAACAGGCCACGCATGCCCGGACATACGTATCGCGACAGAACCGCTCCCCTTCACACGACCGTACACGCCGTTCCACCCACCCACGCATGCCCGGGCATACGCAACCCGCCAGAACCACGCTGAATCCGCAGCCAACGACGGCAACCGACCCCACACGCATGCCCGGGCATACGCAACCTGACACATCAAGTACGATCCGCCGCCCCCGCGTCGTCAAGCACGCTCCTACGCATACCCGGCCATACACAACCCGTCAAACCCCGCAATGTCCCAGCCCGCAACCGCGTGCCGTCGCGTGCAAACCCCACACTCATCCACCCAACTCACCGAATCTTCACAGTGGATATGGGGGTGATTACGATACAGAAAATAAACCGCCCTGCATCCCCGTGCTGTTGTTGACTTCTTCCGTTGCACAGGATTGCAGGGCGGCGCTCACACGCTTGTGGCGTGAGAGGTATCAGATGCGCGCCAAGATGTCGCGTCCCACTTCTTCGGTGGTGCGCTTGGTCGACCCGAGTTCGGCGATATCCGCTTCGACCGCACGGTCGATTTTCGCGGCGGCTTCGTCGAATCCGAGATGGCGCAGGAGCATCGCGCTCGACAGCACGGCGGCCGTCGGGTTGGCGATCCCCTTGCCTGCGATATCCGGTGCCGACCCATGGATCGGTTCGAACATCGAGGGGTATTCGTTGGAAGCATTGATGTTGCCAGAGGCGGAGTATCCGACGCCGCCGACCACGGCACCCGCCTCATCGGTGAGAATATCGCCGAAGAGGTTGTCGGTGAGAATCACGTCGAAGCGCGAGGGGTTCGACACGAGGAAAATCGTGGTCGCGTCGATGTGCAGGTAGTCGTGCGTGACCTGCGGGAATTCCTCGCCGACCTTGTCGACGATCCGCTGCCACATGTCGCCCGCGTTGACGAGCACGTTCTTCTTGTGCACGAGCGTGACATGCTTCTTGCGCTTCATGGCGAGCTGGAAAGCGTAACGGACCACGCGCTCGACACCAAACGCCGTGTTGATGGACACCTCGGTGGCCACTTCGTTCGGCGTGCCGCGACGGACTGCGCCGCCGGCACCGCAGTACAGGCCTTCGGTTCCTTCGCGCACGACGACGAAGTCGATGTCGCCCGGATTGGCGAGCGGCGAGGTGACACCGCGGTACAGCTTGGACGGACGCAGGTTGATGTACTGGTCAAGCGAGAAACGCAGCTTGAGCAGCAGGCCGCGCTCGAGGATACCCGCCTTGATGCGCGGGTCGCCAACCGCACCGAGCAGAATCGCGTCGGTGCCCTTGATGCGTTCGAGATCCTCGTCCGGCAGAATCGCGCCGTCGCGCAGGTAGCGTTCCGCACCGAGATCAAAGTTTTCGTAAGTAAACGATGCCACGCCGTCAGCCGCTTTTTCAAGCGCGGCCTGGGCGACGGGGGTGACTTCTTTGCCGATGCCATCGCCCGGGATGACGGCAATCCGATATGTCTTGGTTGTGCTCATGTTCGCGACAATAGTCGGTTCACCCGCGGCCGAGACACGCGTATTCCGTCAGTTGGACACCAGTCCGAATGATGGAATTACGTCCGCATTTCGGCCAAATTCATGGGTTTTCGACATGATTGTCCACAAGCACGCTATCGGCTGGCGAGCGCCCCGGACACCGACACACGACCGACGCCTGGCCAAAGACACCCGGCTGAAGCACACGCCCAAATAATCCCTATCTCGTGATGCCCATAGTCGCCAGGCACCACGCGTTCTCGTACGAAATCTCGCGCCACTGACGGTACCTGCCGGACGTCCCGCCATGCCCCGCTTCGGTTTCGATCTTCTCAACGGCATCCACGCCAGCCGCCTGCAAGCGAGCCACCCATTTGAGCGGTTCGACGACAAGCACGCGCGTATCGTTCATTGACGTGGTCACGAAAATCTTCGGGAAGGCGCGCGCCCGCGAGTCTCCCGGTTCGGGAGCGTTTTCATACGGTGAATACGATTTCATGTACTCGTACACCGCGCGGTCGTGCAGCGGATCGCCCCACTCGTCCCATTCCGTCACCGTCAACGGCAGCGATGGATCAAGAATCGAAGTCAGCGCATCCACAAACGGCACATCCGCCTCGATGCCCGCGTAACATTCCGGAGCCATATTCGCAATCGCGCCCATGAGCAGGCCGCCCGCCGAGCCGCCTTCCGCAACCGTACGCGCCGGCGAGGCGAGTCCCATGCGTTGCAGGGCGCGCGTCGCATCGACGAAATCCTCGAAGGTGTGCTTCTTGTTGAGCCGACGACCCTGTTCATACCAAGCACGGCCCATTTCCCCGCCGCCACGAACGTGCACGCACGCGTACAGCACGCCGCGATCGAGCAGACTGAGCCGGGCAACCGAGAATCCGGGGTCAGAACTGACTTCATACGCCCCGTACCCGAGGATGAACATCGGAGATGACCCGTCGGCACGAATGCCATAGCATGCCGACTCGCCGGGTTGCGCAGACAGTTTGTCGCGACGCCACACCAGCGACACGGGGATTGATTCGCCGTCACGTGCGCGCACCCAGATGCGACGTTCGGCGTACCGGTGGGCATCGAAATCGCCAAGTACGCGGGCCCTTTTAAGCAGCGTGTCCGCGCCCGTGGCCGGATCGATCTCATGCAGTTCGCCGGGGCGGGTGTAGCTGCCGAAGGAGTAGCGCATGCGCGGGGCGTCATAGGACGGATTGCCGGCGGCCCCGATGGAGTACAGCCGCCCGTCGTTACCGCGGTCGTTGGTATCGTCGCTCACACCATCGTTCGTACTAGTACCATTATTGCCACCATCATCCGCGCCATCGTTCGTACCATCTGCGCAACTATCGCCGACACCCGCTTCCGCCAGCGGCGGCGGGACCAATTCGCGGAATCGCCAAGGACGCCCCGCAAGAAAGTCTTGGGCGGCATCGGTTTTCGCCATCACGGCGAGATGCGGCAGACTATCCGCGCGATACGACAGGGCAACGAAATACCGATGCAATGCGATTCCGTCGATGGACAACCCACGCACACCCTGCAAAATCGCCGGGTTGCGCGGATCATGATATGGCGTGCCGACCGGCATGTCGGACGCACCGGCGAGCGCCACATCCCCCTGTTCGCAGCCATACGGCGACCCGGCCGCCACGCACACCCCTTCGCCGAGCCGGAACGGCGGCTTATGAGATCGCATATCGATCACATCAATCTCAAAATTCGGATTCGTCGCGTTATGGTCCACAACGGCGACCGGAATGTCTTCGCCATGCTCGCCGGCGCCTTCGAAACACGCGAAACTCACGTCATACTCAATACCCTCACGGCGCGGGATGAACGAGGTGAACTCCCCCGTCGGATCGTTTGCGGGGAGCATGAGCACTTCGCTGGTGGTCTTGGACCCGGTGCAGATGACCACATGCCGTTCGTCGAAGCTCAGGCCGACACCCACCCAGAAGCGCTCGTCCTGCTCGCGGAACACTTCGACGTCGTCGTCAACCGGCGTGCCGACGCGATGTCGTAACACCGCGTACGGACGCCATGCGTCGTCAAGCACGGTGTAGAACACCCATGCGCCGTCGGCCGTGAAGCACGCCCCCGCAATGCCTTTGAGCACCTCAGGCAATTCACTGCCGTCATTCAAGTCGCGAATCCGGAAGTCGTAGCGTTCGTCGCCCGCAGTATCGACGCCGTAAAGCAGCCAGCGGCCGTCATGACTCACGTCCATGCCGCCGATGCGGAAGAAATCATGGCCCTGTGATTCTTTGTTCGCGTCGAAATACACCTGTTCCCCGGGCATGGAACCTGGTTCGGCCTCGCGGTCGATATGTGGCGGATCCCAATCATCCTCACCACGCACGGGAATGCGGCAGGATGCGGCGTATTGGCTGCCTTCCCGGGTCCGGGAAAAATACCAGTAGTCGTTCACTCGCGTAGGTACTGACATGTCGGTTTCCTGAACATGCGAGGTGAATTCCTTGAACAGGGTTTCGCGCAGATGGTGCAACGGAGCCATCCGGCGGTCGCAGTAGGCGTTTTGCGCGGCGACGTAAGCGGCGAGTTCCGGAGAATCCTTGTCGCGCATCCACTCATACGGATCGTCGAACACATCCCCGTGCTCAATCCGCCGGTGGGGCTCCTGCTTGGCGTACGGCGGGTTGTCGCCGGAGCCCAAGCCTGATGAACCAGACAAGCCTGAACCAGATTGCGAGCCCTTGCCGCAAAGCCCTTGCGGACGGTCGTCATTGCGCTGTTCGTCACTCATAGGCACCATCGTAAAACAAGCCCGGGGACGGTCCGATGACGGCGAGTTCACGCATGTCGCCCGCCGTTCTCCGTTGAGTCACCCCGCCTCTCGAAGTTGCATGCGTCGCGCGTCGAGCATCGCTTCGAACGAGACCTCAAGCGAACTGCCGCAGGTACGGCAGCATTGTCTTCATGAGATTGGCGCCAGTCGTACCCGTGAACACCGGCACGTCCGTGACCGGCGAAGGCTGCGACTGCGTCATGCCACGAACCGGGCCGAGCGGCGAGGATTCCCGCGGGCTCAACTGCCGAATACCAATGGCGAGGACACGCCCCGGATACCGTTTCGCGATGGTTGCATACGTGGTCGGATCCTTCTGCCCGTCATCGCCGATCAGAATGAACTTCATGTCCGGAAAATCGCCCATCAGCTGCTCGGCATACTCCAGCTTGTGCTGCACACCCGAAGGGATGAAGGTCTTCGGCCTGGGATCGAGGTCCCGCAACAGCAGAGGGCCGGCCGGGAAACCGTAATTCTCGATGAAATGGCGGATTGAGCTTTCCACATTCCACGGCGAGGTAGACAAGTAGAAGAACGGCGCGTCCGGGAAAATATCCGCGATCCGGTTGAACAGCACCGCCATACCTGGGACGGATGCGCGCTTCTGCGGATTGAGCAGCAGCAGATTGTATGCCGCCTTCCACAAGGTGGGCGCCTGCGTAATCATGATGGTGTCATCCACATCAGATATCACACCGACACGCGTGCCCGGCGCGATAGTGAACAGATTGGAATTGACCGCGTGACGACCCTCGACCTGATAGGACACGTGATGGATTCCGGGTTCAAGCGCCCGGTCGGCGACCAGATCCAGATATCCCGCGGAATCAGAGACCGCATAGTCGATGCTGCGCTCGCGGAATCTGTCGACCCGATCGTAGACTTCACTTGTGCCGACCTGTACGGTTTCCACCGGAACACCGTCGATGGACAGCTTCACTTTGACTTTGGGCGCGGGAACCGCCAGCATGCCGCGCCATCCGCGCATCAGCGCGCCTGGTTTGCGGCGGAGCGGCTCGTACACGGTCCGGCAGATCAACCGCGAGAAATTGCTGGTGCCGTACCCAACATACGGCTCGACCTGTTGCCGCCAATTCAGATTGGTCACGATTGTCGTGGAAATCTTCGCCCACAGGCTGAACACGCCGGTAACGATGCGGCGGAAAATCCTCACAGGAAGAGGCTTGACGTCGATTTGCTCATGTTTGGAGGCGGCATCGAAGGTAGTGACGACATGACGCGCCGGAATCGGCACAGTCGCCATGTCATCCTCATTCCGTTTGTGAGGGAATTGTGTAATGCTGCTCATGCCCCCATCATACGGTGGGGTGTTGAAGAAGGGATGACGAGGGAACGTGAGTTCCGGAAGAATTCAGGTCCGGCTCAGGGACATCCCGGATGGACATATCCGATGCAGACGGCCCTCTCTGGACAATCTTCTGCTTCTGCCGACGCTGACGGGTGCCACAGCGCCGGCAGAAGCTTCCGGGGGCGACTTACAGCCGGCGAAGCATCGCCGCATACTGCTCGGCGGACAGCAGATCCGGCTCGTCGTCATCGAGTGCGATCTTAAGAATCCAGCCCTCGCCGTACGGGTCGCCGTTGATGATGCTCGGATCGTCCGCGGCCTCACGGTTCACGTACCGCACCGTGCCGGCGACCGGGCTGACCAGGGGTTCGACGGCCTTCGACGATTCCAACTCGACAATCTCGTCGCCCGCCTCGACGCGAGTACCTACCTCCGGCAGATCGACGAAAACCAAGTCGCCCAACTGGTTGGCCGCGTATTCGGTGATGCCGACCACCGCGGGATCCACACTGGCGTCAACCCACACATGCTCGTCGGAGTATTCCAGATGATCCGGGACTTCGAGATTCGGGCGATCATCTTCCTGTTCGTTATTGCTCATGGCTTCAGCGTACCGCATAAAGTCAACCGCCGCGCAAAGATCGCGATACCACAGCCGCAACCTACCTGGTCAGTACCCCACAACAGTCGCATATCACAAACTGTCTACGCAAACCCGGCTCCCAGCGTAACCAGTTTGAGGAGTTATACAAACTGTCTATGCAAACCGGGCACTCAACGTAACCAGTTTGTGAGGGGAGAACAGCTGTGGGCCGGCCTGCGGCTCAGCGCACCGGGGCAGTCGGTTGGGCACCGACCACCTGAACGAGCGTGCCATCCGGGCAGTTGTCGTAAATCCACTTGGCGTCAGCTTCGTTCATGTTGACGCAACCGTGCGAACCATGACCGGTCGGGTCTCCAGAGGCGATGCCAGCCGCGTTCCAACCCGCCGTATGGAAGCCTTGCCCGCCATTGAAGTAGCTGACCCATTTGACACCTTTGCTCAGGTATTGTGAACCGTCATCATTGGTGCCGCGCATGTCCTGCACCTGGTATTTCAGGTAGATGAAATAATTGCCGGGTGTAGTCTCGTGCTTTCCGGTCTTGCCGGTGCACACGTTGAAGGTCTGGACAACCTGGTCGTTGTTGTATACGGTTGCGGTCTGCTTCGAACGGTCGACCACGATCTTCCACGTAACTTTCTGCTGTTCAGTGTCAAACTTCGTGACATCGCTGGCAACTGTCAGCGTCGCTGAACGATTCGCACTCAACGCGCTGTACACCTGATCGGCGACCGTAGCGGTGTCTTTGATCGCCACACCGTTCACGCCCTTGGTTCTCGTCATGATGACGTTGCCGGACGTATCCACCAGATCGACCTGATTGGTCTTCGTCTGGTTGAGGTGGTTGCCCAACTCGCCATTCATGTAGTCACTGATGGCCTGCTTGTTATAGGACACCGCGATGGTGCCCTTCGCCGGGTCAGCTGTCGTAACGGTCCACGAAGCGATGGTTGCCGCCGGAATCTTGTATGTCGTAGCATCGCCGTTGTTGATGGTGATGCTCAGCCCAAGGCCGGCGTTCGCCTGATCGGCGGCGGTGGTCGCAGCCGCCTCGCTGATCGGCATGTCGGTCTGCGTGTAGGTGATGCTCGCGGTCCGCGTGGTTCCCGGCGTGTCTAGCGCCTGATCTATCGTCTTGACCACGTTGTCCGTCACAGGCGCCTGCCCGCCTCGTCCCACGGTCACTGTGAATTTCTGCGACGTCTGATCATAGGCAATGGTGGATGCGATGGCCTGGCTGTCGTTCGGAATGAGCTTGCCAGTCAGGTATTGGCTGAGCGCAAGCTTGTCGGTGGTTGCGGCGAGCTTGACATTCTGCTTGCTGAACGGATTGATGCGCACGAACGGATTGCCGTCTTTCGCGGCGATCAGCGCGGATACCGTTTGCTTCTGGTTGACATTGACGCCGAGATCCTTGAGGCTTGCGGTGATGGTATTGCCTTGCGAGTCGGTGACAGTGATCTTCGTGTTCTCCACCGCGGATTTGACCGTGGCAGCCAGCTGCTCACTGTTCTGCCCTGCCACCGATGCACCGGCAAACATGACTCCCGGCGCGGCTTTGTCCTGATAGTACCAACGTGCCGTAAAGAAGGCGGCAACCGCCGCGGCGGCAAGCACTGCGAACACAATCAGCAGGATTCTCAGCCACAGACGCTTATGCGGCGGGCGTAACGCGGTGGCCATCTCATCGTCTGCATTGCCGTTTCCGGCGTCGGAGATGGCATACAGAGGGATCTCCATACCCGAGAGCGTGTCATCGTTCACATCGGCAGCATCGGCAGCCAGATTGGTTTTCCAGATGTCCCCTGGGGCATCAGGCTGCACCGGCATGCGCGTATTTCGCGGCATGTCGGGGCCCCCAACTCCGTATCGTGGCACGGAACCGTCAAAAGTGTTCGTCACATTGATGCCTTTCCTATCCATTCCTGCCTGACTTTAGCCGCATCACATGACCAGTTCAGGGCACACACGCTTCGGAAACGATGTCACGTGTCGAACATCACATCCGGCACGCCGACAGCGTTGCGGCACGACCTGTGCATGACAACCTATGCGACTCAACCCACAACCTGTGTGCCGCAACCGTGCTCAGGCGCATACCCGCACTCGAGCAGATAGCCACAGGTATCCAGCAGCGCAGCGACCCCAGTTCACAGCTCGTGCCCGAGCCACTCCTCGATCATGTAGCGCGCGATGGCGGCTTTGACCGGAGGCGTGACTTCGCCGGATGCGAGCGCCTGCTCATATTCGTCGCGGGTGAACCAGCGTGCGTCCCCGGTTTCCTCGCCGTCCACGCGGATATCCGTGCTCAGTGCCCGCGCCTTGAACGCAACCATCAGGGATGCCGGGAACGGCCACGGCTGGGAACCGAGATATTTCACCTCGCCCAGTTCGATGCCGGTCTCCTCGCGGGTTTCCCTACGGCAGGCGTGCTCAAGGTTCTCCCCGGCTTCCACGAATCCGGCGGATACTGAGTACATGGTCTTGGTCTGCCACGCGCGATTATGTTGCAGCAGCAAGCGGTCCTGCGAATCCACGACGGAGACGATGACGGCAGGCTCGATGCGAGGGAACAGCAGTCTGTTGCCGTCCGCCGCGTTCGTGCAGCGCTGTGCCCAACCACCCAGTGCTGGTTTGACCTCGGCCCCGCACGTCGGGCAGTGCCGTTGCCGCATATGCCACACGCTCAACGAGGCTGCTGTGGTGGCCTGTCCTGCCTCACGTGCGGAGGCATGCGGCGCGAATCCTCGCAGATCGACCCAATCGAAGCGTTTCGCCGCCTGTTCGAGCGCCGACGGAACTGCGCGCGGCTTGCGTGAAGCGGCATCCCCGGCCGTAGCGCCGAATGCGTCGTCGGCACCCTCGTATGCGGAATCCGGCACACGGTCGTCGAGGTTGTTGTCATGAAGCCCCGGCAAGCGCGTCACGTCTACAGCCACAACCTGTTCCGCGCGAGCACCGCCGTAGGAGCCAAGGAATATCGGGACGGCCTGCGGGTGCGAGGCGAGTTCCGGAAGCACATAGGCTCCGGGGAGCGTTGCCAAACGCAACTTGACATTGTCATAATCGACCAAGTCGCCTTGCCCCTTGGGTACGGCGACTTTGCCGCCATCGACGAGCATGACCGTGCACACCGGCGATGACAGTACTGACGAGAACAGGTCCGGGTCGTTCCTGCGATCGACCTGATAATCGATATCCCCTTGTGCCAGAGGAAGAAACGGCAGAGCTTGCGTGAGCGCAAGCGGTGAAAACATGCTCATTGTTGGTCGTCCTCGATTCGTTCATTGTGGCCGTGACATCCATTACGACCGATACTTCCAATAATCCCCGTCATGATCGTTTTCTCATTTTCGCGATATCCCATATTCCTGCGATATCCCAGAGCGATGTCAGGGACGCTCGGAGCACTCAAGCCGCTGAACACGCGACATCAGATCGACTAACGCCTCGGCGACGACATCAGGATGTTCGACAGCGCTGAAATGTCCGCAATCAGGAATCTGTGTGAACGAGACCTCCGTGCCGGTCATCGCCGCGGCGAGCGCCCGCATCTGCTCCGGCGGGCTGGACGGATCGCATTCCCCACTGACGACGGCAGCCGGAGCATGTACCGCGGCGAGCAGGTCGCCCAAATCCGGCCGTCCTGCCGCCATGCGCTGCCGCCAAGCGATGCCTTCCGGACTTTGGGCCTGAATCCAGGCGGTCATCTGCTTGATGAAGGCGTCGGAACGTTTGATGCTCGAATCGCCGTCCTGGGGCTGGGCGAAATGCATGACCGGCTCAATTGTGTGCTCATGCTCGCACTCGTCGGCGATACGAAGCCTGTTCGCGCGTGCGGTATCGTCGTCCGCGGATGCTTTGGTATCACACATGGCGAGCCCCGCAATCAGGTCTGGGTGGCGTCGTTGCATGTCCATGACCACATATCCGCCCATGGACAGGCCGACCCATACGGCCTTACGGTATCCCGCACGCCGCAACAGGGACGCGTAGGCATCGGTCATCAGGTCGAGTGCGTCCGTGTATGCGCCGTCTGCGGCGATGCGGCCGCTGTCTGCGACGGCGGGAATCGGACCGTCCCCTGCCCCCGGCATGTCAGGCGCCCACAGGGCGAAGGTGTCCAGCCCTTGCGCGTTCGCACGCTTGATGATCTGGCCCGCGCAAGCGTCCCACATATGGTGGTCGACCGGGAAGGCATGCACCAGAATCATCGGCGTCGCCGTGCCGTCGCGATACACCGTGTTGTTGAGCGCGAATGGATGATGATGTTCGACAACGGTAGCCGACACACCGGGAGTAGCGACGGTTTGTGCGGGTTCGAGTGTTTCGGGTTCCGGTGCTGCGCCAGTTGCCGTAGTTGCGCCAGTTGCCGTAGTTGCGCCGCTTGCGTCGGTCACGCCAATTTCCGTGATTGCCCCAGCTTTCCCGCAAATATCGCGATATCCAGCATTATGTTGCTCTGTCATTGTTGTCTTTCATCCTTCCTTCATCCTGACCTGTGTTGACTGAAATGTGGCTGGTATGTGACCAGTAGGTGGCTGACATCCGACTGCGTGTCCCACACCAGCGAATCACCCCGCATCACATCAAACTGCGTTCAACGATGGTCCCAAGTATCCGCGAAATCGACCGTCCGACCGTTCCGATTCTTGTTTTCCGTGAGCTTGATTTCATGGATTTCATGCGATCCGTACGCGCCTGACGTTGTCATAACGCAGCCGGATCAACGGTTCCGGTGTTGTTGTCGCCGCATTCGTCCCCATTCCTCAACTCTCGTCTCGACTGCTTGACGTCGGTCCGCGGCCCACACAAATCAAGCTCCGGCCCAGGCGAGGGCACGACGGACGATTTCGCCATACCCGTTGGCCATCTGGTCGATGCACTCGGTCAGCTGCTCGCCTTGTGCATCACACCATTCCACGTCGAGCGTCTCATCCTGTGGCTTGCAATCGCCCGGAATCGGCACCACATAGCACAGGGCGATTGCGTGCTGGCGAGGGTCATAAAACGGCGAAATACCAGGGGTTGGGAAGAATTCGGCCACGGTGAACGGCTGCAGGCTCTGTGGCAGGGTCGGCAGCGCGATATCGCCGAGATCCTTGGAGATATTGCGGGCGATGGCCTCACGCACAGATTCGTGATACAGCACTCGTCCAGCAATCAACGTGCGTTCAACCGACCCGTCCTCGCTGACGCACAGGAGGGAGCCGACCTTGCTGATTCGGCCGAAATCATCGACGCGCACCGGCACAACGACAACGTACGGCATCGGGGTTTCACGGCGGATCCGGGTGATTTCGCCCGAGTCAAGCCATCCCGGAGGGTTGCCGTGGCCTGATCCGCGGATGAAATCCTCCGGCGTGATATGGTCGAACTCGCCTCTGCGGCGATTCGCATCGTAGTCGCCCTCGTCGGGCACCTCGTCATTCAGCACTGGCATGGTTCCATTATTGCCCAACCCCAAGAATCCTGGCGGCGTGTTCGCCAGCAGGTGCGGACCACGGAGTCGCAAGCAGGTGACAACGGAATCCTCACGATGCCGTGACTGCCGTTGATTGTGCAAGCACGCGGTCGCCACCACCATGCGAGCGAATCCTCACACACTGACTTCCCAAGCCATCCAGAACCCCAATCCCGACCGCCTCAACCGCCACCATGCGAGCGAATCCTCACACAACGCCACCCGACCCCATCACGTCAACGGCCTAGAACCGTCCCAACCGCCACTCTGCGAGCCAATCCTCGCACAACGCCGGTCAAGACCAACAATCCAGCCAAACGCAACCACCCAACCGGTCACCATGCGAGCTAATCCTCACACAACGACCACCCGGCACCACCAAACCAACCAAACCACCCCGCCAAACCGCCATCGTGCGAGCCAATCCTCACACAGTGACCCTCCAAGCCACCCAGAAGCCCAATCTCGACCACCTCACCCGCCATCGTGCGAGCGAATCCTCACACAACGCCGGTCAAAACCAACAACCCAGCCGACCCCGGCCACTCAAACCGCCATCGTGCGAGCGAATCCTCACACAACGCCGCATCCGCCCGTTCACGGTGCGCAACCGCGTGCCAGCATCCGGACCATCTGCGGTTCAGCTATCGGCAGTTCGGCTATCGGCGGACAGCGCTAGACTTTCACGCACGGTGTGGGATGCTGGGAACCACGCAAAACCCGACACCGCGACAGTCCGAGTCCCGCGACAGTCGCCCCGGTAAACAGAAAATCCGGAAAGACAGTGAAGACCGGAAATCCGGAAAGTAAGGAGCCCAACATGGCAACCACCGCCGTCACTACGCAGACGTTTGAGAAGACCATCACCGACAACGACTTGGTATTCGTTGACTTCTGGGCCACTTGGTGTGGCCCGTGCAAGGCGTTCGGTCCGGTGTTCGAAAAGGCAAGCGAAGAGCATCCCGACATCACCTTCGCGAAGGTCGACATCGATCAGAATCAGGAACTTGCCGCCGCGGCCCAAATCCAGGCCGTGCCCACGCTGATGGTTGTCAAGGGCGGCAAGATCATTTTCAAGCAGGCAGGCGCTTTGCGCGGCTCCGATTTGGAAAACCTCATCGGACAGGCCAAGGCCTATCAGAGCGGCGATCAGGCCTGACCTGATTCGTTGCGCAATAATCTTTCCAACAAAGACAAATCAAGCATCAACAGGACCGCACAGCCGACACGCCGTGCGGTCCTGATGTTTTTCGCCGGACGGTTTGCGCACAAGTCCAGGCACACAAGCCACTGTCACCACAACCGCCCATCCGCCGGCATCCAACCAACTACGCAAACGCAACACAACTGCAACACCGATCCATCAACATGGCCCATTAACTTTACGGATTCCGCAGATTACTCAGCGAGCGAACACGCACGGCGCGCCACGTTTCCGCACGGGAACACACCCGGCGCACGCGGGCTGCCGGACACCTACTGACATTCCGAACGCCAGTAGGTGTCGACTATACGCAAGGTCAGAATTCCGGGCCGCACGCGCCCGACCGCAATCGGCAATCCGCTTGTCCGGAATTTGCCGTTTCACATCAGCGCGGTAGTATAGAGAAGGTGTGCAACCCGACGGCGGCAGCGTTGAGCAGTCGGCGACGTGGGGTTATGCAGTTGATGACCCCGGCACACGGCATCTGTAGGTCGAGCAAGGAGCGACATGGCTAACCACCGTAAGAAAGTGTCCACCCTCAGGTCGCTGAGCAAGCGTCAGCGAATCAAGGTCATGGCGGTAATTGCCGCAGTGGGCGTTCTTGTGGGGACGGGCGTCGTGTCACGCAACTACTACGCCGCCGAACATCACCAGTCCACTGTCACTGCATATTCGGCGACGGAAACCAACGCCGATGAAGTCTCCCGTGGTACCACGCGTAGCAGCCTCAAGGGCGCTGACGCCGACACCTCGTACATCACGGTGAAGATCAACGGCAAATCCCGCGTAGTGCTCGGCAAGGACTTCACGAATGTCAAGTCCGTTCTTGAAGCGGGCAATATCACACTTGAGCCGAACGATACCGTCTCCCCCTCGCTGACCACCAAGGTCACCGAATCCACGGTCATCTCCATCGAGCGTTCCGGCGCTGATCTCGAAACATCCGATGATGCGATTGCATTCAACGTCGTGCGCAAGGAAACCGCGGACCTGCCGAAGGGCACCGAAAAGGTCGAAACTGAAGGCAAGGACGGTGTCATGGAGACCACAAGCCTCGTACAGCGCGCAGGCGGCAAGGTCGTATCTTCCAACGTGTTCGCGTCGTATGTGAAGACCGCTCCTGTAGACAAGGTGATTCTTGTGGGCACGGGTACCACGAAGACAGCCAGCTCCAACCCGACGAGCACCGACATCGGCACCACCACCCCGGTGGGCGAAATGCAGCAGTGGGCACATGATTATCTTCTTGCCAACGGCGGCAGCGAAGCCGATTTCACCGCGACCGTATACATCATTACGCACGAATCCGGTTGGCGTGTGAACGCTACCAACGCAAGCTCCGGCGCGTACGGCCTGCCGCAGGCGCTCCCCGGTGGCAAGATGGCCTCCGCGGGCGCTGACTGGGCAACCAACTACCAGACGCAGCTCCGTTGGTTCTGGGGGTATTGCAACTCCCGCTATGGCTCAGTACAGGGGGCTTATAGCCACTGGCTGAGCGCGCACAGCTACTGATCGCTCGATTGCTGCTGGCAGTGATTGCCGGCTGTTTTTCTCACAAACTGGCTACGCTGAGACCTCGCTCAGCGTAGCCAGTTTGTTTTGTTGGGTGTGGTGCTCTTCTCAGTCACAGGGGATAACGGTTACATGACAGCACGCACGTTGTCAGTAAGACCAAATGATAATCGTGCATGACTCCATCGCGCGAGTCACGTTGTTCATGGATTACTCTCATTGGACTCAATGCCATTCCTTTGCGATGATTCCGCTTACCATCAGCTGGATGCCGCCATTACATCTCGAACCAGCGATTTCCGCGATTGCGTATGTTGTCAATAGAGATGTTCCAACCCCCGACATGGGCGGGTGATCGATTCCACGGACCAATGTCGGAATCGACCGGTGAAAACCGAACCAGTCCATGTCTGC
The DNA here is from genome assembly GCF_002846655.1 of Bifidobacterium thermophilum. Lineage (NCBI taxonomy): Bacteria > Bacillati > Actinomycetota > Actinomycetes > Bifidobacteriales > Bifidobacteriaceae > Bifidobacterium > Bifidobacterium thermophilum. The sequence continues at coordinate 15,986 of NZ_PCGX01000007.1, read as the reverse complement.
CACCTACCACGTATCGCATGCAAGGTGCATAGGGCTCAAGAACTTTGGAATAGCAACAATCCTGGCCGTGCGCTCAATCACTGCAGTCATAAACCGGCCTCAGATTACGGACTGAATCTGAAATCGAGTATGGAAATCATATTCAGTCCGTCGGTGGCAGTTGCCACGGGTCATGCCCAAGTCATTGTGTGCCAACGACCAATCTCACAATCAAGAAATATCAACGGTCTGCAATCCGGTGCACCTGGTTGATATCCATTCCCCGGCACGTCGACGCGGATTAATTCGAGGATTGCCCCGCAGTATCGGATTTGGTCCGAGCCTCGCATCTGCACATACCGTGGCCACTCTTGCAGTGCAACCGAAATCCGCAGAATACCAACAAATCTATTCTACCTGCCATCAGCCAAGCCTACGCATTCGTCCATCCTCGGTGACTGAATGCAAAATCTATTCCCGAACTCGATTCCAATCCACGAATATCCACCCTGCATCTGCCATCTCGCAAGACCACACCTCGCCTACCTCATAGCCTTCACACCGTCATGCTCTGAAGGGCGTCTGACCGAGGACTCATCCCTGAATCAACCACCGATTCCCGATCCGGTCCAAACCCCTCGCGCACACAGACCCCGGCCACTCTCACAGTTAAACCGAAATCCGCAGAATACCAACAATTCATAATCATCACTCCAGCACTCTACGCCGCATATCCCGTTCTTTGGCTCAAATCCTAAATCAATCATGAATATCGGATGCAGTCCAACACACACGGACCCCGCTCAACCACCGGTTTCATCCCATTAGATACCTGCAAGGCAGCGGTATTTGCCCTCTCGCTTGCATCCATACCCGATGCCTGCACAGCATCCATTCCCTGCAATGAATCCAATCTCCGCGTTGAATCTCCGATTCAGTCCATCGTCCGATATCATGCGCCCGAGTTACTCCTGTCAGCACAGCGTATCCGTAATCGACCTCAAGAATCACTGATGACAACTCACCATCATCTTCTGACCACATTGTTCGCGCGGAATCGTTTTCCCACTAACCATCACATATCGTCGAACCATGAGCAGTCCATCACCCAACCCAGACAAACTGTACAAGCCAATCACAGCGAAAACGCTATCAGAACGACAACAGCAAGCGTTACGGACTTGCTTGAGCGTGCGCTTCAAAGGGGTGGTTTCGCACACCACGGCCCTCGACCTGTTTCGGGTCGAACGTCCAGAACGGCTACTCAACGATCATCAGCTTCATATCACCGTAAGCAAACGCCATTTGCGTCGTCAACAATTCGGTCCGGACAGTCCGGATATTGCGATGCACCAGTGGAAAGACCTGACTGTAGAACATACCATTATGCTGTCCGCCGGATTGCGGGTGTTATCGCCTGAAGCGACATGGGGATTGCTGGCACCGGGCTTGCGAATCGATGAACTCACCGAAGTCGCCGAGTCGCTTATCAGACATGGGCATGCAACGGAAGCCTCACTCGAAGAATTCCTCACATCACAGCGTTTCCCGGGCAAAGCCAAATGCCGTGCCTCGCTCGCACTGGTCGTCACCGGAAGTGATTCACCAAAGGAGACCCAGCTGCGGTTATGCCTGTATTCATACGGACTGGACCGATTCGAAGTGAATTATCGGGTTCCGGATATCCTTTCCGATCAGGGAGGAGATATCACGCTTGATCTCGCTGATTGCGAACTGAAAATCGGCATCGAATACGCAGGCGACCAACATCGGACTGAACAACGTCAATGGCGTAGGGATCTTCAGAAGCACCGTCTTCTCGAATCCATGGGTTGGATGATTCTGCAGGTGACCCAACTTGATCTTGCGAATCCCATCAACCGCGAGCGCCTTGCCATGAGAATTGCCTCAGCACGGGCGCAAAGAGCCGGGCATCCGCTCATGCTGTCCACTCAAATTCCGTGGGAGATGTTGGCTGACCGGCGTAGGCATTCGCTACGATGACGGGGTGGTGATTGGACTTATGCTGGATTGATATTTGGGGCAGATTATGGGCTGATTGGCTGGCTGATGACCGGATTCATTGCCTGATTGACGACCACGCCAGATGACAGGACTAGAGCGAGTATCGGGGATTGATTCCTGATTCGGTCCCATATTGTCGCCAAGCGACAGCCTCGCGCAACGGATTGGTCCACCAGCATGGCAGCGCGGGCACTGGAATTCTGGTGATCTGCGTAAACCTCGGAGAGGGCGTCGACTCGTCGATTTGTGGAATCGGCTGAATCCGCGGACTGAATCGGAAATCGCGTGCAGATTCCTAATCCGGTCCGCGCCATGCCACCAGACTCCGGACCATCGACCACAACGACAGCACAGGAACCGCAGAATACCAACAATTGACCACACCTCACCAACCGCCAAGTAGCCGAATCAATGGACCAGCTCAGGAATTACACGCCGATTTCGAATCCAGGGCACAATCACAACACCCGGCGCCTTGCCACCGACAATGCCGATCATCCAAGAACCGCTAAATTCTGGCAATCCACCAGCGCGGCAGACACCAGGCATCGAGCCACCAACCACAGTGCAGCCCAAACCCACGGACCAAATCGCAAATCACTGGCCGATTCCCGATCCGGTCCGCACAACACCACCAGCCAACAGACCACCAACCGCGATAATCACCAAACCGCAGAATACCAACACTCAAGCAACGCTCAGAAGACAATCAACCGATCCACCGGCCATCAGACAGCCCACGCCAGCGGACCAAATCGGAAATCACATACTAACCTCGGGTCCAGTCCGCTCGCGCAGCCCCGACGACCGGAACGCCGCCTCAGCAATCACTCGATCACTTGCCACTCGCGCTTGCAGAAGGAGAGGCGGACTCCGACGGTGATGAGGTTGGGGAATCCGGGGAGGTAGGGGTTTTCGTGGGCGTAGGTTGAGATGTTGGCGTCTTCGTGCTTTCCGCACCAGACTCCGCACCACCGCTATTATTCTGTCTCTGCGTCTGTCTCTGCGTCTGCCCCTGCGTTTGACTCTGAGCCTGTGCAGCCGCAGCCGAGGCAGCAGCTGCAGCATCAGCGGCGGCCCGCTGGGTCTTGTACTCTTCCATCGATGCGTTCACCGCGTCAGAAGCGGTTTGCAAGTCGTTTTGCGCCTTTTGCACATCCACGAGCGCCGGCTTGTCCTTCTGCAACAGCGTATTGGCCGCGTCAATCGCGGATTGCAGCGTCGTTCGCGTGTTGTCATCCGCGACAACCCCTTGACTGTTGGACAGCAACGTCGAGGCTTCGCTTGTCGTTGTCTTCAGCGTGTCGACCGCAGAGTTGTAATCATTGGTCTGCTTGGTTTTCGCGCTGGTCTTCACATCCTTTGCAGCTGCTTTTACGGTGGAATTCAAGTTGACCAGCTGCGTGGCCAGTGTCTGATTGGTTTCTGCCGCCTTGCCGAGTGCGTCCGTACTCATGGAAGTCTTGCACATGACCGGCTTGCTTGCGGACTTCGCCTTGCTTACCGCGGTTTTCAGCTTTTCTACGGTCATGACATCGGCGACCTGATCAGTGCCGATTTTCTGTTGCGCTGCAGTGCTTTTCAGTGTTGCTGTAAGGGTTTCTGAGTTTTCTTTGACTTGGCTATACGCTTTCGTGCAGTTTGAATATGCATTGCTGCGATTGCGATTGGTCCGGACCATCCCGGACAGGTAGTACACACCCACCCCGGCAGCGATGATGGTGATGATCAGGAATATCACGACAATCGCCCGGCTACGGGTTTTCGTTCCGCGCGATGATGGAGAGTCGTCGGCTTCCTCAGCACGCCGCTGCTCGTTACCCGATGCTTGTCGCACGCTGTTGTCGACCAGTTCTTCCTGCAAGGAGCCGACGGCATCCTGCGGACCGGTCGTCCCGCTTTGAGGGGTATGGATAGTCCTGGTGGCATTGGTTTTTGCAGCCCCCGGAGCCGTGACTTTTGCGCTAATCGCAGCAGTTCCAGCGACGACAGCCGCCGAGGAGACGGGCGTCATAGTTTCGGTTTCCGCATTGGCGACGCGTTCACGAGCGATATCATCCGCGCGCGGAGCCGGAGGAGTAAGCAATGATGGTCCCGGCTGCTGAAGACCGACGTGTTGACCGACGTGTTGATTACCGCCCCGTTGAGCCCCAGCCGCACCTGCAGCACCCTCAGCACCAACAGTAGCAGTGGCAGCAGCTGAAGCAGCCGTGCCCGAAGCAACACCACCCGAAACAGCAGCTACCGGATTCGGCATCATCATTCCCGGCACATCCGGCATCGACAAGCTGATGTTTGACGTCTCAAGCGCCGCGTTCGACACGCCACTTTGCGTTCCAATATTCGATGGCGCCAGCGCGGCCCCGAATTGTTGAGTCTCCGCCTGATTATTGTCTTGCCTCGCCGCGTTCAACCATTGTTCGGTTTTTGTTCCGGCACGATGTTGAGACGCTCCCGCTGTGAGATTGGACGGGGATATTGGAGCCGCAGCAGCCGCAGAACCTGCAACTGCGGCGCCGGCAACACCGGAAGCTGCCGCAGGCCCGCCGGCAGTTGACTTGCTGGTGCGGGGAGCGCGCGAGCTGATATCCGCAATCTTGCTGATCGGCGAAACCTCGCCACTCTGCTCATTGTCCAGCATCGGGAACGTGATAAGCGGAATATCCCAGTTCGTGTCAACGATATCTCCTGGCAGTATCCCGTCCTCATCGGCGGACGCCGGAGCATTACCCGTTCCGAGCGCTCCGGCAGCTGGAATGCTAGAGGAATCGGCGGTGATGCCGCCCGGAGCATCCGAGTCAGCCACGCCATTCATACCGTTCAGGCCATTCACGCCAGCAGAACCACCCGCGTTGCCCAAACGCCCCTGGGCCCCCTGTTGCTCGTCATTACCAGCAGCTGCGTCTTTGTCAGTATGCCAGGCTTTGTCAGCATCGTCGGTCGGCTTGGCGATCGGAAACAGCAGGTTCATATCCGATTGCTGATGCTCCTGTCCTGTCATCGACTTCTCCTTGTTTCACTTCGCGCAACTCTTGCCGCGCGTCACGCCATGCACATCTTTACCTATGGTAGGTCACCGCCGGTACCTCCACGGATTGCGATCGGTTACCCGCTCGTCGGTACCACCGCGCACCAAGAAAATACACGCGGGGGCAGCCGGAATCCTTCGACTCCGTCTACCCCCGTTTTCGTCTCAATGACGGGTGTCACTTGCTATGTTTGCTCCCACCGTGATTACCAGTGGATTCATCATAATAATAGTAGTAATAATTGCCGTTCTTATTGGAATGCTTCTTCTCGTCCGCAAAGTTGAGCACGAAGCCGAGAACCGGAACATCCGCTTCCTTCAGCGATGTGGCGGTATCCGCAAGATCCTTCTTCTCTGCAACACCCCTGCCGACGACGAGAATCAGACCATGCGCCATACGGCCGAACACCGTCGCATCGTTCGCCACAGACAGCGGCGCGGTATCGATGATGACGTAATCGTACTGGGTGAGCGCCTGTTCGACCATCTCGGTCATCAGCTCCGAATTGAGCAGCACGCTGGCGTTGGCAGGACGCTTGCCTGCGGGCAGCACATGAAGATTCTGCTTCCAATACCTCTGCACCACGTCACGCGGCGTCGCCTGAGCGGAAAGAATATGAGACAAGCCGACGTGGCCCTCGATGCCCATTTCCTTCGCCACGGACGGATGGCGCAAATCGGCGTCGATAAGCAGCACGCTCTTGCCGACTTCGGCGATGGCGGCCGCGGTATTGGTTGCCGTGGTGGTCTTGCCTTCGCCCGGCCTGGTCGACGTGAAGACGAGCAGATGACCGTGTTCCTTGACATTCGGTGCAAGGAAGGAGATATTCGTGCGAATCTTGCGGAACTCTTCCGCCTCTTTACTACTTGGCTGCGAAATAACGACAGGCCGCGGTTCGTCAAGCAGTTCCGAACGCTGAATCGAACCGAGCGACGAAGCCTTGGTCAGCTCGCGCACATCGGAGGAGCCCTCGACACGCGTGTTGATCACGTCAAGCAGCAACGCCATGCCGACTCCGCAGATCAGGCCAAGCACCACGCCCGCTGCAAGGTACAGTCCGACTTTCGGAGAGCTCGGAGACTGCGGCGTACGGGCCTTTTGCACGAGGTTGAGCTGAATCGGGGATTTCGCAGATTCATCGGTGTACAGGGACGATGAAATCTGCTCCGAAAGGTTCTTCGCGACGCTGTTGGCAATCCGGGCGGACTGCTCTGCATTGCCGTCTTGGACGGAGACATCGACCATGAATGTGTTGCTTGGATTGGTGGCGGTGACCTTGCCGGCAAGCTCGTCGGTTGTCATGTCAAGACCGAGTTCCTTGATGACCGGCTTTAGCACGGCCTCGGTCTTCACCAGCTGCGGGTAGGTCTTGATCTGGGTTGACAGATACGATGCGCCCGAATTCATATCCGATGAATTCTGCGACTCCCCTTGCGAAGCGTAGGTTGCGAACAGCTCCGCGGTCGCAGTGTACTGAGGCGGCACCAAGAACGTGTATCCCGCGACTGCGGCCACAATCACGACGAATGTAGCGATCGCAGCCACCATATGCTTGCGTACAGCCTGGAGTAAATCAGCGATTGTCAATGGTTCCCCAATTCTCGTGGAATCTCCTCAAAAACTCTTATACGATACCACTAGCGCGAGAATTCACTCCGCCACCTACCCCTCTTTCACACGACCACCTAATTCTTGCTGGATGCCGGTAACACGAGCTGATCTGTTGCTCATGATTCTCAGATGGTTTGCATTGTCTTGTCCGTGCATCTGCTGGATACATTACTGGTTTCGAAGTCAAAAGTATTCATTTTCAATATTCACGGAAAAATCGGTAAGAAGTACACAAATCAACGGTATACTTTTAATCACGATATACAAACACTCAAGCATGAAGCCTGAGTTAAATTCGCGGATACGTCCGCGGAACAACGCAAGAATATAAAGGAGTATCTAATGACCTCATTACACGGATTCCAAGAGATCAATATCCGCAAGCCCGCCGGAAAAGCCGTGATGACCGTCACCAAGACGCTGGTCCGGTTCAACAAGGCGACGGTGGTCGCAATGGAATGCCCGGAGTACGTGAAAATCCTCGTCAACACGAGCACCCGCCAGATTGCCGTTGAGCCGTGCGAGGCCTCGGATCGCAACGCGGTGAAATTCAGCCGGGCAAAGAAGCAGGGCGAAGAAGCCACAAAGGCCTCTTCGGTTACTGTGCGCGAACCGTCGGTGGTGGACGCCATCGCCTCGTTCTTCGATTTTGCCGAGGTCGATGAGGGCCACGTCGCCTATCAGGCGATTGTCGGGCAGGTTTCCTCAACAGACCGTGTGACCGTGTTCGCCGCCGAAGATGCGACCGCAGGCGTGATGAAGCGTCGTGGCCGCAAGAAGGGCCAGCCCGTGAAGTAGTCAGCAGTTTCGTAGACGCAAGAGGTGCGACGCGAGCGTACCGACCGATATCAATGCGCCGTCACGACTGCGTCTCGCCTCATCACTCCGTCATCTCATGCGGATCTGTATGACTTGGCTGAAGCTATGCGTGGCTTCCGGCAGAGTTGTCGGGAGCCACGCATTTTTGGCGGACTTCCGCGCCGCTTCACCTCCGCTCTCAATTCGCAATGATTCGAGCATCAGTGTGAGATCCGGAAGCACCGCCCAATGGTTGCGTTCACATTCAGTCATCGTTCAGCCGTTAACGCGTTGTCTACCAAGGGATTCGCTTGTCTATGCCATGCCGGTACGATTATGTCTCGTGCAAGACGAACAAGGACAACGGCAGTATGCGGGCGACACCTCTCACGACACCCCCGACAACGCATCCTTGTTCGAGCAGTTGCTTGATACCGATGGAATCGGTTATGACACGGTTATCCCCGGAGATGACGGATTGATTCACACGCACCATACTCCCGCACAACAGGGTACTTCCCCAACCAATTCCGAGACTGAAATTGAGCAAGATACTGTCGATACTAACGACAAAACCTCGGAAACAGCGCCCAAGCAGCCGGCAGTGAAAGCCGCACCGCCTATAGGTGCGGTGTTCAGGCCTGATGGATCCGTGGATTTCACCGACTCGTCAGCCGATAGCAGTAAGACGACAGGTGATTCTGAAGATGATTCAGAAGAAAAGGACGAGCCCAGCACATCCGCAGACTCGTCACAACGGAGCAACGAGACAGCCGAAGACATCAAGACACCAGGTGATTCAGGATTCCAAGCGCGGCATGCGTTCACTGGAGTCGCCGCCCTCCTCGGCAAGGCATGGAACACAGTCCGCAGCGCAGTGTCCACCGCTTGGGCAGCTGTAGTCTCATTCTTCGCCCCGGTGTTTGGTGCAATCGCCCACGGCTGGCGCACATTCGCATCCACCATCGTCCGCGGTTGGCACGCGTTTACATCTTTGAAAGCCGTGCAAGTCGTTTTCTCCGCCTGCAAGTTCTTCAAGACCCGCATCTGGGACAAGCGGATGCGCTTCTCCTTCGCCTTCTACACCATCGTGTTTATTGTGGTGACCGCGGCAAGTGTCATCGGCTTGCAATGGAGCGTCTACACCGAGCCGACGTACGCCAAGGGGCAGGTTGTGGACGACCAGACCAAGGCGCTGAATTCCGTCGCCGGGCAGCTCACGAGTTTCGTCAGCCAGATCTGGCTGCACCAGAGTTACCAGGCGTGGCTGAACTTCATTGTGCTGGGCGTGCTCTATCTCACGATTATTCTTGTGATCAACCGGTTCTGGGTGGCGACCGCGGTCTTCGGCACTCTGATGACCGTGTTCGCCATCGCCGACAAGATTAAGGTGGAACTGCGCAACGAGCCGATTATTCCGGCCGATCTGCAGTTCATCACGGGCGGCAACGGCGACAGCATTATGTCATTCACCACGAAGAAGGACATGATCCTCATCAACTCGGCCGTCACCGGAGTGATCTGGCTGATCGTGGTATGCGTGGTGTTGCAGTTCCTCGACCGGCGCCGCGGGCTGATCCCGTACACGTGGAAGCGTTCAGCATTCGTCAGTGCCAAGAACATCACCGCCATGGTGTGCAGGTGGGCGACCGCCATACTCAGTGTGGTGTTGTGCGTGTCGTTTACGTGGGGGCTGCCTGTCGAGGGGTCCTGGGCGAAGAACTTTGCGACTGGGCTGTCAGATGCCCCGCAGCTATGGGATGCGATGGGTGATGCGACAGCGAACGGCCCCACCATGAACTTCCTGCGGCTCGCACACGTCAAGATCATGGACAAGCCGAACGAGTACAGCAAAGAAAACATGGAAGCCCTCGCCAAGAAATATGCAGGTGAAGCCGAAACCATTAACCAGACGCGCACCGCGAACCTCACCGACAACACGGTGATTATGGTGCTGTCTGAATCGTTCTCCGACCCCACCCGCGTTCCGGGCGTGTCATTCGCCGAAGACCCGATGCCGCAAATCAGGGCCATCAAGTCGGCGACCACATCAGGGCTCATGCTCTCCCCCGGGTACGGCGGCGGAACCGCGAATATCGAGTATCAGGCGCTGACAGGCCTCAACATGGCCAATTACGACTCATCACTGTCCATCGCCTACCAGCAGCTGGTGCCGAAACTCAAGTGGACGCCCACGTTCAATAAGCTCTGGAACGAGGCGAATGGCAAATCCAGCTCTCTCGCGTTCCATGCGTATTCCCGTACCATGTATCTGCGCGACAGCAACTATAACAAGTTTGGGTTTTTCAAATTCTACGCTTCTGATGGCAAACCAAAGTTAAATGGCTTGCAACCAATCGATTCGAGCTGGTATGCCTCTGATTCGTCGTTCTACTCTGGAATTTTCACAAACATCAACACCGACGCTGGAAACAATCAATTTATCCAAGCAGTCAGCATGCAGAATCACCTGCCCTATGCCGATTGGTACCAGAATAACCAATTTAAGTATGCAGGAGACACTTCAACCGATATCACCGAAGACGAACGCACCAACATCGAAACTTATGCCAAAGGTGTGAACTACACCGATCAGGCGACTGCGGATTTCCTCAATCAGCTCAACCAAATCAACAGTCCAATTACCGTGATTTTCTACGGTGATCATCTTCCTGGCATTTATGCGACGGCAAGCGAAGATAAGAACAACCAGATTGGATTACATGAGACAGATTACTTCATCTGGTCAAATACGGCATCAGCGTCTGCCGGCACCAAGCTTGATGATTCAAGTAGCGCGTATACATCATCAAACTATTTCATGGCACAAGCCGCGCAACATCTCAATGCGAGGGTTTCGCCATACCTCGCATTTCTCACTAAAATGCACTCGGCGATTCCTGCAATGTCAGTGTCTGCCTCTGCAGGAGATTCCAACCAGCCGGTATATCTTGATGACGCAGGCAACCGCATTCTCACCAAAGATCTCACAGCGGACCAGAAATCGCTGCTTCATGATTACCAACTCATCCAGTACGATCTCACGGCAGGAAAACAGTATTTGAGGAACACCGATTTCATGACCGTTGCCAAGTAGACGCACTATACTGCACAATCTACGTTGCCAGTGGGCCGGTATCGCGTACACTAGAATTCCATGACAGACAATCCGCTAGTAACCATCATCGTGCCCGTCTACAACGCTGAACGATACCTTCCCTGCTGCGTTGAATCGATTCTTGGGCAGAGCTACCGCAATCTGCAGATTATTCTTGTCGATGATGGCTCAACTGATGTGTCAGGCAAAATGTGCGATGTTTTCGCTGCAAAAGACGCGCGCGTCGTTGTTGTGCATCAGTTGAACGGAGGGATTGGCAAAGCACAAAATGCCGGCCTTGATCGTGCAGAAGGGCAATATATCGCATTTGCCGACAACGATGATATTCTGGATCGACGCAATATCGAACTTCTGCTCGATGCCTTGTTACAGACGAACGCGGATATGAGCAAGGCACGTTGGCGGCAGTTCGGCGTATCCACACTCGATACGGTACAGCAGCAAGCTGCAATAGGCGCTTCCGAGCCGAGCACGATAACCGTATTCCGTAACCCGTTGCGCGCTTACCAGACCGTCTTCTGCAAGAGTTTGAGAATGATTGGTACAGCGCTCGGCAGGAAGACTGAGGCACGCTATTTCAACGAGGCGAACTGGTGCCGGTTATATCGCCGTGAGCTATGGGATGACTTGAGGTTCCCGGAGGGTGCTTACGCGCAGGACGTTATGGTTGCGGGTGAACTGTATTCACGAATGAGCTCGGTAGCTGATCTTGACGTGGTCCTCTACAACTGGCTGCAGTCCGGGGACTCCGTGACACATTCCGAGCGGAGTTTCGGTTTCTACCATGACAACGTTGAAGCCGGGGCTGCCAATTTCGAGCTTGCGCTAAACCACGGAGTCACACCAATGCGCAGTTACTATACGCTCATGGGATCGATTGCGGAAGAGCGCACGGCCAAAGACGTGCAGTTTGACGACCACCCCCATACCCTCGACGAAGATATAGCGAAAGCGGAAGCCCTTATTGCCAAGTTGACACCATTCCAGCGTATGCAATGCGCATCGACCCGCGTTCTGAGGCTAATGGACAAGTACTTATACGACCGTGTAGTAAAGAACATGAAATAGCTGTGTGGCGACAGCTTGAATATCACCACACAGCTAGAGGCATGACGATCTTCTACTTGTATATGAGATGAGTAATTGCGTCACGAGTATGCCTGTATCCGTTTATCGGTGCCCAAGCGATTCGGTACAAGACATTCTTCACCGACTCTGGCAACGGTTTGACGAATGTCTGAGTGAATCCCTTGAGAATCAAATGCGTTCTTCTACGGATGCGTCTACGCAAGCGGCCTCGTCGACTTGTTGCATCGCTAATTGACAGAGCGTTAGCAAGAATCGTCTCACCTCTTCGCGCCATCCCTGCAGCGCTGATGAGTGTATTTGTTGTATAGAACAATGAGTCAACCTCAATGCGTGCATACCGATCCGACAGCACCCATGCCGGATAATATCCTTGCGACTGGGCAACATATCCATTTGCACGTTCAATAGCATGAGAAATGGAACCGTCTGCCCCCATTTGGCCTTCAGGAAGGAAGTCCTCATACTGCCATCCATGTTCGAACAACGGTTTAAGTGCATCCACCCGGAACCAGTAGCATGATCCCATAGCTGACATGGTCGGTTTTGCAGGGTCCATAGGCACATGAAGACCTAAAGTGTCTTCGATGAGTTTTTTCGTATTTTCGAAGTTAGGACCCCACTCCACAGGTAAAGTGTGCGCAAAGTATAGGGCATGATACGGCGGCGGCGGGCAGAGAAGTCCCAAACGCGGATTATTAGTGAACAACGTGAGAATATTGTTCACGAATTCACGACTGCCTAGCGTATTCTCCATCAACTTATACGTGAAACCTTGGGTTTCAGTCCCATTATGGCCATTTTCCTGGTTCTGGCTTGATTTCTTATCATGCGCGAATCCAATGACCTCATATCCGCCATTGAGCACTACATCGCATGCAGCCACAAGCAACGCTGAAACATCGCGACCACGATTCTTCACAGGAATATAGTGAATTTCGTGACTGAATCCATGCTCTTGGGCATACTGCTGAATCAGCGGAATCTTCTTATCTGACGACGTCACGTAAATATCTGTTTCTTGAGGAACAGACTCTAGATAATGGAATGTCTCATCGAGAAGATCCATGAAATACACATGGTAAATAAAGGCCGACTTGACCACGGTATGTTGCCGTGGGTTGAGCGTACGGGAAGGTAGTACATAATCCAAATGCATGGCACGTGCAATGTCGGCGATGTTATATGAGGGGAGAATCGCATCCCATATCAAATTCACGTCATATGACGTGTGATCCTTGATGTACTCATATAAATCCATTGCCGGCTGGCCTGCGGTCTGATCAAAATAGAATGAATAACCAAGGAAGAATGATCGCCTTTTAAATACCGGGCATCTATCTTCTCTCAGCATTTGCATCGGCATATAAATTAATGGGTAAGGCGAAAACTCAGCATATTTCTGATAATCGATGTAAGTACTCCAAGAAAAGCCAAGTTTTTCAAAATGAGGAGTAAAAGCAATCTCATGCTTTCTCGTAACTTCTGCATAGCTAGAATAATTCGGCATGCTCTCCCAATAATGCTGAAACTGCGGAGAACTGACTATAGATCGTCTATACGCATGCCAATATGCTTGTACATGGGTTGGAATATGTTCTTCGTTCAAATTGCTTTCCGGGCTTGCCGTAATACCCCAGAAATCTACATCTCTACTATCCATTACGTCGAACATCTCAGAAAATGGATAGATGGGTCCCAAAACTGTATCATTTAAACATATGACTTCATCATAGGAGACGAGATTATTCCACCCCTCATGTAACATTGCATCACGATAGGCCGCGGCATCTAAGCCTTTGTTTTCACGTATAAGTATCGTATTTGTGTATTTTTCAAACAATTCCTTTGATTGTTGATTCAATTTGCCATTAACTACGATGACGAGTCTATCGATATAACGATTTAACTCCGCTAAAAAGGTATCAATATACTTTCCAGCTCGTCCGTTCTTGTCATAGAAACAGTAAATCGCCATGCGACGAACATCTGATTCATTGAGCTGTACCATACTCGCAGTCTCCCAAAAATACAATAATAAAATAAGCTGTTTATGAATGCTGCATTGATATTAGCATATAAATATCATTTAGTATTGAAATTACTATTATCTACGGAAATAGTTATTTTGGGGTGCAACATAACATGATTTGCGGAATATTCTTGTCCTACAGAGAATCGACAGGCACCCACCATTTCATCCAAGGGACCCGTAGAGTCTGAAATTGAATAATTAATTGTATACTCACCAAAGGGCAGCAGATTGTCAATATTGAATATCACGTCATGCGATCCCGAGTTTACAACCTCAAGCTCATGCAATGAAACAGTTGAAGAGGAAAACATCTTTCTTCCAAGAGCATCAATGACATCAATTGCACAGACTACGTCGTGAAGTATGTCGTGGCACGTGAAATGAGTGCGTACAAGGAAATTCTCACGCATATTGAAATTGTTGACAGCCCTGCCACGAACATCAGAAACATCAACGCTACAAGTTTCAAGAGCATTTGAAGAGTCAGTGCCAACAGACTCAGAAACACTCACAGCCTTCTGATTTTGTTCAATAGCATCATTGAACATCGCAGAATAAGCTGAAGCGACTTCATCCGCATCACCTATCTTCGCAATCCTGCCGTCCTGAATCAACATTGCTTTATTACAATATTTTCTAACATCTGGCATTGAATGTGTTACCAAAATAATGGTCTTCTTCTGTTGTTTGGCTTGCATGAAATAATCTTGACATTTCTTCTGAAAGGCCTCATCGCCAACCGCCAAGACTTCATCCAGCACCAATATATCGCCTCTAGATTTAATGGCAACAGAAAAAGCCAATCGTACTTGCATGCCGCTTGAATAATTTTTTAGCTTTTGTTCCATAAAGTCATTCAACTCGGCAAAATTCACTATATCATCATACATTTCATCTATTTCATCATGCGAAAATCCTAACATTGCCCCATTGAGATACACATTCTCGCGTCCTGTCAATTCAGGATTGAAACCAACTCCAAGTTCAATGAAGGGCACTAATTTACCGTTAACTTCTACGCTTCCTGAATCTGGAGTATATATTTGAGATATTATCTTAAGTAATGTAGATTTTCCTGAGCCATTCCTACCTACAATACCAAAAAAATCACCCTTCTTAACTTCAAAGGATATATCCTTCAATACATGCTGTATGCGATACCCGTGTACACCACGTACTAGATTAAATAGGGCATTTTTCAAGCTGCCTGATCGTTCGGTCGGCAATTTGAAGCTTTTTGATACATTACTTACCCGTAACGCTATATCTCGATTGTCTTGTTTCATCTTCATTTTCATTACACCAACTCAGCAAATGATTTAGATTTAGAATTAAAGAATACAATTCCTGCAATAAAAATCACTATTGATATCAACACTGGAAATATCATTAATAAGTGGTTAGTATACGAAGTCCAAATAACGGGATATTGATCAGATATCAATACATAACGGGCATCTTGAATGATTTGTGCCATAGGATTAAGCAACATAGCGTGTGCTATCCTCGGCCCCGCATTTGCCACTACCAACGAAACAGGATATATTATCGGCGTAGCGTAAAATGCTGCCTGCATCACTACTTCCCATATTGGGTTCAAATCTCTAAAGTTAACAAATAATGCCCCCAGAAAGAACGCAACACCAGATGCCAAAATTATCAATTCCAAGAATATCGGCACCAATAGTAGGACCGTCCAGCGTATTCTGACTCCATTAATTATTGAGAATATTAACACTATACTAAAGTTTATTCCAAAATTAATCAAAGCACTCATCACAGCTGAAATTGTGACTGTTAACTGCGGAAAATGTATTTTTCGCAGTAAATCTCCGTGACCCACGACGGACATCATTCCCCCAGAAGTTGCTTCTGCAAAAAAAGTCCACATCACTGTACCCAATAGCAGAGCCACGGCGAAATGAGGTACATCAGCTCCAAACTTCAAAAACCGCACAAACACCATATACATAATCGCAAATAGCATCAACGGCTTTAATATCGACCAAAGATAACCAAGCACTGACTGTTGATATCTAAGCTTAAAATCTGTGCTTACCATTGCTTTTAGAAGCACCCAGTTTTTTCGCGAGAACAATTGTTTAATTTCCAATTAATTTCTCCTTGAGCCAATATCCTCTTGCCATGATGATGTTGCCATTAGTTGTTAATTTGTGGTACCTTGCTGTTGTCTACGAGGCGGATGTCACCGTCGGCGATGCCCTGCAAATGCCTGCCGTACGGGCTCTTCCCGTACCGTCTGGCCGACNNGAGCNACTCNNNGNGTTCTTGGACAAGCTGAACA
>NZ_PCGX01000006.1:0-27786 GCF_002846655.1 Bifidobacterium thermophilum | reverse complement strand
GTATTCGCCGAGACCCGGGGGTTTTCCTGGGCGGCCGCATGTCTCGGGGTGTTCTTCTATGTCGTGGTCTGTGGTCTGCCGGGCGGGTTCCGTTGCTGTCTTGTGTTGGCCGCCGCCGTGGCCGCGTGGAGGCTGGCCGTGGCGGGTGCATGCGGGTTGGCCTATATGGCGCGGATCGTGCCGTGGGGGTTGCCGTGGCTGTCTCTGATCGTGGTCTCGCTGGCCGGCGGCATTCCCGCGGTGCGATGGCTTATCCGCGCCGTCGGGTATTAGGGACCACCTCTGGCGTGTCCGGGATACGCCGTGAAGATTCCCGCCCAAGAGTAAGGTTGTCCCCGAGACACAATGACGGTGTCCAAACGGGACGCATGACCGGGGTGTAACAGCCCTGCGGGAACGGCCCGAAGGGCGCCGGACATGGAAGGTGAGGAACCATGAAGAAGAACCATACCCCGCAGCACGCGGCGTCGCTGCCCCGTCGCGGAACCATTGACATGAAGCCGATGCTGGCGGTCGGTCTGACCGCGGCGACGGTGCTTGCCCCGCAGGCCGCGATGGCCGACGAGACCACGCCGGAACAGGCCCCGGACCAGTCCACGCAGCAGGCCGCGGCCACCCCGACCGATCCGGTCGAGGCCGCGCAGGCGGACGTCCAGTCGGCGAAGGACGCGCAGTCGGCCGCGCAGGCGGACGTCGAGACCAAGCAGGCCGAGGCCGACAAGGCGGACGCCGCGGCGCAACAGGCCAAGGCGAACGTGGAGTCCACGGTCAATGCGGATCCGGGTGTGCAGGCCGCCGGTCAGGGCGTGCAGGCCGCCGAGAGCCAGCAGGCCAAGGCGCAGTCCGATGTGAAGGCCGCCCAAGGCCAGCAGGCTTCGGCGCAGGCCGGCGCGGACGCGGCGCAGGCGGCGGATACGGCCGCGCAGAACGCCGCCCAGAGCGCGCAGCAGGCCAAGGACGAGGCGCAGCGGAACGCCGACCAGACCGCCAAGGCCGCGGCCGGCGACGACATGACCAAGCTCAGCGGCGACGTGCAGTCGGCCCAGAAGGCCGCCGATACGACCGACAAGGCCAAGACGGACGCGCAGACCGCCGACACGAAAGCGCAGGATACACTGAAGACCGCCGAACAGAACCTCGATACGGTCAAGCAGGCCGCGGCCGACGCATCCGACCCGGCGAAGGTCGCCGCAGCCGAACAGGCCGCGAAGGACGCCGCCAAGGCGGTCGAGACGACCCGCCAACAGGCCGAGAACGCGGCGACGGCGAAGACCCAAGCCGAGCAGGATCTGGCCGCCAAGCAGGCGACCGCGAAGGACGCGAAGGACGCGGCCGACAAGGCCAAGACCGTCCTCGACGCGAAGACCCAAGCCAAGGCGAAGGCCGACAAGGCGCTGGATAAGGCGCAGTCGGACAAGTCTGCGAACGACACGGCCGTTGCGGCCGCACAGGCGAAGGCCGACAAGGCCCAGAAGGCCGTGGAGACGGCGCAGGCGGATCTCACGCAGAAGCAGTCGAACGTCCAGCAGGCGAAGAAGGATGTGGCGGCGGCGGAGTCGACGCTCAAGGATGCGACCGCCGCGCAGCAGCAGGCCGCCGATGAGTATGCGAAGCTGTCCACGAAGGAGGCGCAGTCCGCCCTCGGATTCTTCGAGAGCCATAACGCGGATGCCGCCGCGAAGATTCTCACCGACTCGTCGGTCAACGCCTACATGAAGTACACGCACGCCGGCGAGGACGGGGATGCCACGACCCTGGAGTATTTGCTTGACGACCTCAAGTATCTCGATGAGGTGAACGACGTCCGCAAGGAGAACGGTGTCGAGCCGCTGAAGATCAGCGACCGTGCGTTCGCCGCAGCCATTGCACAGGCCAATATGTATCAGAATGAACCCGCCGGAGACCCGAACACGTTCGAGCATCACGGCTATATCATCAACTCGGAAAACTGCGGGCCTGCCGATTCGGTTGCGCTTTGGGCGGCCGAGAAGTCCTATCTTGAGACGTTGCCGAAGGACAGCGATGGCAATTATGTCATCAGGGACAACAACGACTATCAGCGGGTCGGCCATTACCTTAATTTGGTGAATCCCGCAACCAAGCTCGGTGCCGTGGCGCGTGGACACGACTTGTCGGTCTTTGAGGGCATTAACACCCCGGAGGACGGTGAGGCCACCTATACGGTGGACGAGTACCGTACCATGCTGAACGACTACATCACCTCCATCAAGAACGCGAAGTCGAAGCTGGAGAACGCGAACACCGCGCTGACCAACGCGCAGACCGCGCTGGACACAGCCTCGTCGAAGTCCATGGCCGCCGAACAGGCGGCGAAGGGCGCGCAGTCGACGCTTGACACGGCGACCGCGGAGGCGACGTCGACCGCCGCGCAGCTGACGGCCCTGCAGGCCGCGGCCACAAGCCTCGACCGGACGCTTTCCGACGCGAAGACGGCCGCCCAGTCCGCCCAGTCCGGGTATGACAGCGCGAAGAGCGCGGCCGACTCGGCGGATGCCACGCTGGCCGGCGCCCAGAGCGCCGAGAACACCGCCCGGCAGACGTTGAAGGACGCGGAGGCGAACCTCACGGCCGCGCAGAGCGCCGCCGCACAGGCCGTGAAGGACGACACTGCCGCCCAGACCAAGGTCGAGGCGATGCATGACGCGCAGGCCACGCTGGCCCGCGCACAGTCCGAGTACGAGACCGCGAAGTCGGCCGCCGACCAGAGTGCGAAGACCCTGGCGGATGCGACCGCGAAGGCGTCGGCCGCCCACCGGACGCTCGACGAGGCGAAGACCGCGCTGGACGCGGCGACCGCCCGCAAGACGGCCGCACAGAGTGCGAAGGCGGCTCTGGACAAGGCGTCGGCCGCGTTGAAGACGGCGCAGGACAAGGCCACCAAGACGGCCGCCGCGCTTGCCACGGCGCAGGCCAAACTGGCCGAGGCGACGCAGCGGGTCAAGGACGCGCAGGCGGCGGCCGACGCGGCCGACAAGGCGGTTGAGGCGGCGCAGGCGAAGCTGACGTTGGCGCGTGACGCGGCCATGGGCACGGACGCGGTGAAGGCCGCGCAGGCCGTCCTCGACAAGGCGCAGGCGACGGCGGATGCCGCGCATAAGGCGCTGACGCAAGCGAAGACGGTGAAGGCGGCTGCCGACCAGCGGGTCGCGGACGCCGAGGCCGCGTTGAAGCAGGCCGAGGCCGTCAAGCAGGCCGAGGAGAACGCGAAGCACGCCGCCGCCCAGCCCGGCACGACCGGCACGGCGACCGGTGCCCAGACCACCCAGACCGGCACCCAGACCGGTAAGACCGCGACCGGCAAGACCCGGTTCGGCGCCGCGAAGGATGCCGCCAAGTCCGGCAGGCGGCTCGCCCAGACCGGCGTGAACGCCGAGGCCACCCTGGGTCTCATGGCCGTCATGGCGGTCGCCGGTGCCGGCTGCGTACTCGTCAAGGCGCGCGGCAAGCACATCAACCGCTGGTAACCTCTGACACGACGGCGCCCCGCCGCGACCCCGACCCCCGGATTCCTCACCTTCCCGGAGGCGGGCCGCGACGGGGCGCCGTCGTATATGCCCGCCGATGTCCCTTTTCCTGTCTGCATAGCACGCCGGTACCGTTTGGTTCCGAACCGTTACAAGGGAGGAAAGAGGACCAGTATGCAAGTATCGTGGAAAAAGCACCTGCGGCCGATCGCGGCGCTCGTGGCGCTGTTCACGGTCGGCGGACTGTTCGGCGCGGTGAGCGCGAACGCGTCCGGCACGACCGGGGGCACGGGAGGCCCCCAGGAGAGCAGCACCATCACAGTCAAGCCAGCGGACCCGTCCATGACCCTCAAAGGGCAGACGACGAGTTTCTACCGGATTGACGCCACCATGGCGAAAAGCGTGATAGCCGAGAAGAACCTGAAGACCACCGGCAAGCCGATAGCAACCGTGGTCAAGGCGGCGTCCGGGGATTATGACGTGATGCTCGCCCTCGCGGACAAGACCACAGACAAGACGCCGACCGTGACCTTCCCCGGCGAAGGCACGGCGACCGTGCCCAAGGGCTCCTATCTGGCGGCCGGCTCCTACGGGGCGCTCGACGTCGCCACGGCACCGGGCACCGTATACATGAACGGGCTGGTCAAGACCGATGACCTGACGAACCAGGATATCGCGGACTCGAAGAGACTCGCGTCGTCGACGTCCGTCACCGATACGAACGTGACCCCGTCCAGAACGACCGATACGGGGGGTGTCCGCATGGCGGTATTACGCAAAACCCGCGCGCGGGTCCGGGCCGTCACCGACATGCAGCAGAACTACCATAAGGCCGGTTTGAGCGCCAACCTGGACTGGGATATCGCCACCCAAGGCAACCGCCACAATGCATTCTGGTGGGGTGACGCCAGCACCAACAACGGATACCACGCATTCTGCTTCGACCCGAATAACGCTGCGCCTTTAAAGACGGGCAACACCTATATCGGCTACACCCTTAATGCAGGAGAGACAATAGGCAACGGGCCTGGCGGCTCGCAGGGATCATTCACGCTCAGCGACAACCAGTACCACGCCTGGCAGAACATCTTCTATTGGGGATTCCTGGGTCCGGCCGGGGATGGTTTGATGCAAACCATCAAAAGCAGGGGTGCGAACGACGAGCAGGCAAGGCACTACGCCGCATTCGCCACGCATGTCATCGCCGGTCAGCTTGTCGGTCACGCTGAAACAGTGCCCGTGACGTTTGACAACCAGGCCGCATATCAGGCGGGCTACGACTATCTGGCGGGCAAAGTCAACGACAATGCGAACGGGCGCGCCTACGGCATGGAGCTTATCGTCCTGTATCCGGCACCGGGCACGCAGAAGTCTCGTGATACCGCGAATCTGGATGGCGTCCAGCGGATGGTCGCATGGAACTATCATTCCTACAAGGTCAGCGTCTCGACCCAGATGCAGACGACCGGCGACAACGGCAAGGAGCCGTGGGTCGACGGCGGCATCAACGAGACGAACCCGGCGCTCGTCAACGGAGGCAGCGACCATTACACGAACTGGGTGCGTGACAACGTCACCCTTACCGCTCTGGACGGCACCAAACCGAACGACACCCTGAAAATCACTGTCACGTTGAATGCGGATACGAACCGGGACGGCACGGCCGACCATACCGTGACGAAGACGATGTATGCCCAGGATGTCATCTACCAGAACCAGTCCCATACCTATTCAAGCCCGGCATTCACCAGCATGGATCTGTGGAGCAAGCCGTACTGGCCGCAGAACACCGACTTCTGGTTCGATGCGACCGCCGAGTCGAATTACAATGGCGCCGCCGGGCATCTTATCAATACCTGCTACATGTCCACGACCGGCATCAACCAGTATGTCCGCCATGACGGCAAGGGCGACCGCCGGGAATCCTGGTTCGGGCGTACGACCGACCTGACGGTGGCGGCCTCGGTGCGGGCGTTCGCGTACGCCTTGGCCCAGTCCTGCTTGTCGGGGCGGGTGCGATGCGACCGGTCGGGCTTGGCCTCGCCGCCCCCGGCGGCGGCCTGTTTGGCCGTGCCGTTCGCGGTTTCGGCCGCATGGTCGGCGTCGCCCGTCTCCTCCGGCTTGGGCGCGCCGTTCGCGGTTTCGGCGCCGGCCGCATGGTCGGCATCCCCCGTCTCCTCCGGCTTGGGCGCGCCGTTCGCGGTTTCGGCGGTCGCCTCGGCGTCATCGGCCTGGGCGGTTTCCTCTTCGCCTGCCGCGGCCTCGCCCTCGCCGGAATCATCCGCGGTTTCGTCCGGCTTGTCGTCGGAGCCGCCCGCAGTGTCGTCGGCGTCCTTGTCGCCGTCCGGGCCGCCCGCGGTCTCATCCGGAGCCTCGTCGTCGGTGCCGCCCGCGGCGTCATCCGCATCCCCGCCGCCGTCCGGGGCCGCGCCCTTGCCGGAATCGTCCCCGGCGTCCGGAGCGGTCTCCGGTTCGGGCTTGGGGCCGTTCGACCCGGCGGCGCTGTCCGCGTCGTCCCGGCCGTCCGGCACCGGGCCGTACTTGTCGTTCGCGGCCTTCGCGGCCCGCCGGTCACGGAAGTACGCGTCCTGCTCGCCGGCCCGGGTGCCGGCCGCGCCCGCACGAAGCATCCCGAACGGGGAGCCGCCGGACGCGTACCCGTGCTCGGCCGCGCCGATGGCGCTCGCCAGGCCGCCGCCCGCCGCCAACGCCGCACCGCCCGCGACAACGCCCGCCGCGACCTTGCCGATGCCCTTCATGACCTTCTTGCCGGCCATGAGCGCGCCGAACGCGCCCCAGGACATCGGGTCGCCGATCTTCCACACGTTGATGCAGAACCACTGGAGGATCTTCAGCCCGAGCGGCGGGATGATCAGCGAACACAGGGCGAGCGGCATGACCCCGACCCCTTCGCCGAACACGCCGAGCATGTCCATGAACGAGGTGGTGATCAGGCAGTCCAGGCCGGCGACCAGGCCGACGACGGTCACGCCCGCCGCCATGCCGATCATCTGGCCCAAAGCCCCCTGGATGGCCTTCTTGCCCTTGTCGGGCGCGAACGCGAGGATGAGGAACGCGACCGGAAGGCCGAGCCCCGCGATGAGGAACGCGACCGCCGTGGCGACCATGCGCATGAGCCCCAGGAGCAGGCCGAAGATGACCAGGTTGACCAGGCCGGCCAGGGAGAACACGAGCGCGCCGCCCAGGTCGGAGACGGTCGCCGAACCGTGCTGGTTGGTGATCGTGTTCTCCGCGTTGCGCTTGGCCCGGTCGGACGCGCCGTGGTTGCGGCCGGTGATGAGCGCACGCCAGTCGTTCTTCCCGCCCTTCGTGCCGGTGATGGACTCGTCCAGGTCGAATTTCTCGGCGACGTTCATGATCCGCTGGTTGGCCTTGTCCGGGCCCTTGCCGGTGATGACGGTCATGTTCCCGTCGCCGTCATGGGTGAGCAGCGGCCCGTTCTTGAACCCGCCGTACGTGCCGGTCAGGGCGATGGAGCAGTTCTCCTTCAACCCCCGGTAGGAGGAGTGCCCGTCGCCGGTGGCGCGCGTGCTCTCCTCGCCGCGTTCACCGCCTTCGATGTCGCCGACGAACCCCCAGCCGGAGCGGATGGTCAGGTCGCCGTCCGTGTTGATGGCGCACGTATCCCACATGACCTGCATGCGGTCGAGCCGGCGTTCGGGCGCGGCGCCCGGCTCGTTGATGTTCTTCTCCTTGGTGTCGGACTTGGTGACCAGCGAAGTCGGCCAGAAGACGATGGCGTCCGGATTGAGGTTCGCCATCTGCCCCCGGTTCGAGTAGTCGTCGCCCCCGTTGAGGGTCGCGTCGCCCCTGGTGAAGGCGAGCTGTTCTTTGGCGGGGATGGAGGCGCGTTGCTCCAGGACCCGGCAGAACACGGTCTGCCCCGTGTCGCCGGCCCCGTATTGGGCGCGGATCCAGATGCGCAGCCCGGTCTCCTCCCACATGCGGTCGAGGTTGTCGAGCACGACGTCGTTGCCTTTCGCCTGCAGGTAGGCGTTGCGCAGGTTGGCGGTGTACCGCCGGCAGCTGGTCAGCATCCACGAGCCTTTCGGCTGGCCGGCGAGCATGCCCGTCCCGGAGTCGAAGCCCTTGTCGAACGAGTTCATGGCGCCCGCGCCGACCTGGCTGACGGTCTTGATGGCGAGGTTCGTCGTCCAGTACGGGGTCAGCGGGCTGGCGTTCCGGTTGGCCGCCGACCCGGTCGTGGAGGCGGCGCCCATGGACAGGAACAGGGCGACGCCGAGCGCGGCGGCCCCGATGCGGCGGGTCGCCTCCCGGGGGCTGGAGTGCCGCCACGCCTGCCACATGCCGAGGACGATGGCGGCGACGAGCGCCAGGCCGAGGAGCATCCAGTCGCCGGTCAGCGCCGCGTACAGGTTGTGGGCGATCTCATTGGATTTCGGTCCGATATTGCCGGCCACGTCGACGCCGCCGGAGCGTTTGACCAGCCAGGCGGCGGCGCTCCACAGGTTGTTGCCGATGGACAGGAACATGCCCTCCACGTTGAGCGGGATGGAGCTGAAAATCGAGGTGATCTGCTGGATCCACCCGTCGGTGCGGTTGTCGAGGGTGCCCGCGTCGGACGCCCATCTCAGGACGGGCAGGCATTCGGTGCCCCCGTTGCACCATTGCGCGCCGAATACAGCCATGGCCGGATGCTCCTTATGTTGATGCCCCGGTCAGGCGACCGGGTGCGAGTGTTGGATGGTGATGTGGTAGCTGGTGGGACTGGACGGGGTCGGGTCGCCCGGGAGGACGAACTCCCCGTCCAATGAGCGGCGTTTGTTGCGCCACTGGTCCCATCGTCTCAGGGTCTTCTCGCCGGCCGTGGATCGTTTGCGGCTGAACAGGAAGACGAACAGGGCGGACATGATGGGGGCCGGCAGGTAGGGCAGCCACGACCCCGTGCCCAGGATGGGCACGAGGATCATGGACAGAACGGAGCCTGTGGCGAAGCCGCCGAGGGCGAGGAAGAACGTGGACTGGCGTATCCAGACGCGCCGGCTCACTTTCAGCTCGTCGACCTGGCTGACCCTTTCGCCCGATACACGGGTCAGGTCGTACAGCATCGGGTCAGCCCATCGTCACGCCGAACACCTTGCTCAGGATGTCCATGAAGAACTGGACGAAGACGCCGGCGATCTGGACGAGGAAGTCGCCGATGGTCTGGGGGGCGATGAGCAGGAGGCCGACGACCAGGCCGCAGATGACGACGAAGACGCCCATGGCGCCGATGCCCTGCTGGATGCCTTGGAACATCTGGGTCTGCGGGTTCCATTTGCGCAGGATGAGCACGCCGACGCAGATGATGATGATCAGGCCGCCGATGACCTTGAGGAGGGTGCCGATGGTGCCGCCCTCGATACCGGATTTCTCGATGAACTGGTCATATCCCAACTTCATGTTGGTCTTGATGTCGCTGCTGGCCGCGAGGGTCATGCCGCGTGCCGCCAGGGTGTGCATGATGATTCTCCTTTCCCCCGCCGCCTGGGTGCGGCCGGGTTCCGGGAATGTGCTATGCGGGCAGGACGCACATGCGTGTCGCGCATAGGCGCATCGCATGGCACAAGGGATACGGGACGGCCGCAATTTCGGCTGGGATGAGCGGGTCCGCCAGGCGCGCCTGGACACGGACAAGGACGACGAGGACAAGCAGTACGTCAAGGCGACGCTGAAAAGCCGGACGAAACTGTGGAAGGTGATGCGTGTCATCGAACTCATCCTCGTCGCGTTCATCGCCATCTCCGTCGCCCAGCCGGCCGCCACGCCCAAGGCCCCGGAGGCGGACCTGTCGCCCGCGGGCAAGCAGAACGCCTACGCGGCCGTCGGCCAGTGGCTGGCGACCGGGACGCTCGGCTCGACCGGGCGCATCATCAGTTGGGACGGGTCCAGGCCGGCAAGCCTGAAGGACGGCAGCAAGACGGTGCGGGCCACCCGGCAGTCCTTCACCGTGCAGACCGACGCGAACCGGTGGTTCCGCATCGTCGCCACCGTCCGCACCGACACCGGGCAGGTCGTCGGCTACCCGTCCGCCACGCCCATGGCCATCGACACGACCCAGACCCTGACCGGCGGGACCGCCGACTGGCCGGACGCGTCCGGCACCCCCGACAACCGGGATGCCGTCGAGACCCTGCTCAGCCAGTGGGGCGAGGCGTACGCGGGCACGGACGCGGACCGGTTGAAGACCGTGGTCGCCGACCAGAAGGACCCGAACGCCGTCTACCAGCCGCTCATGCTGTCCGGCAAGACGTCCGTCTCCGTCGACAAGATCGCCTACCTGACCGACCGCGGCAAAAAGGACAAGAACACCGGGCACACCGACATGGCGGTCGCCCAGGTGACGATCAACGTGAAGAAACCGGACGGTTCGGACGGCGGCGGCCTGACCTACGACGTGCTGGTCGGCCAGCCGGACGGCGCCGCCCGCATCCTCGCCTGGGGGGCGCCCGGCACCGGGCCGGGTCTGAAAGAGTACTCGAACCGGTGGCATGGCACGGCCATCGACGCGCAGACGGTCAACAACCAGAGGCAGGCCGCCGAGGCGTCCGCCTCCGCCTCCCCGTCCGTCCCCACCCAGGCCGGGACGGGCACAGGCGGCGACCAGGCCGCGACCGCACCGGACGACAACACGGAGGATGAGCAATGATCGACCTGTACGCGGACGGACGGCACCTGCATTGGGACCCGAAGGTCGGCGACACGGTGTCGTTCCTCTGGCTGCCCCAGGGGGCGAATACGCCGCCCGGCAAACGGATGACGGTCGGTCAGGCGACCGTCTCCATCGTCGGCCCCCGGGCGGTGAGCGTCGACTTCGATGTGCCGGGGCGGTTCCTACGCGGCCGGCTCCACCGGCAACGCATCAACGTCGTGTACAAGCCGTGGTTCGGCAAGGTGTGGCGCGTGTCCGCCTATGTCGCCCGGCTCGACTTCTAGCGGGTCGGGCGACGCCGCCAGTAGTCGGCGACCGTATGCCCGTCGCGCGTATGGGAGCGGACAAGCACCATACCGGCCTTTGTTTCAGCCGCAGTTGCGGGAGCGGGCTTTTCCGGCCGTATCTTGAGATTCGCCAATTCAAGCTGTTGTTTCAGCCGTCCGGTCATGACCGGGTCGAGTCCCCGGTACGCCTCGTCGGCATGCTCCAACACCCGCCACGCCATGGTGCGGGCTATTTCCTCGACAGCATCCCCGTCCAGTCCGTTCGCCTCGGCGAATCGTCTCCAATGCCGCGGCTCCAACTCCCGCGCCACGCGAACGCCGCCGATTTCCATGGGCATGCGCCGGTCGACATCCGGCCAGTAGGTCGTGGTCAGCACGTCGTACATGGGTGCGATGGACAGGCCCGACGGCCCGAACATGATCGAATAGTTCTTCGCATGCGCATCGACATTGCCGATGGACGTGTTCAATGCGAGACGGCGCACCCACTCGTAGGACAGGGCGTCGGTCGGGTCGGCCCGGTGAAGGACGGCCAGTGCCTGCTTCGCCTTCACCCCGTATTTATGCCCGGAATCATCGCCGATGGCCTGCATCATATCCTCGGTGTGGATGCGATGGATGCGGCCTGACGCGTCACGATACCGGTCGAACCGTTCGACGATGTAGGAGTCCTGGTCGCCGAACGATTCCACTCCCGCCTGCGGGGTCGGGACGCCGCACAGTCGTGACAAGAGCATGGATGCCGCCTCCACGTCCTGCACGCCGGGGCGATGCGGCTCGCCGGGCTTCAAGATATGGGTCGACGGCTTGACTCCCTCCCCGTCCTGAAGGACGGGGATTCCTACGCCGTTCGCCTTAATGAAGGCTTACAGTTCGGCGGGTTCCCGTTTCACGAGCGTCCGCGTTGCGGTCGGCTTGCGCCAACCCCCGTCTTACGTCGCCTCCACGGGCGTTTAACGACTCGGCGAGTCCCGCCGCGTCGAGGATGTTCACGGCCGCGTTCCAGTCGCGGTCGAGCAGGGCGCCGCACTTGGGGCATTCCCAGATGCGCACGTCGAGCGGTTTCCGGCCATCGCGATACCCGCATACGGAGCAGATCTGACTGCTGGGATACCACCGGTCGACGCGTTTGACGGTTCTGCTGTATTGGACGCCCAGTTGTCGGATGCGGTCGATGATGCGCGTCCAGTTCGCATCCAGCAGGCTTTTCGCCATGTGGGTGCGGGCAAGTCCTTTGACGTTGAGGGTTTCCAAGGCGACGGCTTGGTTCTCGCCCGCCACCTTGGAAGCCAGTTTGTACGCCATGTCCTTGCGCTGATTCTGTATCCGACTGTAGGCCTTGGCTCTCAGGACTCGTGTCTTCGCATAATTGGCCGAGCCTTTCTTTCCCCTTGCCAGTTGTTTGTCGAGCTTGCGTAACCTGCGCGCATGCCGTTTGAGGGTGCGCGGGTGCGGGATTTTCTCCCGCGTCCCGTCCGTGTAGACGATGCTCATGAGACTGTCCAGCCCCATGTCGATGCCGCACGCCTCGTGCAACGGCTTGGGGGCGTCGATCTCGCCATCGACTTGCACAGTGAAGCTCGCCTCATAAGAGCCGTCCGCATGCCTCATGATGGTCACGGTGTTCGGCGTGGACGGCAGGTCACGCGTCCAACGGAGCTTGACCCGCCCGATCTTCGGGAGCGTGAGAAACGCCCACTTGCAACCGTCCGCATGCCCGACTTTGAATCGCGCGGATTTGGTGAACTCGGCGGACTGCTCCCCGTCCCTGCGGCTTTTGAAGCGGGGCAGTCCCGTGCGACGCTTCTTCCCGGTGCGGTGGCTGGTCACAATATGAGTCCTGCCGGCCTTGTAGAGGCGGAAGAAGTTCCGGTAGGCCACGTCCGCGTGACGTATCGACTGTTGCAGAGGCGTGGAGGACACGGCCAGAAGCCAATCCATGCCGGGAGTGTTCTTCCATTGGGTGAACATGCCGCTCAACTGCGTGTAGGACTGCATCCTCCCATGCCGTCTTCTCATGAATTCCCGCTGGTCGAGCGTCCAATTGTATGCGTACCGGCATGCTCCGTACAGGCGTGACAACGCTTCGCGCTGCCCTTGCGTGGGGTAGGCGCGATAGTTGTATCGCCTGTACATACTCATACTTGGTATTATACTCGGTCTCATGAACGAAAACGATGATATCCGTAAAGGCAGGCATTGCGTTTACGACTTGCACGTCCACTTGGTATTCGTCACCAAATACCGGCACGACGTATTCACCAACGAACACCTGACCGCACTGGAACACGTGTTCGCGGACGTATGCCGGTCATTCGACTGCCGACTGGAGGAGTTCAACGGCGAAACCGACCACGTCCACCTGCTCGTATCATTCCCCCCGACCGTGGAACTCAGCCGACTCGTCAACAGTCTCAAAGGCGTGTCAAGCCGTATCATGCGCCGCGACTACCCGGAACTCGCCCGCCACTACTGGAGGGCGCAACGTCTCTGGTCCCCCAGCTATTACGCGGGCACCAACGGTGGTGCTCCATTGGACACGTTGGAACGGTATATCGAGAACCAGAACCGGCCCGAGTGATTCACCACCGCCCTAAAGGACGGTGTACCCTCACTCAAAAACGATGGCGGCATTCGACCAGAACCAGTGGGAGCCGATACGGGCGAGGGAGAATTTCGGCTGATTACCGGCCAGGGAGAAACGGACAGGGACGGACGGGTCCCACCATCGCGCATCGTCCCCGGCCTTGATACGGGCGATACGTGCCGCGATGGCCTGATCGTCCGCCGGTATCAGTGTCGCGGGCGTCGGTGCGGGCGGCTCGTCGTCGCGGGTGAAGGCCAGGCCGCCGGACACATCGGCCCCGTCCAGCAGGTCGAACGTGTCGGTCGAAACGGCGTGGGTGGTTTGCGCCATGATCTCGCGGACCGCCGGATTGTCCGGCAGCAGATTGTCGAGGAACCGTATGGGCGCCTTGTTCACCCAACCGCCCTCACGCGGCAGACTCAGCGAGACGGCTGTCCGGTACGTGTCATCGTAGGTGAATGTGACACGGTCGCCGTTCCGGTCGAACCGGCCGACCGGCGTATTCTCCGCCCAGACATACAACCGGTCGGCCATCATGCCTCCCTAGGTGTCCAGTCGAGGCATTCGGGCGGCAGGTTCGCGGGGATGATGCCGACGGCGTCCAGCACCCGCAGCGTGGAGTCCACGTCGGCGTACCCGTGGTCGATGACCGACCTTACCGCCCGCGGATCGCATCCAGTCCGTTCGATGACATCCCGGACGGCCAGCCGCTTGCGCCGCATGTTGAGGGCCACGCTCCGTTTAAGGTCCGCGGCGTCATGGAAGTACGCGGACCGGCGTTCCGGGAACGGGGCAAGGGCGGCCAGCCGCTCCCCCAGTTCGATCTCCGCCTTCGACGGTTCCGGCGGGCGGTATCGCAATGCAGGTGATGTCATGGCGGACTCCTTTCACTGTCACCTTTATGGTATCCGGTATGCGTCCCCGGCGCATAGCCTTGTGCGTCGAGAACGAACAGGAGGCTTTTGCATGACCCAGGGTTACGCGGTCACGCTCACCGTCCCCGACCACCTGTGGGCGACCACCGTCGGACAGGAGAGCATCACGGGGCGCGCGGACACGCGCCGCTCGCTGCGCCGCCGGGGGCGCGCCGCCTGGAGGACGGCCGCCTCCCTGGGCGCGTGCAGGGTCGACCGGTTCATCATGGTCGTCGCCGTCGGCGGCTCCCACGGGTCGCCCATGCTCGCCGCCGAAACCCTGAAACCCTTGGTGGACGCGGGCACCGACCAGGGGTTGTGGCCGGACGACGACCCGTGGCATCGCGCCTGCACCCTGTACATGCCCGACCCCCGGCCCGACCCGGTGGGCGAAACCCGCGTGTCCATCGCCGTCATCCCCCTGTCCCCCAGAGAGGACCCGGCCGCCCGGCTTCTCGGGTGCGTGCCGGGCGCGAAGGGACGGCCCGTCCGGTTGGACGGCATCGGCGACCACACCTGGCTGACCAGCAACATGCGGCTCGACCCCAAGGAACGATCCGCCCGGCAGGGGCGTCTCATGGACGGGTGCGCCGCCTCATGGCGCTCCCACGGGTCGGTCGGCGCGCACGCGGCGGGCATCTGCTGGGTCCGCTACCCCGACTCCCGGCGCGAGTACAAGGGCGACCCGGACAACGCCGCCGAGTCGGCGACCGCCATGTGGGGCGAGGGCGTCGCACTGGGCCTGGCCCCCGCCGTCCCCACCGGGTTCGCGTTCCTGCTGGCCGACGGCGAGTCGGCGCCCGGCACACACGACCTCGACCTGCTCGCCCTGACCACGCCCTCCGGCTTCAACTGGCTGAAAGCCCTGACCGCCTAAAACAGCCGGGATACCTGCGAGACGAGCAGCGACCACCCGACCGACGGGGGAATGCCGCCCCGGACGGCAATGTCCTCCATGATTTCCTTGTGATGCGCCAACGCCACCTCCAGGCGCGGATCGGCATGGTCGACGGCAAGCAGATGGGCCAGACGAACCCATGGGCGGGCATCGTGCAGATACCGGTGGGCGCGCCACCAAGTCAACGGTCGGGCCAGCACCCAGGCGGCGAAATCATGGAGTGTCTGTGAGCAGACCAGGATTGTCAGGTCGACGGCCTGACCGACCCAGTCGGACGTCTTCCGCCCTGTCAGAATGGTCTGCACGCCAAGCGGGGCGTGATGCCATTTCGCCCGACTCCAAGCCAACAGCCAATCGGCCTCCGGGCATTGTCTGCCTGTCGGCATGTAGGTCAACAGCAGTCCGGTACGACCGAAAGCGATGACATCGCCCTCCCGCATCCGTACCTGGTCAAATCCCGGTAATATCATGTCGACAGGGTGCCATTCACCGAAGAACGACCGGTACGACGGGTCGTATATCGCAGGTCTTTCAACGCGCCAGACCCGAAGAACCATACGTGTCACATCATCCTATGATTCCGCACCGCCTCGGCATGGGACGGCGGATGACCGCATGTCGGGACGCATATGCCGGTATCGTGACGGACGATTACGACGATTGCGCCAATATCGAGGGCTGGCCGGACAGCCTCATGGAGGAATGCCGATATTCCGTATCCTCTTTCCTGCGTGTCTGGCTTCCCGCCGGCCATCACATCCCCCTGCCGTTCATTCTCGACAGGGCGCGCGTGGAGTTGGCCGGACCGCCCGTCGCAGCGGACGACATTCCGCTTGTCGACTCCCCCGAGGAGGCGCTGCGCGCGCTCGCCGGTATCTGCGCCGGACGATACAACCCATATGTACCCGCGCCCGGCGACCTGGGACGACTGCTTGCCATCGCCGCCGGACTTGGCGACCCGGCGGCCGAAGCGACCTTGTTGGCGGTATCCTCCCGCCCCGACCCGGTTGACTGCGGGGACAAGGACGATTGGCGGCCACTCACCCCGCCCTTCGGCTACCGGGGGTTCCGACATGACGGCGGGT
Source organism: Bifidobacterium thermophilum (assembly GCF_002846655.1). Taxonomy (NCBI): domain Bacteria; kingdom Bacillati; phylum Actinomycetota; class Actinomycetes; order Bifidobacteriales; family Bifidobacteriaceae; genus Bifidobacterium; species Bifidobacterium thermophilum. The sequence goes on along the minus strand of NZ_PCGX01000006.1, from coordinate 11,857 downwards.
TGAAAGAGCAACTGGCTTGCTACGGCTTGAATTCGGTCATTCGACCCCTGTACTTCCGATGGGCGTTGTGGCGGTTGCGCCGGCTTATCGTCCCGGGCGGCCAGGCGGATCCGCGAGGCGTCCGGGAGGCAGGGAATGACCGGCCGACCGACGAGAGGAGGCCGCTTTGGCCGGCGGCCGACTGTAACCGCATGGATGACGATGATTATTCCACGCGTCCGGCGGGACTCCGCCACTGGATAGGCATTCATCTGCGTGTCTGGCTCCCCGTCGGACGACGCATACCCCTGAAATATCTGATAGCCCAGGCGCGGGCGGAACTCGACTCCGCCATGCCCGTCGTCGGGGGCACGCCGCCCGCCGACTCGCCTTGGGAGGCGCTCCAGGCGTTGGCGGGCATCAGCGCGGGACGATACAACCCGTATGTGCCCGCGCCCGGCGACCTGGGGCGGCTGCTCGCCATCGCGACCGGGCGGCCTGCACCCGCACCCGGGCGGCCGCGTTATTGGTCGGACGTCGACCCGGTCAAAGGCGAGGGCAGGCGTGACCCGCAGGAGCTGGTCGTGCCGTTCGGCTATCCCCACCCGCACGGATGGAGGGAACGATGGGATGCGATGACCGGTTACGGGTTGAACGCCATCCGTCGTCCTCTGACCTACCGGTGGGCGTTGTGGCGGCTGCGACGAATGTTCGACATACCGGAACCGAGACGACCCCGCCGCACGCCGCACACCCCACGCTGGCTATGAACTATCGCGCATAGCGGGCGGGCATGGATATCTCGAATCTGTTGAAACCCCCGGTCATCGTGTTCCATCTCGCCGGGACGGTCGCCCTGTGCGGCGTCGCCTGGCTCCTGGTCAAGGCGGACCGTTGGCTGCACGCCGCGTACGACACGACGCCCGGACCGGGCGCGCACCTGGAGTACGCGACCCGTCTGACCCATGCCCTGGGGCAGTCGATGGAAATACAGGCGCGTGACATGGCGCAGAACGAGCGGGTCAAGGCCGACCTCGCCGCCGACGAGCTGGAGGAGCGGCGCGGCCGCTAGTTCTCCCCGACCGGGGTCTCCAGGTTCCGCTCCCACGGCGAGCCCGCCGGGTCAAGCATCCGATAGTCGCCGTGCGGGGCGGCCGCCAGCGTGTCCGCCCGGCCCGCTTTCAGGGCGTGCAGCCATGCGCGGCGGGTCGACCGGCGGACCGGCCTGTCAATGACGGACACCGGCCAGACACTGAGGCGATGGCGCCAACCGGTCGTCGCCATGGCAAGCAGACGCGCCTCGGAAGCCAGGCCGTGGGCCATATCGTCAGGCCAGACGGCGACCAGTACCCCCTGTCCGGCCGCCTGAACGCCCGCCAAAGTGCGGCACGCCTGGAACCCGCCACCCAACGGGAGGAACCCCTGGACCCGGCAATGATAGCCGGCGAGCAGGATGGTGTCCGGGTGGCGGCGGCCCGCCGAGACCAGCCGGTAGACACCCGCCGGGGCGGGCAGGCCTTCAGGCAGCGGGAGAGGTATATCGTGGCATCGGGATACGACCAGCCGGGACATCCGCCCCGCCGACAGGACGGATATGGCGGCGGGAACGGCAAGCAGCACGCCGAGCGTGGCGACGAACACCGCCGGATTCCACAAAAACGCCTGGACAAAACGCATCACAAGCCCCAAGACTCTCACTCCTTTACGACAACCGGCAGCGTGAACCGGCGGCACCTGCCGATGAACCCCGTGTCCGCCATCATCGCGTCCAGCAGGTCCGGGTCCGTGTGCGTGACCGGGTCGAATTCGATGCTTGACGGGTCCCGCCGGTAGCGGGCCAGCGTGTTATGCACGCTCGACGGGTCGATGTGGAACGCCTGGGCCAGCGCGGTCGGGGTCGTGCCCGCCCGGTGACGCAATACGATCTCGCGGCGCACCGCCGCGTCAAGTCCACGATGCATGCCCATCCCGGATGCGTCCTAGTCGCGGCGGCGGCGCGCATGCCGGACCGCGCACGACACGGGACGGAACACGAGATACACGACCGTCGCCGCCAGGGCGGTCCCCGCCGCCGCCAGGGCGGGGCGCGACCAGTCCGTCTGCCCCGGCACCGACACCGTCTCCACGTACGGCACCCGGCGGCAGATGATGACCAGGCGACGCGTGTTCAACCCCGGCGGGTCGCAGGTGTACAGGGTGAGCAGCGTCCGCCGCCCGTCCGCGGCGAGCAGCCGGCGCTCCGCGGCCGACCCCGGGTCAACCCGGTGGATGGCCGTCACCCGCCAGGCGACCGTCCGCCCCGCCGCCTGCGTGTACACGAGGTCCCCGTCCCCCAGTTCGCCCAGCCGGTAGAACAGGAGGCTCAACCCCAGGCCGCGATGCCCGGCGATGACCGAGTTGCCCGGGTCGCCGACCGGGAGGGTCGTCCCGTACACATGGCCCGCACCCGTCTCCAACGTGCCGGCGCCCGTCCCGTGCCCGATGTCAAGGTTGACGCCGATCTTCGGGATGCGGATGTGCGCCATCGAGTCGCCCGTCCCCAGGAGCGCCTGATAGGCCGTGTCGGTCGCGTACGCGGGTTGGCCGGAAGGGTTGAACGGGTCGGTCGCGTTGCCGACCGCCAGCTGCGGGGAGTCGAGGAGCGCCCGGTCCCACCGGGCGGCCGCCTCCAGTTGGGCGGTGTCCTCCCTCGGGGCTTGCCGGACGGGCGACCATACGGGCGTCTGGGCCAGGAGCATGATGAGCGGGGCGGACAGGCACAGGGCGCCCAGGACGGTCAGAAGCACGCCCACCACGGTCAACCGCCCTGCCAGGCGGGCGCGGGACACGGGGCCGTGGATGATATCCGCCCACGCGGCGGCTTGGGATGATTGCATACGGCCCGCCTATGCGAAAAACGGCCCCGCCGCCCGGAACATGGGCGACGGGGCCGTTATCCTTGCCGTAGGGCTAGTCGGCCATGGTGCGGCGGCGGACCAGGATGGTCACGCCGGCGGCCACCAGGATGACGCCCATGATGCCGGCCACGCCGAACGCGATGACACCGCCGGTCTGGGCGAGCATCACGTTGATCGGCTGGTCGAGCAGGGTCAGGCTCGCCGGGATGAAGCTCGTCTTGTCATCCGCGACATACGCGCCGGACGCGTCCTTCAGGTTCTTCGCGACATCCGACGGGGTGCCGGCGAGCACCTTGCCGTTGATGTCGGTCGGCGCGCCCCAGATGGCCTGCGTGTCGGAGATGACCATGCCCGCCGGGGCCTGGGCGGCCGGGGTCTCGAACGTGAACATCTTCTTCAACGCGAGGATGCTGTTGTTCTTGGTGATGGTCTCGGACACGCTGGTCTGTGCGTCCGGGGTCGTCCAGTTCGTCTTGTCATCCATGAAGGTCGCGGCGATGGTCACGTCCTCGGGATCCTTCAGCGGCTGGTAGTTGCGCGGCGCCTGGGTTTCGGTCAGCGTGTACGTGCCCAGGTCGAGGCCACGGAGACGGAGCAGACCGTCCTTGCCGGTGGTGACCGTGTCGGTCGGGTTCTGGTCGCCCGCGACGGCCTGACGGTAGTCGCCGGCCGTCCCGTCGACGAGCACCCACTTCATGGTCGCGCCGTTCGTCTTCGCGTCGGCCGGGTTCTTCTTGTCCTTGACCGTGACCTGGAACTTCGCGCCCTCCAGGCCGGTGTTCGACGTGGCGGCACGCTTGTGCAGGTCGATGTCGTAGGTCCACTGGCGGATCTTGACCTCCGGGGTGGGGACGACCTTGCCGGAGTTCACGTTGTCCGGGTTCGCGGAATACTCCAGGTGGTTGTCGTTCTTCGTCATGTTCTTGTGCTGGAGCACCTTCGGGGTGACGGTCGCCGTGTACCGGACGGTGAACTCATGGCCGTACATGGTCTGGGTCTTGTCGTTCCGGGCGATGTCGCCGTAGTTCTTCACGATCCACCGGCCCAGGCCGACGACGAGATGACTGGAGTCGTTCGCGTCGTCGTTCTTCAGATACACCCAGGCGTCCGGCTCGCCCTGTTGGCCGTCCGGGGTGCCCTCCCCGTCGGCCGCGTAGGCCGGAAGCGTGGTCCGCACCTCCGGCTTGATGGCGATGGTCTGGCCGTCGATGCCGGGGATGGTGACGGTCACCTGGTTGACGTCCGTGATCTTCAGGCCCGGGTCGGTCTGGTCGATGATCCGGTAGTTGTAGATCCACTGGTCATGGTTGTCGAAGGCGGCTTTGTAGGCGCTCATGTCCGGGATCCGGTAGTTGACGATGTACGGGACGGTGTCGCCGATGTCGGAGCCGTTGTCCGCCGCATCCTTGCCCGGATTGACGGTCTCGTCACGCCGCTTCGGCGGGGTGTTGGGAAGGACGTCCTGGTCGGCGACGTTCTTCACGACGATCTCGCCGAGCTTGCCGACCGTGCCGAGGGTCGTGCCGTCGGTGGTTGCGTAGCCCGGTTGGGTCGCCAGGTCCGCCTTGTCGGCCTTCGTCGGCACGATCATCGGCTGGGTGACGCCGATGTTCCAGGTGTTCGTGAAGCCGTGCTTATCCGTGTACGTGCCCTTGTCCTCCGGTGCGGAGTCGAGGATCAGGTACAGGCCGGACGATTTCAGCGGGATGGTGCAGGAGGCGGCCGCCTGGCAGGTGACGGTGTCGGAGTGCTCCTGGTTTTCGACCTTGGCGAGGGCGGCGGCATCCTTGACGATGTTGTCGGCGAACTCGCGCACGGAGCCGGTGTACGCCTTGGTCGGCGAGTTGTTGCCGTTCTTCTGCGGGCCGGATTCGTTCCAGCCGAAGCCGAACGTGCCGGCCGCCTGGTTGGAGGAGCCGAGGGTCTGGCGGAAGCCGCCCATCCAGGCGACCGGGTCGGCCCCGGCGTCCGTCCAGCCGGGCAGGCTGGACACGTCGGATACGCCGGCGGTCTTGGCGAGCACCCGGTCGAGGTCGGGTTTCAGCGCGTCGGGCGTGTCGACGGCGACGCCGTCAAGCTGTTTGTTGTTGGCGCCCAGATTGACGAACGTGCCGTCGACGTAGTCGGCGAGCTTGTAGGCGGTGTACCGGCGCCCTTTCAGCGTGTTGTCGCCGCCCGCCTCGTCGGCGGCGGCGTTGATGGTGATGTCGTACACCGAACTGGCCGCATGGGCGGGCAGGGTCATGAGGCCGCCTGCGAGGGTCGCGGCGGCGACCGCGCCTGCTGCGAGGCGTCGGGTCATGGTTGGTGTTGTCATGGGATTCGGATCCTTTCTCCTTGACATGCTCTCCGATGACAAGAGTGTGCTATGCGCCGATCCCGGCCCGCCGGACGTTCCGGCGGGCCGGGTGGTGCTGGTCAGGCGCTATGCCGACCCGCGTGGGCGGAGCGTCGGGTCACGGCGGTCAAAGCGCCTGCTGCGGCCAGACCGGTCGCGACGGCGATGACGGTCCACATGCGCAGCGTGTCCGCCGTGCCGCCGGTCGACGGCGGGGTGACGTTCGCGTCGAGCGTGTCGCCGAGCGTGACCTTCCAGTCGACCGGGTTGTTCTTGAGTCCGCTGCCGGCGCTCGAACCGTTGTCCGTGCCGGACCAGGTGCGGACCAGCCAGCGGGTTTCGTCACTCGACCCGGTGACGGTCAGCTGGACGCCGGTCGTGCCCGGCACCTGCTTGGCGGTGACCATCCAGTACGCGCCGTTCTTCGGCACGTTGAACGGCTTGCCGACCCGGGACTCCCAGATCTTGTAGTAGCGGGTCTGGCCCATGCCGATGACCTGGGTCGGGAACACGCCAGTACCGTCCTGTTTCAACTGGATTTGGCTGGTCTGCGCGGTCGCCGTGGGGGTCCGGCCGGTCGCGTCGGTGGTCTCGACCATGTTGAGGATGGCGTTCGCGGCGGGGCGGCCGTCCATCCACTTGCCGTCCGCCTGGCCGACATGGCCGACCTTGAGGATGGCGGGCGTCCAGACGGTGGTCATCGCGGTCTGTTCGGCGCCGGGCTTCCAGCCGTCGGAGACGGTCGAGTCCATGTTCTGGAACAGTGTGTCGGTCGTCTCCGTCCGGGTGATTTTCGCTGTGCCGAGGCTCCAGGTCAGGGTCGCGGTCTGCCCTTTCAGGTCGCTCTTGTCGAGGCGCCACACGTACGTGTAGTAGCCGGTGCCCAGGCGGGCCTGCGCGCCCGCGGTTCTCAGTGCGTTGTCCGTCAGCGGGTCGTAGGTGAGGGTCTCCGAGCCGTCGGCGAGCATGTCCGAGGTGAATGTCAGCGGGGTCAGGTCCGCGATCTTCCTGGCGCCAGACGGAATGGTCTTGCCTTCCGTGCCCTTGTCCGGGCTCCAGTACAGGCGGCCGCGCGCCTTGACGGTCACGCCGGTCACCTTGAAGTCGGTGCGATTGACCGGCATGACGACGGTCACCCGGTCCTTGACCGGCCTGCCGTCACGGGCGGCGCCGGTCGTGACCTTCGTGGAGACCGAAGGAAGGGCGTTTACCGGAGGCTTCGGCGGAATGGAGAATTTCTCCTTGGCGTCGTCCTTGCCCTCATGCGTGTAGGAGTCCTTCGTCAGGGACGGGGCGGCCGCGATATCCGAGCGGGACACGGTCACGTCGAACCAGTACGTGCCGGGCTTCCACCCGTCCTTCAACCCCAGGTCGGAGGCGGTGAACCTGTCGGAGTCCGCCTCATGCGCCTGGCCGTTCGCCCAGCCGCCATACGTGCTCTCCGTCTTCGTCTTCGTCGCGGACTTGTCGACCGTACCGTTCTTGTCGTAGTCGTAGTTGAGCGTGACCGCGTAGGTCAGCGTCTCATTCGACCGCACCCACTGTTGCGTCGGCGTGATCAGCAGATGGTCGAGCACGCTTTGCGTCCCGTTGAGCGTCGGGGACGCCGACACCCGGTTCCCGTTCGCGTCATAGTAACGCGCCTCGGTCGCCACCGTCAGGTCGGTCGGTTTGCGGAACCACGACTCGCTCTTGTTGGTTTTACCCCGCAAAGACCAAGGACCTTGACTCTTTGCCGCCCTGGAATAGTAGTTATCCATCCAGATGTTCTCATCAAAATAGAGCGTCGCGTCATTCGGCCAATATGACTTGCCCCACAAGTCCTGCGGCGTGAATTCATCGCTGGCAATGGAGGTAGTTCCATTGTCGTTGATTTGACCGCCAAACTGCCCGGTCTTTGTCTTTTTGACCGCATAATGCTTGCCGTCTGCAGTATCCGCGCTCAGCCAGAATTCGACCTTGAACGTATCCTCCGACGGCTTGATGCCGCTGGTGACATGAAGGTTCAGCACATCGCGCACATGGTTGGTGTCGTGATCAATCGCGCCGTACGTGAACTTGCCGTCAGCGGTCGTGCCGCCATTGATCCAATTGCCAGATCCATTATCGCCGGTGGTTTGCGCCTGAGTGGAGAATGACGCATCGTAATAATGGTAGATGGGGAATATCATCCACTGATACCCCCTGTTGTTTGCCAGTTGCACCATTTCCATGGATTCGAGACCGTACGGTTCGGCCTTGTCGTGTACTTTGTTCCACAAAGCCGTAAACCACCAATTGTTCTTGACATCAGAGGGGAAATTGTGCTGGTGGTCAAACTCGTTGAAGATCTCGGCGACGACAAAATGGGTAGCCAGAACGGCGGCGGCGGTATTATTGCCGAAAATATTGGCCGGACCTCCGAAACCGTAATAAAAAGCGCGTTTGATTTCCACCCACGTATCCAACCCATGATCGGTATGCGCGGTATAGGTCACATTCAAAGGCGGTACATCCCTTTGCGGATTCTGGCAGAGCACCGCTCTGCCCTGCCACCAGAAGATATGCGTGCCTCTGTCTCCGGAGCCGCCGTAACGTTCGCCGACCGTAATGGGGCCGCTGACATTATAGTTATAGGTCTCATAGGCCGCCTGTGATACTTTCGCCTTGGAGGTACGGTTCACTGCGACCGCCGGACGAAGCGTGACGCGCGTGTCGCCGTTCATGGCGCTGGCAGTCGTATCGGCGATGCTGTCACCGGTATTCGTTGTGCCGCCGTTGGTCTGAACGACCTTCTCGGTCAGCTCTGTCACCTCAGCCAGGCTGGTGCCGTCATCCGCGTAACCGTTGATATATGCCGTACCCGGCGCTTTGGCGAGCGTAAAACCGAACTGATTGGACAGATACCACACGCCCTTCGAGGGAACAGTCAGACGTCCCGCTCCCGTTCGCTGTGCGGTCGGCATCTCGGCGATGCTTGACACGTCGATGAACGACGCGATGGTCGCTTGCGTTGCCATATCCGCTTTCATAATCGAATCCGGCAATCCGGACGGGGCGGTGATGCCCGCCTTCTTGTATGCCGCCTCAGCCATCTGCTCGGTGACCGGGCGGGCGGTTGTTACCACACCTTTTAACGTGAAATCGTCATACGGCTTGACGGTAATGGAGTATCCTCCGCCCGTCGTACTACTAGTCGTGCCCCCGGTCGTGCCGGACGCGTTCGCGCTCACCGCGCCGAACAGTCCGCCGACCGTGAACAGCGCCACGAGCGCCGCGATCGGCCGCAGGTGCTTTTTCCACGATACTTGCATACTGGTCCTCTTTCCTCCCTGGTAACGGTTCGGAACCAAACGGTACCGGCGTGCTATGCAGACAGGAAAAGGGACATCGGCGGGCATATACGACGGCGCCCCGTCGCGGCCCGCCTCCGGGAAGGTGAGGAATCCGGGGGTCGGGGTCGCGGCGGGGCGCCGTCGTGTCAGAGGTTACCAGCGGTTGATGTGCTTGCCGCGCGCCTTGACGAGTACGCAGCCGGCACCGGCGACCGCCATGACGGCCATGAGACCCAGGGTGGCCTCGGCGTTCACGCCGGTCTGGGCGAGCCGCCTGCCGGACTTGGTGGCATCCTTCGCGGCGCCGAACCGGGGCGTGCCGGTCGCGGTCTTACCGGTCGCGGTCTTACCGGTCTGGGTGCCGTTCTGGGTGGTCTGGGCACCGGTCGTGCCGGACTGGGCGGCGGCGTGCTTCGCGTTCTCCTCGGCCTGCTTGACGGCCTCGGCCTGCTTCAACGCGGCCTCGGCGTCCGCGACCCGCTGGTCGGCAGCCGCCTTCACCGTCTTCGCTTGCGTCAGCGCCTTATGCGCGGCATCCGCCGTCGCCTGCGCCTTGTCAAGGGCGGCCTGCGCGGTCTTCACCGCGTCCGTGCCCAGGGCTTCCTCGCGCGCCAGCTTGAGCTTCGCCTGCGCCTCCTCGACCGCCTTGTCGGCCTTGTCGGCAGCCGACTGCGCGTCCTTGACCCGCTGCGTGGCTTCGGCCAGCTTGGCCTGCGCCGTGGCAAGCGCGGCGGCCGTCTTGGTGGCCTTGTCCTGCGCCGTCTTCAACGCGGCCGACGCCTTGTCCAGAGCCGCCTTCGCGTTCTCGGCGGCCGTCTTGCGGGCGGTCGCCGCGTCCAGCGCGGTCTTCGCCTCGTCGAGCGTCCGGTGGGCGGCCGACGCCTTCGCGGTCGCATCCGCCAGGGTCTTCGCACTCTGGTCGGCGGCCGACTTCGCGGTCTCGTAGGCGGCCTGTGCGCGGGCCAGCGTGGCCTGCGCGTCATGCATCGCCTCGACCTTGGTCTGGGCGGTGGCATTGTCCTTCACGGCCTGATCTGCGGCGCTCTGGGCGGTCGTGAGGTTCGCCTCCGCGTCCTTCAACGTCTGCCGGGCGGCGTTTTCGGCGCTCTGGGCGCCGGCCAGCGTGGCGTCCGCCGAGTCGGCGGCGCTCTTCGCGCTGTCATACCCGCCCTGGGCGCTTTGGGCGGCCGTTGTCGCATCCTTCAGCGTCTGGTCCAGGCTTGTGGCCGCGGCCTGCAGGGCCGTCAGCTGCGCGGCGGTCGACGTCGCCTCCGCGGTCGCCGTGTCAAGCGTGGACTGCGCGTCCTTCGCCGCCTGCTCGGCGGCCGTGGACTTCACGTTCGCACTGTCCAGCGCGGTCTGCGCGTTCGACAGGACCGCGTTCGCGCTCTCCAGCTTCGACTTCGCGTTCTTGATATTGGTGATGTAGTTGTTGAGTTGAGCGCGGTACTCTTTGGTAGTGGAAAGAGGAAGCTCGTTCGAATCGTCATACATCTGGGCGAAATACTGGGCGGCGGTGCTGTAGGAATTTGCCGGATTGGTAAATCCGACACCAGTGGCACCGTTCCAAGTACGGGCATTCAGATAGTGCCCATACTCGCTGTAGTCACCCCCGGTGATATTGCCGTTCTCGTCCTTTGGGAGACTGTCAAGGTAGTTCTTCTCATTGGTCCACCACAACTGATAAGCGTCCTTGGGGGTGGACACACCCCCGACGAGATTCGCATCATGGAAACCGATGTGATTGAAATCAGTCGCGGCGTAATTCGCCTGCAGCATCGCCCATGCCATTGCTTCATCGCTGACCTTCAACGGCTCCAAGCCTTCGGTCTCGCGCAAACGATTGCACTCGTCAATGAAATCGAGCGCCTTCAGCATGTTGTCGAGCGAGGTAGCGTCGCCGTCAGCACCGAGATGGGTGGTATCAAGCAAATGCTCAGTCGTCTTGGTGCCATCTGCGGCGGTCTTGATATATTCCGACACCGACGAGTCAGTAAGAATCTTATATGCGGCATTCGCATGACGGCTCTCGAAGAATCCCGCGGCGGACTGCGCCTCCTTTGTGGACAGCTTCGCATACTCGTCGGCGGCCTGCTGCTGCGCGGCGGTCGCATCCTTGAGCGTCGACTTCGCCGCCGCCACATCCTTCTTCGCCTGCTGGACGTTCGACTGCTTCTGCGTGAGATCCGCGGTCGCGGTCTCCACGGCCTTCTGGGCCTTGTCGGCCTTCGCCTGCGCGGCCGTGACGGCCTCGTCGTTCGCGGTCTTGTCGGACTGCGCCTTGTCCAGCGCCTTGTCGGCCTTCGCCTTGGCTTCGGTCTTGGCCTCCAGGGTCGCCTTGGCCTTGTCAACCGCGCTCTTCGCGCTCTTCGCCTTCGCCTGCTTGTCGGCCAGATCCTTCTCGGCCTGGCTCTTCGCCGTTGAGGTCTGCTCGGCGGTCTGACGGGTCGACTCGACCGCCTTGGCCGCATCCTGCGCGGCCTGTTCGGCGGCCGCGACCTTCGCCGGGTCGGAAGCATCCTGAGCGGCCTGCTTGACCGTGTCGAGGTTCTGTTCGGCGGTCTTCAGTGTATCCTGCGCTTTCGTGTCGGCGGTCTGCGCGTCCGTCTTCGCCTTGTCGGTCGTATCGGCGGCCTTCTGGGCCGACTGCACGTCGCCGCTGAGCTTGGTCATGTCGTCGCCGGCCGCGGCCTTGGCGGTCTGGTCGGCGTTCTGCTGCGCCTCGTCCTTGGCCTGCTGCGCGCTCTGGGCGGCGTTCTGCGCGGCCGTATCCGCCGCCTGCGCCGCGTCCGCGCCGGCCTGCGCCGAAGCCTGCTGGCCTTGGGCGGCCTTCACATCGGACTGCGCCTTGGCCTGCTGGCTCTCGGCGGCCTGCACGCCCTGACCGGCGGCCTGCACACCCGGATCCGCATTGACCGTGGACTCCACGTTCGCCTTGGCCTGTTGCGCCGCGGCGTCCGCCTTGTCGGCCTCGGCCTGCTTGGTCTCGACGTCCGCCTGCGCGGCCGACTGCACGTCCTTCGCCGACTGGACGTCCGCCTGCGCGGCCTCGACCGGATCGGTCGGGGTGGCCGCGGCCTGCTGCGTGGACTGGTCCGGGGCCTGTTCCGGCGTGGTCTCGTCGGCCATCGCGGCCTGCGGGGCAAGCACCGTCGCCGCGGTCAGACCGACCGCCAGCATCGGCTTCATGTCAATGGTTCCGCGACGGGGCAGCGACGCCGCGTGCTGCGGGGTATGGTTCTTCTTCATGGTTCCTCACCTTCCATGTCCGGCGCCCTTCGGGCCGTTCCCGCAGGGCTGTTACACCCCGGTCATGCGTCCCGTTTGGA
>NZ_PCGX01000005.1:0-1970 GCF_002846655.1 Bifidobacterium thermophilum | reverse complement strand
AACCAAGCACTGACTGTTGATATCTAAGCTTAAAATCTGTGCTTACCATTGCTTTTAGAAGCACCCAGTTTTTTCGCGAGAACAATTGTTTAATTTCCAATTAATTTCTCCTTGAGCCAATATCCTCTTGCCATGATGATGTTGCCATTAGTTGTTAATTTGTGGTACCTTGCTGTTGTCTACGAGGCGGATGTCACCGTCGGCGATGCCCTGCAAATGCCTGCCGTACGGGCTCTTCCCGTACCGTCTGGCCGACTCGAGCAACTCCTCCCGGCTGATCCACCCGTTCTCGTAGGCGATCTCCTCGACCACCGCGATCGGCAGGCCCTGCGCCCGCTGCACCGTACGCACGAACTCACCAGCCTCGAACAGACTGTCCATCGTACCCGTATCCAGCCACGCATACCCACGGCCCAACGTCCGCACCCGCAACGAACCATCCTCCAGATACATGCGGTTCAGATCCGTGATCTCCAACTCGCCACGCGCCGACGGACGCACCCGCTTCGCATACTCCACCACACGGTCATCATAGAAATACAAGCCCGTCACCGCGTAATTCGACCTGGGGTGCGCGGGCTTTTCCTCGATCGACACCGCCCTGCCCGACTCGTCGAAATCGACCACGCCATACCGCTCCGGATCATCCACGTAATAACCGAACACGCTCGACCGGCCAGCCTCCGCGTCACGCACCGCGCCACGCAACACACGGCCCAATCCGTTCCCGTAGAAGATATTATCCCCCAACACCAAAGCGCACGGGCCGCCCGCGATGAACTCCTCGCCCAGCAGGAACGCCTGCGCCAACCCGTCCGGGCTCGGCTGCACCTTATACGACAGATGCACCCCATACCGGGAACCATCACCCAGCAGACGCTCGAAATTCGGCAGGTCCTTCGGCGTCGAAATCAGCAGGATGTCCCGAATACCCGCCATCATCAACACGCTCAACGGGTAATACACCATCGGCTTGTCATACACCGGCAGCAACTGCTTCGACGTGACCGTCGTCAACGGATACAGGCGCGTACCCGAACCACCTGCAAGAATAATACCCTTCACCGCCAAACCTTCCTTCCAGCACACAAGGCCATGGACCATTTCAGTGTAATCTACTGGACGAACACGATGGAACCGCGAACCAGACTCTACGCGGTTCCATCGCAATTCACACCACACCCACAAAGCATGGGCCAACCGGGCATCACACGCGCGCGGCCAGCTCCGCCTTCACATACGCCTTCAACGACTCCTCCCAATCGGCGGGTGTATAGCCGACGGTCTCGATCTTGGACAGGTCGAGCGCCGAATGCACCGGGCGCGGCGAGACGGGGTTCTTGGCGGCCTCGAAATATTGCTGCGTCGAGACCGGCTTGACCGCACTGCCGTTGCCATTCGTGAGGTCGAACACCTCGGCGGCGATGTCCTTCCACGACCTGACCGCGCCCGACCCCGTGAGGTTGTACGTACCGTACGGAGCCGCGGAACCGAGCAGGTGGAAGATGGCCCCGGCCATGTCCTTCGTGAAGGTCAGACGCCCGTACTGGTCATCCACCACGGTCACCTGGTTCAGGGACTCGTCGGGGTCGGCCACGCGGTCCGACAGACCCATCATGGTCTTGACGAAATTATGGCCGTCGCCGATCACCCAGCTGGAACGCAGGATGTAATGCTGCGGCGCCTGCGCCACGGCGATGTCGCCCGCGGCCTTGGTCTGGCCGTAGACGCCCAGCGGCGCGAAACCTTCGGTCTCGGTGTGCTGGTCGCGCGTGCCATCGAACACATAGTCGGAGCTCACATGCACGAGCGTGATGTGGTGCTCGCGCGCGACCTTGGCCAGCAGCGCCGGACCCGTGGCATTCGCCTTCCACGCGGCGGTGCGGCCTTCACGCGTCTCAGCCTTGTCGACGGCCGTGAACGCTCCGGCGTTGATGATCGTCCCGTACAGGTCCCAATCGAACCGATCG
>NZ_PCGX01000004.1:0-13550 GCF_002846655.1 Bifidobacterium thermophilum | reverse complement strand
ATAGCCGACGGTCTCGATCTTGGACAGGTCGAGCGCCGAATGCACCGGGCGCGGCGAGACGGGGTTCTTGGCGGCCTCGAAATATTGCTGCGTCGAGACCGGCTTGACCGCACTGCCGTTGCCATTCGTGAGGTCGAACACCTCGGCGGCGATGTCCTTCCACGACCTGACCGCGCCCGACCCCGTGAGGTTGTACGTACCGTACGGAGCCGCGGAACCGAGCAGGTGGAAGATGGCCCCGGCCATGTCCTTCGTGAAGGTCAGACGCCCGTACTGGTCATCCACCACGGTCACCTGGTTCAGGGACTCGTCGGGGTCGGCCACGCGGTCCGACAGACCCATCATGGTCTTGACGAAATTATGGCCGTCGCCGATCACCCAGCTGGAACGCAGGATGTAATGCTGCGGCGCCTGCGCCACGGCGATGTCGCCCGCGGCCTTGGTCTGGCCGTAGACGCCCAGCGGCGCGAAACCTTCGGTCTCGGTGTGCTGGTCGCGCGTGCCATCGAACACATAGTCGGAGCTCACATGCACGAGCGTGATGTGGTGCTCGCGCGCGACCTTGGCCAGCAGCGCCGGACCCGTGGCATTCGCCTTCCACGCGGCGGTGCGGCCTTCACGCGTCTCAGCCTTGTCGACGGCCGTGAACGCTCCGGCGTTGATGATCGTCCCGTACAGGTCCCAATCGAACCGATCGTAGGCGGCCGGATCGGAGAAATCGAAGGTGTCGATGTCATGGTACTCGAAGTTGTGCAGGCCATGCGCCTCCGCGTACTCACGGATGGCGCGGCCCAATTGGCCGTTCGAACCGGTGACAAGCGTGCGCTTGGGCTCCATCGGCTTGGCGTCGGCGAGGAACGGATGGTGCAGGTCGGCCTCGGAACGCTCGGTCTGGTCCAGCGGGATCGGCCACTGGATGTTGAGCGTCGGGTCGGCGAGGTTGACGAAGGTGTAGGTCTTCTTCTGTTCCAAGCTCCAATGCGCGTTGACGAGATAGGTGTACGCGGTGCCATCCTCGAGGGTCTGGAAGGAGTTGCCCACGCCACGCGGCACGAAGATGGCCTTGGACGGGTCAAGCGTGCACGTGTACACCTCACCGAAGGTGTCGCCGGGGCGCAAATCCACCCACGCGCCGAACACGGAGCCCGTGGCGATCGAGATGTACTTGTCCCACGGCTCCGCATGGATACCACGCGTCACACCACGCTTCGTATTGAAGCTGATGTTGTTCTGCACCGGACCGAAATCCGGCAGGCCCAAAGCCGTCTCCTTCGCCCGCTGCCAATTCTCCTTGAACCAGCCGCGGTTGTCACCATGCACCGGCAGATCGAACACGATCAACCCCGGAATATTCGTCCGTGTGGCCTTCAAATCCTTTTCAAAATCCATAACTACCTCAAACTTCCCAAACCGACTCCGTCATTCCAAAAACCTAGCAGACACAGGCATCGGCGGCACTCCACGCAAGAGGAACACCGCCGACACGCTCACTGCCCCTGGCGCTTGTAGCGCTCCTCGGTCGCGGCCTTGGTCTTCTCCCACCACTGCGGGTTGTTCGTGTACCAGTCGATCGTCGCCTTGAGCCCGGATTCGAAATCCGTATGCGTCGGCTTCCACCCCAACTCGGTCTGGAGCTTGGTGGAGTCGATGGCGTAGCGCCGGTCATGGCCAGGCCGGTCCTTGACATGGTCGAAGGCGTCCTCGGGCTGGCCCATGAGACGCAGGATCAACCGGAGCACGTCGATGTTGTTCTTCTCGCCGTTCGCGCCGATCAGATACGTCTCGCCGATACGACCCTTCGTCAGGATCGTCCACACGGCGGAGGAATGGTCCTCGGTGTGAATCCAGTCGCGCACGTTCAGGCCCGCCCCGTAGAGCTTGGGGCGCACACCCGTGAGGATGTTCGTGATCTGTCGCGGGATGAACTTCTCCACATGCTGGTACGGACCGTAATTATTCGAACAATTGCTGATCGTCGCCCGGATCCCATACGTACGCGTCCACGCGCGCACCAGCATGTCCGAGCTCGCCTTCGTCGACGAATACGGGCTCGACGGATGGTACGGCGTCTCCTCCGTGAACTTCGCCGGGTCATCCAACGCCAAATCCCCGTACACCTCGTCCGTGCTGATGTGATGGTAACGGATGCCGTACTTGCGCACCGCTTCAAGAAGACGATACGTGCCCACCACGTTCGTGCGCACAAACGGCTCCGGATCCGCAATCGAATTATCATTATGAGACTCAGCCGCATAATGCACGATGGCGTCGTGGCCGGGCACGATCTTGTCGAGCAGCTCCGCGTCGCAGATGTTGCCGTGGACGAAGTCCATACGATCCGACGGGATGCCCTTCAGGTTATCCAGGTTACCCGCATACGTCAACGCATCCAACACCGTCACATGGGTCTCGGGATGGTTGCCCACAACATAATGCACGAAATTCGAACCGATGAAGCCAGCGCCACCGGTCACAATGATGTTCTTCGGAACAAACACTTCAGTCATACCACACATCATAACGTCAGGCAGAGAATTCATCCGTTCATCTTTGCCCTGTCACCAGTTCTTGTCAGGAGAGATGCCATACCGCATATCCTCCCTCTCGAACAGATACCTGAATAAATGAATATCCCCCATATGAATATTGAGATAAATCTTTATTTGAAACAATATAAGTCACACCGAGGTTAGCAAGTTGAGCTGCATTAATATTTAGTTGTATTATATCTGCATTAAGCAACTTAATTTGATTCGACAACGACAACTGACGATTTGTAATCTCGAATTCTATAAATGCATAACGGTTATATCTGTACCGCAGTTTCCGAGAAGGGTCAAGCGAAGCCCACAAGGATTGGTTAGGAGTGACTTGCACCGTATTTACCGTTGCAAGACCATTCGCAGCCATTAAGTTTGACAACAACCGACTGTTATCCCCTTCTGCCATCCAAATCCCAGGCTTCCCAGAATCCTCTATACTGCGAGCGGCAATAATAATCGGCTGCCGATCAATTGCATTACTTCCAAGCTGAATCGGATTGACACAAGCCCCTGCAAATACAAGGCAGAGCATCGTTGCCGACGCGATACATTCAAATAAATGCGTCGCATAAACAGGATACCGTTTCCAGAAACGCTCATCAATGCTGCTCGACTTTACTGCCACGTCCTTGTGTCCACCAAGATGCCCGACACACGCTAAACAGACTCCCATATACATGATAAAGGTAAGCAACACGGCTATAATCACTGTCGTCCGTGTCGGATTTTCCAATATCTCCCGCATTCTAATCACTGCGAGCCAGACGAATACCCCAGCAACACCAGCGGACACGGGAACTGAAACAACATTCTTCACTTTCCACTCTCTACTAACAGCAGATCGCGCTAGCAACATTATGTTCAACAATTCGAAGCCAAGCGTTGCTCGTTTCGATGTTGACATAGACAGTCCCAAAGCGTCGGCAATCGTTAACGGCAGACCAATCGTCGAATAGACGCATAGAATAACAGTCATTATTACAGAAGTAATAGATAGAATATCGAAACGCTTTTTCTTATTAAAAACTATATTCATCAATGCCAGCGTAAAACCCAATGGAGCAAAATCAATGATGCTCCCCAATTCGGGCGCATTGCCCGGCTCCGCAAAGGCTAAGGCGATATTTGCCGAGGGACTAAACAATGCGAGTAATCGCACGCGCCCATCAGGACACCCTTCGCCGTCTCCGCCCGGACAACTCCGGTTGCCAGGATAAGCGGTATTAAGCAGGGCATGAATTGTGTCTCTAGAATGATAAGCAATATATCCCATCGCCGCGATAAAAACGACGCCTACCAGAGCCAGGATACCCCAATCCCAGGATGTCATCCGAATGGATCCCCAATGCTCAACCAACTGCCATATCACCAAGGCGATTAACACGTATCCCATGGGAATCTGCCATGCTGGATATAACGTCCAAATAAACGACCCAGCACAAAGAAGAATGCAAACCGCATAGCAGCCGCGCAACAACGGTCGATGAGCGGACAGATACAAATTAAACAGCAACACTGCGCCAAAGATATCGATAATCATTTCAACAAGATTATTTACTGCAAACCACCATTGGACAAGTGAAGAAAAAGAAATAAGAATTGCACATGATACCGCAACTCCGCGATTTCCTTGTCTCATATCCGCGCGCTGCCCGTTGCAGTTACTACCGGGAGATTTCGTGAGCAGCAGGAAGAACTCATATGTCACTAAAAACAGCACAACAAGTCGTGATGACCAGTAGAACGCGAGGCCGCGCCCTGACCCGAAAAGGAGATACCCCCAATGGAATGGACGGAATATCTCTGCTATTGAAAATATTGGGGCATCTTTGACAATGTACATATCCGATGCGCGATTCCCAATAATATAGTTGAACCAGTCATAATCATTATACTGCTGAGAAAACGCCCACAAGGTGTTGACCGCATATTCATCACTACGAATAGTCCGAGGAATACCAAATACGGTGTTTTCCTGCCAATCACGCCCCAAGAACGCATTCCAGATATTCAGAGAAGATCCACTGAGATTCAATAGAGTCGCAATGACAACGACGCATAAGCCAATCCACCATCTACGACGGTGCAACCACTCGTTGACCCTGCTCCAACCAACAAATATCCAAGAACCAATTAACAACATCACAAGGAACATCAACATGAGACGAATCAGCAATACTTGATGCGAAGGGTGCTCTTGGATTTTCATCCCCAAAGCATTGAAAATTGGAACATATTGTCGAAGGAGGAGAAGGCTTGCGCCTCCTGCAAATGCAGCAGCTGCTATCAATCGAATTTGATATCGTTTTCTCATAAAATTAGTAAACTTGCCTTGATTTGAGCATTGATGACCCATACGCTTCGTTCCGCTTTGCATGGGGTAATTTTCTCGTTTCAGCCGGACAACCGTGCATGCGCCGAAGCTGAGACTGATCTAAAGATTCGCTTTTCTCCCAGAAGACGCCTCAACGATACATGTCGGGAATAGTGACCGCGAGGCTCTACATGGTTACAATTTCACAAACGCTAGACTCCAGAGAGCACAAGTTCAGATGCGCGGCTGGACCCTTCTTTCATTCGCTATATCCAGGGTCCAGCACTTTATGGACATCCAACAATTACAGTACGGCTCATACGCTGTCAATTTCATTAGCACTGCAAAGCTCAGCACTGTCCATCATCCATACGCCTAGTTCGCTTTCGCGTCTTGACAGCATGCTTGACACTGCAAGTCTCCAGCATCCGAATGGTAACAGTCATCGCGAGCATCGCGCACATCGCAAATAGAGCAACGTTACCCAATGAGTAATAGTTCACAATCGTAGGTATGTACGGATGGGTGACAAACTGAACGAACCAAGCTATAGAGAAGCTGTACACCACGGAAATCCCGATGAGACCAAGCATCACCACATATGCAAGCACCGCGATTCCAGGAATGTGGCGTCTTTTCACGCACCGCACAATCATCGCAGCAAAGCCAACCAATGTCACCGCTACAATGAGAACTGCCAACATTACATTGACGACACGATAAACCGCGAAAACCACCTTAGTTACCGAATTCATGCGAGCTCGGTGCTCCGCCATCGTGGCAGAATCATTGGTACCATCGACATACGGCAGGCGTGACAACTTGGCAGCTGCATTTGCTACTTTCATTTGACCGGAATCCGTATGATCAACAGTCGACGGCAATGCCCCTGGCGTATATTCACGAAGCTGTATGTTGCCGAGAAATGCTGTCCGGAACAAATCAAGGAAATACGCATCAAAGTCGCTGAAATAGAAGCCACCACCACTCGCAGTGATCGTAATACGATCAGTTTTCTTTAACGTGCCATCAGCGAACGCTGCGTCCAGCTCGGAGTTTATCTTATGAAACAGCGCTTCAGACTGCCTCTCCGACTTCCAAGTGCCGCTGTCTACCATAGCCCATTTCAAGCCCCAAGTATGAAGATCACCACGCGCAGACGTCCCGTCCGGCTCCGAAGATGCTTCCTCCCAAGGAGAGTGGAGCAACCTGTCGCACAATTTCGTATGTGAGCGAAGCGTTGGAGAGGCATCGATGGCTTGATGTATTGCATCATTGGGAGCCCAAATCTCATTTGTCCTCCACGGCGAATCAATTCGATACAGACGATTGATGAATCCTCCCGCCTCGCCACCAGTACGGGTATTAGTCTGCGCGACACCAAAATACCTGTTATTGACCGCTTTGTATGCAGCAGTTGCGACAGTGAGTGTAGCGAAAGGAATACATACTGACAGAAGCGAGGCGACAAGCCTTGTGGTTGCCTTGGCAGTGTGTCTCTCTTCGTCAGAATCCGCCCGACGCATGAAGTTGCGGATGGCGAAAAACACAGCCAGAACCCCGGCAGCACCGAGGGAATAGGTAAGCCAGCTCCCGTTATCTGAGATGTAATATGTGAACGAAAGGGCGAAGCCTAGCAGCACGGATGTCACGATAATGGCAACGTTCCGCGAAACGTTGCAGAAAATCATCACCAGCACAGCAATGGCAAGTGAGAATACAAGAATATAGGAAGGTGCAAGGATAGAATTGCGATATATCCTCGTGCCACACCACGATTCAAAAGCCGAGGGGTAGAACAGTACATAGACGTACACGAAACCCGCGATCCATGCGTTGCCGTTCGTCAATATCCGGGCTGCGGCATATGCTGCAAGCGCCGCGACTACCCACAACAACGAAATCCCCACAGCGAGATTGATATGTAGCACGTAGCACAGATCGATGAACCACGGGAAAGACATGTTCTTCGCCAGCGAATAGACGTCAGGCATCGTATAGTGCGTCCGAAGAGCGTAGTTTATCAGCAACGCGTCATCATAGTACTCTGCTGCTCTGAACGACATACCCACGGCATTCCCGAAAATAACACGGACGATACCCAACACGACGATGACATACGTTATGGGAGCTTGCAGTATGCAACGATACCACGGACTTATTCCTTCCCTTTCTTTGGCACTTTCCCCTAAGCGTGCAAATCGGGCAAATTTTGTCCTCTCAATATTGCTGCGCCGTACACCAGTTGTTGCGGCTTCGACGATGCTCCCCGCGTCATTTTCGTCCTCTCGTTCTTCCGCCATTGTCGTCTCCCATCCTCATCTCGAAGTTTCCGGCACTGATATTGTCTCTGTCACTATTCCAGAAAATACCGCAGTTGCAGTATTGAGGCAACATGACATGATGATTCACGGAATCGCGATGTTTCTGCATATGTTTGATATCTCTTTTATATCTGCAACTACTTACAGCATCATGGCGATTGAAGAATGCACAACAACGAGCACACCACAGCATCACCGTCCAGATAGCAACTACAACCACCACCAACACTACAGCGTGTCAAATACAGCTTATCGTGCGATGTATTTTCGTTTGATGTTAATCAGAATGACTAATAATACCAGAACGGTTACAATATCACCCACATAAGTCTGTTGTGACAAGTTGCTGCGAGACTCTCTGCCTGTGCCGCTATAGTGGTACTCGTGCAAGAGAATACTAGGGTCGCAGTGCTTCTGCCGTGCTATAACGAGGAAATCACCATCGGCAAGGTGGTGCGTGATTTCAAGGCCGCGTTGCCGGGTGCCGACGTGTACGTGTACGACAACAACTCCACTGATCGCACCGCGGAAATCGCCACCGCCGAAGGCGCGATCGTCCGCAAGGAACCGCGTCAAGGCAAGGGCAACGTGATCCGAGCCATGTTCGAGGACATCGACGCCGACGTATACGTGATGGCCGACGGTGATGACACCTATCCGGCGGATGCGGCCCCGGCCATGGTCGCGAAAATCCTCGAGGGTTACGACATGGTGATTGGCGACCGGTTGAGCTCCACGTACTTCCAGGAGAACAAGCGGCCCTTCCACAACTTCGGAAATCGACTGGTCCGAGGCTCAATCAACGGCCTGTTCGGCGCTCATGTCACCGACATCATGACCGGGTACCGCGCGTTCTCCTTCGGCTTCGTGAAAACCTACCCAGTCTTGTCCCGCGGCTTCGAGATCGAGACGGAGATGACGATCCACTCGCTTAACAACAATCTCCGCCTCTACGAGCTGCCCATCCAATACCGTGACCGCCCCGCCGGCTCCGTAAGCAAACTCAACACCGTGGGCGATGGTGTGAAGGTCATGTCGACGATTTTCCGCATGATCCGCGAGTACAAACCGCTCCCCTTCTTCGGTGGGTTGGGCTCGATTATCGGAATCATCGGCATCATTCTCTGCGGGCAGGTGGCATCGGAATTCTGGGCGACCGGCATGGTTGCTCGGTTCCCCACACTCATCGGCGCGGTCATGCTGGTCATTGCAGGACTGCTACTTATCGTCGCAGGAATCATTCTCGACGTCATGGCCAAGAACGACAGGAAGACCTTCATTCTCGAGGCAAACCGTTTCGCATATTTGAAGCGACACCTGGCCAGCCACCGGCAGCACGATTAATACTCCGGCTACATAACATTTGTGGGGGGCGATGCCATCGGCACCGCCCCCCACAAATGTTTCCGATTAGAAGACCACTCTTCGGTGCCTTCTATCTACTTCACTTCCTCACCCAGCGCTGCGCCCTCGTACCGTTGGACGCATACACCTGCACATTCGCGCCATTCGCCCTGGACGCACCAGCGACATCGAGCACGAGACCGTACTTCAAAGCCGAATGCAAGGTCACCGTGCCATCACCGTTCGAAACAGCAATCCACTTCTGCGCCCATGTGCCATTCGAATCATATTGCTGCACATTCGCACCATTCGCGGTGGACGCACCCGCAATATCGAGCACCTTACCCGAGGCGGCATTGCGGAGCGTAACGTACCCTTGGCCGTCATGTGAAACAATCCAGCGCTGCGCATCCGTACCATTGGATTGGTACAGCTGCACGTTCGCGCAATTGGAGCGGGACGCGCCGGACACATCAAGCGCTTTGGAAGCCGACAGCGCGGAAACCACCGTAATCGTACCGTCAACGAGTACGCCCTTATTTTGAGCGGCGAGATCATTGAGCTTGTCACGCTCGCTCTTGACCCTCGTCACCGTCCACTGCTGAGCCTTCGTGCCGTTCGCGGAATAAATCTGCAGCTTGACCGACGAAGAGGCATTACCGGATGGAATATCGACTGCCTTACCGGAAACATTGCTGGTCAATGAAATCTTGCCATTGCCATAGTCGAGGAGAGACCAGTGCTGTGCCGCAGTGCCATTCGATGCATATTGCTGCACTACACCTCCATTCGAGGTGGAGGCCCCGGCAACATCCAGCACTTTGCCGGAAGCGGTATTCATGAGGCTATAGACCCCGTTGCCCACTTGCTGCGCGCTGAATGTCTGCGCGTTCGAGCCATTCGCTTGATAGATCTGGATTCTCGCCCCGTTCTGAGTGGAAGCGCCAGGCACATCCATAGCCAATGACGTATTCTCCACAGAAGAAATCTTGAGACTGACATTGGTTGGAATCGCAGCAGTCGCTGAAGAGAAAGTGAATTTCTGAGCATTGCTTGCATTCGGGGTATACAGGCTGATGCTGGTTCCGTTAGCCGATGACCCGCTCGCAATATCAAGTACCCAGTTGCCCAACGCCGACTGGATGCAATACCCTGATCCGGTATCCCTGATGTACCAGCGTTGTGCCTTGGTTCCATTCGGCGTGTATTGCTGAACCACCGCGCCATCGCCGGCCAGGCCGCTAGCGACGTCCAGTGCCTTGCCGCTGAGCGCATTGGCAATCACATAGCTGCCATCGCTCTGCTTGGTGAACACGAACTTCTGAGCCGATGAACCGTTGGCCTGATACAGCTGGGTTCTGGTTCCATTGCTGGCGGATGCACCAGGAATATCAATGCCGGACGAATCCTTCACCATCGCATTGATGTAATACGTGCCGTTGGGAATGGTGACCGTGGGAAGCGTGCGGACATCATAGACATTGCCGAAAGCGTTAAGATCCACGTTGCCAGCAATACCCGGGATTGTGCCTGAACTCCAGTACTGCCATCCGCGGAGGCCAGCGCAAAATGTGAATCCCACGCGCGCGCCATAGCTGGCGACCCACTTGGTTTTTGTGTGAAGATTGGCGGAATTCAGTCTCGTTTGCAAATAATACGCGCCAGAGTAAATACCCAAATTCGCATAGCCAGAAGATTGCATGCTCGACCACCATGCATTGGCAATGCCATCATAGACATTCGGACTGGTCGGAGTCGCATGCCCCTGCCAAGCCCAATCTTCCAAGTCATAGAACACCGGGTATGAGAGATCAGAAGGCGCTACATGCAGTGTCTGTAAACGCTTGACCAAAGCTTGTGCATCTGCGCGAGATTCAGACGCATTGCTCGCATAAGAAAACCAGTAGACTCCGAACGGAATCCCCAGACGCTTGCATTCATTAATATTGCGTTGAGCTTTCTCATCGATATTATACCTAGTTGTTCCAACTCGAATAATAGCTCCTTCAACAGAGCCAGAACGCTTTACAGCATTCCAATCGATATCGCCCTGCCAAGAAGAAACGTCAATTACGCCCTTTGCGTCTTTCGCAAAGAGAACACTACGCTCATTTTTCCAATCGTATTCAAAGAATGCTTGCGTTCCATCGTACGTACCCCAGTGCGCCCTGTAATTGTTATTCTGCAACGCCGCCTGCTTAACCGACGTTCCCGTATTGGACTTCAACACAGCAGACATCACGCTCGCACCCGCAGACGTCGACGCTTTCGACTTCAATGCCGATGCCTTGGTGTTGGATTCCTCTTTGATGGCGGTACGCACGGTCTTCACCGACACCGGGATGAACCGCTGCCCGTTAGTCTTAGCCAATGGATCCGGAGGCGTGTCTTCAGTACCCACAATCTCGGGATCGGTCACAGTCTCGCCGGTTTCGAGATTCTTCACCGTACCATCCTTGGTGACGGCAAGATCAGAGGAAACCACGGTCGCATTGTTTGGAATCGACGAATCCACTGAATCCGGAAGCTCCTGGGAGGGATTGCTCGGCATGGTATCAGTACCAGCCGTGCCTGATGTATCATCCGCAGCAGTAACCGCCGACGCACTATCGATCCCGTTCGACGATGCCGACGCGGAAAGTACCGTATCGACCGTCTTATCCGCAGCGGAACCTGACGTTCCACACGAAGCAAGTACCCCCGCGCAAATCATGACCGCAGCGGCTGTCGCCACGACTGACCGCATCTTCTTCCAAGCCATCCGAAGTGTTCCTTTCTTCCGCCCCTCACCGGTGACTCCGTATGCGAAGACTGGTAGCTCCGAATCAGGGCACACATATGTATATATGTTATTCGCGAATCTGACGTATCGCCACTGGGATATCCCGTTCTTTTCGATTCCGTCATGAGGACAGATGAAATCCTTGGATCGCGTTGCTGCTCGAATGGCAACACCAGAGAGTAGGATGACGCGATGTAAGAGAGTCACCGTTTGTCAGCAATGGCATGGGGAAGAGGGAACATATGGGGAACCATCGGAAAACATTGGACTTGGCTGTGGGCACCATTCTCATCGTTGTCTGCATCATTGCCGGCTTGGCATTCTTGCATTATTCCAGAACAGACAATCGCACCGCTCAACCGGCTCCGGGAAGCACCCAACCGTCGGCTACAGCACCGCGATCTTCAGACACTCCTACCTCTACCAAGATGGCGAAGTCGCTCAGTGATGCGTATCAGGCCTGCAATAAAGGCGTAGCGTTCGATGAAACCGCTACCACAACCGAGGCTCTTGTGCTCGAAGACAGCGGTAAATCACTGACGGTCTTCTCCGGAAATGCTTCGGATTTCTCCACTCTCAAATGCGTCGCCAGCCACTTGAACATCCCTGCGAACTACACCGCCGAAATGCTCAAGAAGCAGGATAACCCCAGCATGGTGTCCATCAGTTGGGACGGCTATTCCGCCCAGTGGACTTACAACACAAGAAGCGGACTCGATCTGTACATCACCAGCAAAGACTGAACAGCTATTGGAGGGACATGAAGAAAGAAGAGCGTCTGATGATCAATCATCAGCCATTCGCATGGGGCAGGGCAATCGCAACGGCATGCGCGGCAACAATGTGCTTAGCATTGGCCATCGTTCCGGCATCGACCACATATGCCGACGATGCTACGGCACCTGCACAACAGCAGACGACAGACAATAGCAATAATACGGATACTCCAGATAATCCGGATAACCCAGGTAAGCCCGATAATCCTGGCGCCGATTCCGATCAGCACACCGATCCGTCCAACGGCGCGATTGATGCTTTTGCCGCCACGCATACATGGCTGGGATCGCCTACCGCAGAAGTCACGCCGATCACCGCAATCGAGAGCGGCGCTGAACGCACTTATCAGAATGGCACGGTGTATTGGTCCAGCAGCACCGGTGTTCATGCCGTCCGCTCCAATATCGATGCTTGCTATCAGAAGCATCTACAGGATCTTGGTTTCCCGGTCAACGACGGGATGAAACTCAGGGGCGGCACATCCCAGGCATTCCAGAACGGGCAGATCCACTGGTCGCCAAGCACCGGCGCCCGCTTCACCAGAGGCGCCATCCAACAATACTGGAGCGCCCACGGCTGGGAGAACGGCTGGCTCGGCTGGCCCACCGGCGACGAACTCACCGTCAAAGGCGGCGCATCACAGACCTTCCAACACGGCGTCGTCTTCTGGTCACCCACCACAGGAGCACACGCCGTCAAAGGCGGAATCCTCGGGGAATACGCAAACATCAAGTACGAGCAAGGCATCCTCGGCTTCCCCGTCAACGACGGGATGAAACTCAGGGGCGGCACATCCCAGGCATTCCAGAACGGGCAGATCCACTGGTCGCCAAGCACCGGCGCCCGCTTCACCAGAGGCGCCATCCAACAATACTGGAGCGCCCACGGCTGGGAGAACGGCTGGCTCGGCTGGCCCACCGGCGACGAACTCACCGTCAAAGGCGGCGCATCACAGACCTTCCAACACGGCGTAGTCTTCTGGTCACCCACCACAGGAGCACACCCGGTAGTCGGCACGACTCTGAGCAAGTATGCCGCTGCCCGCTATGAGCAGGGACAATACGGCTTCCCGGTCGAAGACCAGACAGGACCTTCCCAGAGATTCCAACACGGGTCAATCGCCGGCTGTGGAAAAATCGGCTATCAGAATCCGGGCGGTTTCTTCCAGGTAAGCTCCTGCAATGTCAGCGTTCCTGGAGGAGCATTCGGGTATGCTTCCCCGTCAAGAATCAGCATCAACGCCAACCGCGACCAAGTCGTGAATGCATTCATCAGCCGGGCATATGACTATCTCGGAACCCGATATGTCTGGGCTTATGCCATGCAACCCGGCAACGGCGTGGACTGCGCCGGGCTTGTCATGCAGTCACTCTATGCGACCGGAATGAATCTGCAGGATTACAATCCGACCGCACACTGGTACGATCCTTGGCACAGCCATGATGCGAACAACATGAGCAACGACC
>NZ_PCGX01000003.1:0-47615 GCF_002846655.1 Bifidobacterium thermophilum | reverse complement strand
TGGGAGAACGGCTGGCTCGGCTGGCCCACCGGCGACGAACTCACCGTCAAAGGCGGCGCATCACAGACCTTCCAACACGGCGTCGTCTTCTGGTCACCCACCACAGGAGCACACCCGGTAAGAGCCGAAAACCTCACGGCATACGCCCACTCACGCCACGAGCACGTCTTCCTCCGTCTCCCCGTCAACGACGGGATGAAACTCAGGGGCGGCACATCCCAGGCATTCCAGAACGGGCAGATCCACTGGTCGCCAAGCACCGGCGCCCGCTTCACCAGAGGCGCCATCCAACAATACTGGAGCGCCCACGGCTGGGAGAACGGCTGGCTCGGCTGGCCCACCGGCGACGAACTCACCGTCAAAGGCGGCGCATCACAGACCTTCCAACACGGCGTCGTCTTCTGGTCAAACAGCACCGGCACACATCCGGTACGCGACAACATCCTCAGGGAATACACGGCCCTGAAATACGAACAGGGTCTCCTCGGTTTCCCGGTCAACGACGGGATGAAACTCAGGGGCGGCACATCCCAGGCATTCCAGAACGGGCAGATCCACTGGTCGCCAAGCACCGGCGCCCGCTTCACCAGAGGCGCCATCCAACAATACTGGAGCGCCCACGGCTGGGAGAACGGCTGGCTCGGCTGGCCCACCGGCGACGAACTCACCGTCAAAGGCGGCGCATCACAGACCTTCCAACACGGCGTAGTCTTCTGGTCACCCACCACAGGAGCACACCCGGTAGTCGGCACGACTCTGAGCAAGTATGCCGCTGCCCGCTATGAGCAGGGACAATACGGCTTCCCGGTCGAAGACCAGACAGGACCTTCCCAGAGATTCCAACACGGGTCAATCGCCGGCTGTGGAAAAATCGGCTATCAGAATCCGGGCGGTTTCTTCCAGGTAAGCTCCTGCAATGTCAGCGTTCCTGGAGGAGCATTCGGGTATGCTTCCCCGTCAAGAATCAGCATCAACGCCAACCGCGACCAAGTCGTGAATGCATTCATCAGCCGGGCATATGACTATCTCGGAACCCGATATGTCTGGGATTATGCCATGCAACCCGGCAACGGCGTGGACTGCGCCGGGCTTGTCATGCAGTCACTCTATGCGACCGGAATGAATCTGCAGGATTACAATCCGACCGCACACTGGTACGATCCTTGGCACAGCCATGATGCGAACAACATGAGCAACGACCGCAGGTTCCTGCATATTCCGGTCAGTCAGCGGCAGCGCGGAGACCTGATTTTCTATCCCGGGCACGTTGCCATCTATCTGGGCAATGACCAGGTGATCGAAGCGGTTCCGCCTCGTGTTCGAGTTGCCAACATGTACGCTGGGAACCGTCATCCGACGGGCGCTGCACGGCCGTTCATCTAATCGGCAACGCCAAGGATGCAATGGAAAAGAACCGTGAGAACAATCTGCTCTCGCGGTTCTTTTCTTTTGTCGGTTGTTCGGTATCCCGTTCTTGCTAGGCTGTTAGCCATGATGGAGGGAATAACGGCATCTTCAGCGTCATCAGCATCTTCAACGCAATCGCCTGCACGAAAGCATCATCGGATACCGCGACTGGGGCTCGCCTGCTGCAGCATCATTCTGGCAACATTGGCCGAATATTGCGCTTATCTCAATGAGGGGGAGGCAGGACGTGCGAGACGACTGCCGCATATCCTCGTCTTCGCAGTCTTCTTCTTTATTCTGACGCTGCTGTTTGAACGGTTCATCGCATGGCTGGAAGGCACACCCGAACAGACAACACCAGTACAAACGAAACTTGCGTCAGCACATCCGGAAGATGCCAGGAACGTCAAGGATGCAGAGAGCGCAAGCCCTCACCAATCCGCAACCCATCTGTGGAAAAAGATTCTCCCCGACTTCACCGGCGGGCGGAAATCCGCTTTGAAAGCCACGGCCATCATGGCGGTATGCTGGCTCCCGTACTACGTATTGGCATTCCCTGGAGCAATCTGGTATGACACCGTGCAGCAGGTACTGCAATGGGAGGGGAAGCCGAACGCCATTACCAGCGGCGCGTGGTCCGATCAACACCCGGTGTTCGACACCCTGATTTTCGGGCTGTTCTATCAAATCGGTGCTTGGGTCGGCTCCCCGGCCTTCGGCGTCGCTCTCTACACGACAGTAATCACTGCTACATCCATCGCCGTACTGGTATACGTGGTCCGCTATCTAGCCCGTGCAGGAGCCAGCAGACGGGCGTGCCTCCTCACATACGGGTTCTTCTGCTTATTCCCGTTCGTCCCGATATATGCCATGGCGATGGTCAAGGACGCGGTGTTCCTCCCCTGCTTCCTCCTGTTCTCCGTACGATGCATGGAAGCGGCACGCACACGCGGCGCGAGCCTCGCAACCCCGAAAGCCTGGATTCTCATCAGCACACTGGCGCTGCTGGTGTCACTCACCAAGAAAACCGGCATCTACACAGTGATCATCGCCTGTATTCTCACGATGTTGGCCGTGGCAGGGCGAAAGGCGCGGCTCCGATTGGCGGGAACCGTGCTGGCGAGCGCCATCATCATGTTTTTGGTACTGCCTGGCATCCTGTTCCCGCTGTGTCATATTGAGGCTGGTGGCAAGCAGGAGATGATTGCCGTTCCGTTGCAACAGTCGGCGCTGTTGTTGAAAGAGCATGGTGACGAGTTGTCCCAGGCGGATCGTGACGTGTTCGAAGGGATTCTCGAGCCCGATGCCGCCAACAAGTTCTTCTGGCCGGCTGTCGATCCCATCAAAGGCACGCATTGGACCGCGCAACGCGAACGACTGTTGAAACCGTTCTTACGTGTGTGGCTGCGTAATGGGGTAAGGTACCCCACAACATATTTGCGCGCATATTTCCTGCTGGAACAAGGGTGGGTCGCCATGCCGAACCAAGCGGCATACGAATCGATATACTCCGGCATGCGCCCGGCATACGTGTACACGAGAGCGTCCTTGGCGCCAAACGCTTCTGACTCTGGGCTACCCGTGTCAAGTCACGCATTGTTCTACTCGGGGTTGGATCAGGGCTTCGCATGGCTGAACGAGCAGTTCTTCCTCCAGCCGTGGTTCTGCCGCGCATTCTGGGCGACTTGGCTGCCCTTCATGCAGTGCTATCTTGCCGTGCGCAGGCTGCGGGCGCATACAATGTCTTGGAATCAGGCTGCTTGGCTCATACCGATGCTCGCCACGATGCCTTTTCTGTGGATTTCCGGGGCGAGCGTATCGTACGAAGGCATGCGGTATGTGATTCCCATGGTGTTCATTGCTCCGATCGGGTGCGCGATGTTCACAGTCGGTCTGGAGAATCGTGCTCTGCGAGTTGGTGATTGACATTGCTGTGGTATGAGCACGGCGACATCACTATAATCGAATGCCGCCTATGCCAGCACATCTTGCTTCCCTGCGGTCCCTGAAGGCGTGTATCTAGTCTATCCGTAGTATGTGCATGGGCGTTTCTCCATTATGAGGGTTTCATTATTGACCTAACCGCAAACACAAGCCATGCAATGTCAATGGTTCTATCTTCGACACCAGGCATCCACGAACCCCCGTAGGCAAGATGGCTTCCGGCACGTACTACGGATAACGCAGATAGCCGATGCAAGTGAGGTGTTCATCGGATTCTCCCATTTCTGTCTTTCCCGACGTCAGAACACCGCTCACGCATATCGTTACCAGTTACTCCGAACGAGTATGTTTCGCGTCTACTACCCCGTGAAACCAGTATTATTTCCTCCAACCAGACAAGATGAACGAGGCCGAAAACTGTGCCCCTATATCCCGTTCTTCCCTTCCCGAACCAATAATGTGCCTCTCTGCCTCAACGGTTCCAGACCCGACGGCCATCCGCCACCTGCTCCAACGTCAGCGGACTCGATAACGCATCCATCCCCAACTTTTTAGCCACCAATGAAACGAGTCGCTCCCTCTGATCCTCGCTTGACAAATCATATGCAGTCACTTGAATATGCTGCCACCCCTGTTCATCAATGAACTTCAATCGATCACAGTCTGCGAGCCACTGGTCGCGATGATGCGTACCATCATACTCAACCGCCAGCTTCTTTTCGGGATATGCCATATCCAAATAGAACAGCCGGCCCGAATCAGGAATGCGCATCGGCACATTGATACGGGGACAGCCTAAGCCATAGCGCATCAACAACAAACGCAGCCGGGTCTCCTGCGAAGAATCAGTGTGCTCCCGCATCAACCGCACCGCCCTGCTCATAGACCGGAACCCCCGAGGAAGCCGCAAACCCCGCACTTGCGCCTCCTCACGCAGATTCTGCAACAACCGAATAAAATCTTCTATCCGTATGCCACGCGAATTACGCCGCATCATCGAATCACCGAGCACAACCAACTCCTGCAACGACAACCTAGCAGCGTACATCGCCCACACATACACCGCATGAACGCAGCGAAACCTGCCACGCTGCAAAACTACCGTCTCGAAACTTCCCTGCCAGGTGACGAAACGCACGCCTTTCACTCGCCAGCGATCACTCTCGTGGTGAACTGCTGCGTACACCACATCGTCTTGTAATCGCGTTCGTTCGCGAGGCGGCTCGATGCCAAGCAGCGCCAAGGCTGTCGACAGCGTAAACACCAGCGTCATCGAAGTTCGGTTGCGGGCCTCGTCACACGCTCGCAGTGCCGTCGCATGGTTTTGGATGATGTCGTGCTGATACATAGGATAATCTGCCATGACAGCAACCCTAGTGAATCCTGTCCGCCACGTGCGAGCCGGAATTGAAGATGTGGTCAGAAGTCGTGCGACGCCGCCCGTTCATCTGATTACCGACAAAGTCTGGTGACAAGTATCTCGTGTATTGATGGGTTTATGGTGGGGGAGAGATTATATCTCGCATATCCGTAGTACTTGCCAGAACGTATCTTCATTACGAGGGTTCGCCGATGCCTGATTCTCAAGCACATACCACGGAATACCAACAGTTCTATCTTCGATATCGGGCATCAACGAACCCTCGTAGTTGAGTTGATCTCCGGCAGGTACTACGGATAGCGCAGATAGACAGTCGAAAACGCTACGAGAGGCGCCGCAACAGAACAAAACACCGCACATTTCACAGCAAAGTCACCGCTTCCTATATGCCGCTGCGAGCAAATAGTTCTTCAGTCGGTCGCTGTTCTCGACCATCCGTCGCGCATCCCCTCATTTTCTAAAGCAACAGCATTGTCTGTCGACGATGTACTTGCCACAATCCACGAACCAGCAGCACAGAAGAATGCGGGGCGCCAGGCAACCTGCGGTTATCCCGCACGCACCCAGCGCCCCGCATTCAGCCGTTCCTACTGGTTCAGACGTTCAGCCAATCAGACGCTTGACAGCTGCCCAACTCACTCAGCGGTCTGCAGCTCGGAGCCTTCAAGGTCGAAGTCGGCCATACGGTAGCTCTTGATGGCCGGATCCTCGTACGTGTTCTTGTAGTAGGTGTTGGTCTTGGCGGAGAAACCGCTCGTGTAGATCGTCTTCTCGTACTGGCCGTTGCTCATGAGCGCGCAACCATCCACCATCGCGGCGGAATCCAGCGTGTGGAACAGGCGGGAGACGTTCGACTCCTCGGTCTTCTGCGCCGGGTAGTGGGCGTTCGTGTAGGCAGCGCGCACGAAACGCGACGGCGAGCTGTAGTCGCCCGGAATGCCGCGCATGCCGGAGCCGGAGCCCCACGCGCTGAGCTCCTGGGTGCCCCACTTGACCGGCTCAGGGACGCGCGGATCCATGCTCAGGTAGTTGCGCAGGTTCTCGGTATGCCAGTCGAAAGTCGGCTGGTTGGCGAGCACATCGGCACCATCATGATGCACATGGATGCCGTCAGCCATGACCTCGATCACAATGCTACGCTTGCCGTCGCCAACGATCCAGTGCAGCAGCGAGACCGGATACTGCTCGTTGACCTGCTTGGCCACCACGGTCACGTTCTTCAGGGCTTCCTCCACCTGATCAACGGTGGAGAAGCTGCGAGCGATCCAGAACGGCAGCTCATAGGCAGCCACGTTGACCGTGCCGTCCACCGGAGCGTCCGCATACTGGGCGTATCCGGGGAAGTTCAGGCCGGCAACGGCCAAGCCCTCATCATTGGCGCAGTCGAAATACATCGGCATGCCTTCGACGATGATGCCGACACCCATGACCGGCTTCGGGTTAGCGACCGTCGCGTTGAATGCGACCGGCGCCTGGTACCCGCGCGGCGTCACGACGATCTTCTCGCCATATGAGAACGACCAATCAAGATTGCGGCCGAAATACATGTTGCCGTCTTCATCTGCAAAACGAACTCCAGTGCACATGTCACCTGCTCCTTATCAACATCAACGCCCCTCGTGGGGGCATGCGGACTGCGCTTGAGGGTTGACGCCACCGGGGGTTTCCGGCGGCTGTCGATGGTTGCCAATCGCCGACCGACTGTCATCGCATCCGACTCCAGCGCGGCGCCCCGTCGGCAACTCAACCAACAGGTTCAGCTGTCGAAGCCAGGCGCAACCGTGTTGCCCTCGCACATCCGCTTTGTTATCTTTCACTACTCAGCATAGTCTTCGCAAATCAAGCGGATACGGCAGTTCGCACGCGCATTGTTAAGCTGTTTTCCTTGATATATCGGGGTTTTGAACGCGTTATTACACCATAACGACTCTTTAATCACATAAGAAAACAGCAGAAGATTCTCAGGTTATTCTTAGGATTGGGTGTGGGGTGGGGGTCGCGGGCGCATGGAGTTGACGGGGGGATGCGGGAGATTGGTTGACGGGTTGACTGGTCAGTACGGCCGCGAGATGCGGAGTGGGATGATGATGAGATGACGCAAAGGCATGGGGCATGATGACGAGGCGACGGGGCGAGTCGTGCCCCAGACCAAAACGGAAATCACACGACGGAATCGGAACCAGTCCGCACGAGCACTTGTCGACACTTGTCCGTCTGCCACAACAACACCACAAACCCACTAGATTCCAATGAATTGCACACACTGTGGCAATCAACCACTGTCAAGACATCCGCCCGAACCACCCGAATCACGGACCAAACCGGAGAACGAATCCCGAAAACAGATTCAGTCCACGCAGATGCCGACTGTCATGTACCCGTCAACCACCACCACACCGGAAACCCACAGAATCCCAACAATCAGCCGACAAACCTGAAACGAACCGCCAAGGCGTCAACCATCCGGTCGCCCGAACCGGCAGACTGAATCAGGAATCACACCCCCGATTCCGGATTCAGTCAGTATTTAGGGCATTTCACTCATGAAGATGGTGATTAAGGGAAGAATACCTCATTCGTCTCTCCAATCGAACGATTCAAAACAATAGGATGACAGCTTTCGATAGTCTACATGCTCAGAAAAAGGCATGCCGCTTCTTCATCAAACAAGTTCTTCATCTTATTGCTTGTAGCCGTCAACAGCACTGATAATCTGATTGCGAACGCCACTGCTGAGAATATATTAGAAACACTCTAAGTTGCCTGATGCCAATGCGGACATCACGGTGACGACCACAATCCCGTCATTCCATGACGCTCTCAGTCCCCCTGACGGCACAAGAGACAGCTGCGTACAGCAAGACTCCAGATGTCTGATTAGATTAGACATCAAACTATCTGGTAAGCACTGAACTCATGAGATTCAGTGCTTACCAGATAGAATTGTCAGTATTGCCGTATTGCGTATTAGTCGTTGGTTATTCCCCATCCTTGCTGTTGTCGACGAGGCGGATGTCGCCGTCGGCGATGCCCTGCAAATGCCGGCCGTATGGGCTCTTCCCGTACCGCTTGGCGGACTCGAGCAACTCCCCGCGCGTGATCCACCCGTTCTCGTAGGCGATCTCCTCGACCACCGCGATCGGCAGGCCCTGCGCCCGCTGCACCGTACGCACGAACTCACCAGCCTCGAACAGGCTGTCCATCGTACCCGTATCCAGCCACGCATACCCACGGCCCAACGTCCGCACCCGCAACGAACCATCCTCCAGATACATGCGGTTCAGATCCGTGATCTCCAACTCGCCACGCGCCGACGGCTTCACCTGCTTCGCATACTCCACCACACGCCGGTCATAGAAATACAAGCCCGTCACCGCGTAATTCGACCTGGGGTGCGCGGGCTTTTCCTCGATCGACACCGCCCGCCCGGTCTCGTCGAAATCGACCACGCCATACCGTTCCGGGTCATCCACGTAATAACCGAACACGCTCGACCGGCCAGCCTCGGCGTCACGCACCGCGCCACGCAGCACACGGCCCAGACCGTTGCCGTAGAAGATGTTATCCCCCAACACCAGGGCGCACGTATCCCCCGCGATGAACTCCTCGCCCAGCAGGAACGCCTGCGCCAAGCCATCCGGGCTCGGCTGCACCTTGTACGACAACCGCACCCCGTACCGGGAGCCATCCCCCAACAGACGCTCGAAATTCGGCAGGTCCTTCGGCGTCGAAATCACCAGGATATCCCGGATACCCGCCATCATCAACACACTCAACGGGTAATACACCATCGGCTTGTCATACACCGGAAGCAACTGCTTCGACGTCACCGTCGTCAACGGATACAACCGGGTACCAGAACCACCCGCAAGAATAATACCCTTCACGGTCTCACCTTCCCTCCACGGAACCGCCGCGCGCGGCCAGCTCCGCCTTCACATACGCCCTCAACGACTCCTCCCAATCCGCAGGCGCATAACCCGCCGCCTCGATCTTGGACAGGTCGAGCGCCGAATGCACCGGGCGCGGCGAGACGGGGTTCTTGGCGGTTTCGAAATATTGCTGCGTGGTGACGGGTTTGACTGCGTCGCCGTTGCCATTCGTGAGGTCGAACACCTCGGCGGCGATGTCCTTCCACGACCTGACCGCGCCCGACCCCGTGAGGTTGTACGTACCGTACGGAGCCGCGGAACCGAGCAGGTGGAAGATGGCCTCGGCCATGTCCTTGGTGAACGTGAGGCGACCGAACTGGTCGTCCACCACGGTCACCTGGTTCAGGGACTCGTCGGGGTCGGCCACGCGGTCCGACAGACCCATCATGGTCTTGACGAAATTATGGCCGTCGCCGATCACCCAGCTGGAACGCAGGATGTAATGCTGCGGCGCCTGCGCCACGGCGATGTCGCCCGCGGCCTTGGTCTGGCCGTAGACGCCCAGCGGCGCGAAACCTTCGGTCTCGGTGTGCTGGTCGCGCGTGCCATCGAACACATAATCCGAGCTCACGTGCACCAGCGTGATGTGGTGCTCGCGCGCGACCTTGGCCAGCAGCGCCGGACCCGTGGCATTGGCCTTCCATGCGGCGGCGCGGCCTTCGGCGGTCTCGGCCTTGTCGACGGCCGTGAACGCGCCGGCGTTGATGATGGTGCCGTAGAGGTCCCAGTCGAACTGGTCGTAGGCGGCCGGATCGGAGAAATCGAAGGTGTCGATGTCGTGGTACTCGAAGTTGTGCAGGTCGTGCGCCTCGGCGTACTCCTTGATGGCGCGTCCGAGCTGCCCGTAGGCGCCGGTGACGAGAGTGCGCTTGGGTTCCATCGGCTTGGCGTCGGCGAGGAACGGATGGTGCAGGTCGGCCTCGGAACGCTCGGTCTGGTCCAGCGGGATCGGCCACTGGATGTTGAGCGTCGGGTCGGCGAGGTTGACGAAGGTGTAGGTCTTCTTCTGTTCCAAGCTCCAATGCGCGTTGACGAGATAGGTGTACGCGGTGCCATCCTCGAGGGTCTGGAAGGAGTTGCCCACGCCACGCGGCACGAAGATGGCCTTGGACGGGTCAAGCGTGCACGTGTACACCTCACCGAAGGTGTCGCCGGGGCGCAAATCCACCCACGCGCCGAACACGGAGCCCGTGGCGATCGAGATGTACTTGTCCCACGGCTCCGCATGGATACCACGCGTCACACCACGCTTCGTATTGAAGCTGATGTTGTTCTGCACCGGACCGAAATCCGGCAGGCCCAAAGCCGTCTCCTTCGCCCGCTGCCAATTCTCCTTGAACCAGCCGCGGTTGTCACCATGCACCGGCAGATCGAAGACGATGAGCCCGGGGATGTTGGTCTTGGTGACCTTGAGTTCTTTTTCGAATTCCATTACCTTGCCTTTCTGAGTGACCAACGAAGGCCGTTTTCGTGAGGTTTGTGCAAAAAACGCCCCGAAAACGGCCTTCATTGGTCAGCGGTCACTGTCCCTGGCGCTTGTAGCGCTCCTCAGTGGCAGCCTTGGTCTTCTCCCACCACTGCGGGTTGTTCGTGTACCAGTCGATCGTGGCCTTGAGCCCGGATTCGAAATCGGTGTGCGTGGGCTTCCACCCCAGCTCGGTCTGGAGCTTGGTGGAGTCGATCGCATAGCGGCGATCATGCCCCGGACGGTCCTTGACATGGTCGAACGCATCCTCCGGCTGGCCCATGAGACGCAGGATCATGCGCAGCACGTCGATGTTGTTCTTCTCGCCGTTCGCGCCGATCAGATACGTCTCGCCGATACGCCCCTTCGTCAGAATCGTCCACACGGCCGAGGAATGATCCTCCGTATGGATCCAGTCACGCACATTCAACCCCGCGCCATACAGCTTCGGACGCACACCCGTGAGGATATTCGTGATCTGCCGCGGAATGAACTTCTCCACATGCTGGTACGGGCCGTAGTTGTTGGAGCAGTTCGAGATGGTGGAACGAATGCCGTAGGTGCGCGTCCACGCGCGCACCAGCATGTCGGAGCTCGCCTTCGTGGACGAATACGGGCTCGACGGGTGGTACGGCGTCTCCTCCGTGAACTTGTGCGGGTCGTCGAGCGCCAGGTCGCCGTACACCTCGTCCGTGCTGATGTGATGATACCGGATATCGTACTTGCGCACGGCCTCGAGCAGGCGGAAGGTGCCCACGACGTTCGTCTGCACAAACGGTTCGGGGTTCGCGATCGAATTGTCGTTGTGGGACTCGGCGGCGTAATGCACGATGGCGTCATGGCCCGGCACGATCTTGTCGAGCAGCTCCGCGTCGCAGATGTTGCCGTGGACGAAGTCCATGCGGTCCTCGGGGATGCCCTTGAGGTTGTCGAGATTCCCTGCGTATGTGAGCGCATCCAGCACCGTCACATGCGTCTCGGGATGATTGTCTACAACATAATGCACGAAATTCGAACCAATAAAACCGGCCCCACCCGTAACAATAATGTTCCTCGGAACAAATGTCTCAGTCATGGTTGCATCTTATCGCATGGCAAAGATGTTGGAGCGAATCCAGACACGAATCGAAACGGAGATGCTCAACTTCCGTGTCGAATCCTCATCGAGCACCGAAAGACATCTGCCGAGGCTTGGCACCATTGAGGCAACATTGCGATGTAGATAGAAGCCTGGTCATTCCTTCGGCTGCTGTTGTTCCAATTCCTTAATCACTTCCGGCATGTCAGTCCAAGGAGCAAATTCCAATTTTCCGGTACTTTTCAGCGATTCCCTGCTCCTCTTCCGATTCGCTGTGTTGTGCTGCTCTGCATTCTGCAAAGCCGTATGGATTGCCTCGGATGTCAACACATCATCCACGATGTATTTGTGATTGCTCCCCGTTGTAATTTTCGCTTTCGCAGCTGCCCGTGTGGCTGACTCCGTGTCTTGAATACTTGACGGACAGGGACGCTTATGGTCAAGCAACCACACTTCAAAACATGGATTGGAAATGATGAACTCTATTCCATTCTTCAAACATATTCTCTCCGCGTCGGCAATATCCTTGTACTGATCCACATCAGCGACAACCCATACTTTGCGGTAATGATCGGCCCAGTCATCCTGCTCGTCGCTCTCTTTGAGGTCACATGCCATCTCTGCCAATTCGCTTGGACTCACGGCTTTTTGTTTGTATTCAATCACCACCTCAGAAAACATTCTTTTCAACGCTTCGAAATATTGCTTCTCGGTCACTGCACCGTTGCCGACCACAAGATACCGTGTCTTGCGGTGCCTTGATACATGTCGAGTACGTCTTCCTTGGGGAAAGCCGGCGGCTATTCTTTGACGACATCAGGCCCCCTCCCCGCTCACCATCTGGGCGAAGTCCATATGGAAGGACGGCTTCGGGTTGGCGCCATACACGCCGTTAAGATAATTCTTCCCGATATTCTCGCCCTTGCGTATGCCCAAATCGGTCACTGGATACAGTTCAGACGCGCCCTCGCTGTTCTTTTCAACGAGCCAAATCTGGTCAGGATCCAGCGGACTCATCATGCCGGAGTAGTTGATCAATGACACATCATGCGTAGTGATGATCAATTGAGCTCTGTGAGGGTTCGTCATCGGGTCGGTATACAGCTCGATGAATTCCTTGACCAGAGTAGGATGCAAACTCGTGTCGATTTCGTCGATAATCGTTACCGACTCTTTGGAAAGTTGGCGTAACACCAAGGAGAAGAACGACATGGCCGCCAGCGTGCCGCGAGATTCTTCAGCTTGGTCAAACTTGGCAGATACCTCTTTCCCGGCATGAGTGAATTGCAAATCTCCGACATCGCCGAGTTGTGCATCTTCACCAAATTGGTCTTTTACTTGTTTGGCCAATTGTTCGATGAGCTCTTGAGGCGCCTTCTCGGTCTGCACATCAGTGATGCCGAAATCGGCGTATCGAATCAACTTGGTGAGGTTCTGCGAGAAACGAGAACCACTACGGTATTCATCAAACATTCGAGGAACTTCCGCAGTGTATGCAATAGCATCGCAATATGTCAGCTCGTTTGCGAAAAACCTGAAAATCGGTCGAATAGATTCAATACCGGCAGCAGCTGAAGCGGAAAGCAGCAGGGCGTTGGGGCGAAGTTCCACTGTCCTCTTCACCTGTGCACGCGGCCCCTTAAACGCCGTACCGAATTTGATATCGCCCGACTCCTCACGCGTGAACAGCAATGAAGAGCGAGAAGACCAGCGATTGCCAACCTTCTTGTAAAATACGAGCTCTTCGTCAAGAATTCTCTTGTCATCGAAGCCGAAAGAGTACCGGTACTTTTGCCGATCGTCAGCAATACATTCCACAAGGAACGAGGTCGGGCGTTTGCGGAAGCCTTCTCTCAGGCGAAACGGGTCCCGCTGAATCCCGCTGTCAGCGTCCCCGCTGCTGTAGCTCGTGAGCACCATCTGCTGCATTGCGTGAATCGCGCGCAGGAAGTTTGACTTGCCAGACGCATTCGCACCATATACGGCTGCGACCGTAGAAATATCCTCGGAACCGGCATCCATATACCGCCGCTCTCGTCGCATCGAAAACGCTTGGTCTG
The DNA here is from genome assembly GCF_002846655.1 of Bifidobacterium thermophilum. Classification (NCBI taxonomy): domain Bacteria; kingdom Bacillati; phylum Actinomycetota; class Actinomycetes; order Bifidobacteriales; family Bifidobacteriaceae; genus Bifidobacterium; species Bifidobacterium thermophilum. The sequence continues at coordinate 34,348 of NZ_PCGX01000003.1, read as the reverse complement.
CATCGAAGCTCCTGTAGTTTGAGAAGCTGAAATCGATGAGCATGACACACCTCGGATCATTCACGAATATGAACTACACAAGAAAAGTATATCCAGAAACCAGCCATTATTGCAAATTCTTGCAAAATACCACGTTTTCACAAAGCATTAGTGACTAGAACCTGCCATTAAGATACATAATCGGACGAGACAAGCCGGAAGCCATTCCCCCTTCGTTGTGTTCGGCATTGGCCCCCATACCCCAAGCTATGACGCTGCTATTCCATAGCACATACTTGGGGCACGAAACAAACCAACACTGATAGCGCAGAAATACTATGCGGCACTACAGATAGACGAGACGCGTGCATCCGCCCCCGTGCCAGCCCAGAGGCGGCAGGTGGTGCCTGAGCGAAATTTCACCCCGGCACCACCCACATCATCGCGCGGAACAGCACTTCCGACAGATGCAAAATGAGATATCAGCCGTCTATTTGTTTGCCGACATTGCCGACCGTTCCGCTTCGCTGGCGAGGAACCGCTTCTTGCCAATCGCGAAGTAGTACCCGGTGGCAATCAACAGCCAAATGATACCTGCCAGAAGGGTTTCACGCCCCGAGACACTGAACAGCTGACCGACATATATCGCAGCAATCAGCACCACAGCGGCGATCTGCAGCGGGCGGCCACCGGGCGCCTGCCAAGCGAGTTTCCCGTCGCGCTTTAAAGCGATTGCTCGCATTCCAGGCTGGGACAGACAAATCATCAACCATGCGAACAGGAATCCGAATCCGGATACCGAAGCAAGCCACGTGTAAGCGAAATCCTGGAAGAAGTAGTACAGAATCGCACCGATGAACAGCATGAGACAGCTGACAAGAATGGCATTCACAGGTGCCTTTGTTTTCGAACTTGTCTTAGCGAATACCTTGGGGAAGAACCCGTCTCGGCTCATCGAGAACATCATGCGGCTCGTGGCATAGATGCCGGCGTCAATGCACGACAACGCCGCAATCAGCACCACGAAATTCATGATATTCGCAGCAATCGGGCCGGCGAGAATACGCGTGGCATCGACGAACGGGCTGGAAGAAACACCGGCCTTCTGCCAAGGCAATACACAGACCAGCACGAAAATCGAAAGCACGAACAGGATGAGGATTCTTGCCAGCGTAGACCTCAGAGCCTTCGGCAAATCACGCTCGGGATGCTCGGATTCCTCCGCAGCAGTGCCAATCGCTTCGGTACCGCCGAAGGAGAACATGACAATCATCATTGCCGTGGCAACTCCGCCAATTCCCGCGGGAGCAAATCCGCCATTCGACGTGAGGTTAGAGAACGACACATGCTCCACTGGCGCGATTCCGAACAATGCCACGCATCCGCCGATGATGAACAATGCCAGCGCCACCACCTTGATGAGGGAAAGCCAGAATTCAAGTTCCCCGAAGAACTTCACACCGACCAGATTCACAATGGTCATCAGCGCGGCAACAATCAACGCAAATACCCAAATCGGCACTTGGGGGAACCAAACATTGAGGAACGTGCCGGCTGCGATGCTCTCAGAGGCAGGGCCTATCAAGAATGCCAGCCAGTATGTCCATCCCGTCAAGAACCCCGGCAACGGCCCAAGCGACATTTCTGCGTATTTTTGGAATGATCCAGCCACCGGCGTGCTTACCGCCATTTCAGTGAGCAGGACCATGACGAGGAACGTAATCAAACCACCAAACAGGTAAGAGAAGACCACTGCGGGACCTGCCGTGTTGATGGTCGACCCGGCGCCAAGAAAGAAGCCGGCGCCGATAACTCCCCCGACGGCCAGCATGGTGACATGCCGGCTTTGCAAGCCTTTCGCAAGGCTATCCCCGCCATTCGGCGAGGTATCTTGTTGAACAGCCATGAGTTTCCTCCGTTCCCATTCATCACTGCGACTACAGCAGATTTCATACGGGATCCGTTCTCCCGCATGCGATCAGTATTGACGAGCGATATGTCATATTCGTTACGAATGAGACCGTTTTATATGTCTTGTTTCATTTATTACATCCATGCCATTCATGCGCCCCACTCACGAGCCGCAATGAGTGCAGGAGCCGACTCCATAGAGTCTTTGAGCATTCTTCGAACCGATTGCATCCACTACGCGCAATGCATCCCCGGCAGTCCAAGCCCCTTGTTCAACCCACCCGCATACCAGCGAAGTCAGGGAATCACGGAACAGTTTCGCAGCAAAATAATGCTGCTCAGGCAATCCCCATGCATCCGAAGAGTACAGCAGACGCGAGAACGGACACAGTTCCATGGATCTGCGCAAAGCATCAACGCCTTGGACTCCGCACAAATACATGGCAAGCCCGACATCCATATACACGTTGGTGAAGTTCTGGCACAGATAACCACATTCACGCTCGAATGGCCAGCAATGCAACAACACCATCGGAACATCCAATTGTTCTGATTCGACGAGCAAAGGTCTCAAATCAACCGGATCGCTATGCCGTAAGTCAACATCCCGGTCGCCTAAACCCACATGGAACTGAATCGGCTTACGATACCTCATCGCCTCATGCACCATGAAACTGCATACGATTGCATCATCAATCCGGGAACGGCTTGCAGGTGAGAGGCGGGAGACCGAACGAATAACATCGTCGTCCGACGGAGGCCGCCAATCAATATCGAAGCCGCACCGGTAGGCGCAAATCGTCTTGAATCCCACGGAGCCTTGCTGCGCTTGCGACAATGCCGAACGAAACGCCTCGGGAAAGCTACCGGCGGAAAGCCCGGCAGCAAGCACAGACTCGGCAACCGCCTCAAGCCGCACGACAGTATGAACTTCCCCTTGAGCTCTTAAGGCAAATTCTTGAACACTGATGAGATTCGTCGCGGCCCACCCTGGATCGATAATCCATGTGGATACACCCGCAGCAGGCAACAATGTCTCGCCGATCTGCCGTTCTTTCAGTTTTTGACGCTCCAGAAAATAATCCCGAGCATCACAGCGCTGCCCAAACAACAGCGGAGAACAGTATCTCGCCAAGGCAAACCCGGCTTGACTATCAACCCGGCTTTGACCGTTTCCAAGCGGCCCCGCGCTTTCACATAATAATCTCTCGAACCCGAGTTCGTCAGGGCTTTGCAACAGACAACTATGGACATGATTGTCCACCAGTGGCATCGTCTCGATACGATTGCGCAGCATCTTGGCCGCTTCTTCACGTTGATTGCCGTACATCGCTTCAACTTGACCCATGTTTGTGTTCACCACCACGCTCCAATCACCAGCCGCCGAATCCTGCGACCGCATCATCCGGCACATGCCCAGCCGCCACATCGTCAATCGCCCGGACAACAAGATCCAAACCGTTGTACAAGGTATGCTCATCAATGGTCAAAGCGGGTGTGATTTCCAATACATGCCCGCCAACGTAATAGACAACCGCACCGAGTCTGTCGGCCTGATAGCACACTTTCTCCGCAAATTGCTCGCTGCGGTTCCCGTCATCGAGTTCAACACCTATGGCGAGCCCTCTGCCTCGAATATCCGTAATGTGTCGCCGGGATTCCTCTGGCAACGCATCAATCGCCTCGCGCAGATGGCCACGCGAGAGTCGTCCAAGCCGGTCGGCGCGTTCATCAAGCCGATCATCAATGAGTATGCGCAAGAACTCGATTGCTGCAGCGCAACAAATAGGGTTTCCTCCCATGGTGAGCAGTGAAGCTCCAGTCGCGCAATCCAAGATTGATGATGGGCCTACAATCGCCGATATCGGCAGCCCGCCGCCTAGGGTCTTTCCGAAAGTGACCATATCCGGGTGTATTCCCTCATACTGGTAGGCGTGTATGGTTCCCGGACGCCCGAGTCCCACTTTTACCTCATCGCAAATCATCGGTATTCCCGAATCATCGCAAAGAGACCGAAGCCCGGACAAGAATCCATCAGGAGGAACGATCATTCCACCGTCAGATAGCACAGGTTCCACAATCAGACACGCTACATTGGAGTTCATCGCCTGACGTACCGCATGGAGGCAATATGCCAATTCATCCTGAGCATTCCCGTCAACATGAGGATGAACAGTATTGGGATACGGCAGAAATTCGACGTTGTCGTCTCGTTTCGCCCCCGACTCCACTTGCACACCGGAAAGCCCCAATGCCTTCCCGAAACCTCCGTGGTAGCTGTGCTCGAACGCCAGAACTTTTGTACCGCCTCCATGCTTCACACTTGTCATACGGCAAAGACGCAGCGCAATGTCATTTGCATCCGACCCACTGTGCCCGAAATACACTCGCCCATTGTCGGCACCATCGGCATGTGCTTTGATATCCGTGATTTCCAGTAGTTTGTGGGCCAACTCAACACTCTGCGGATTGATCAGTGATCCCAAACCTAGCCCCGGGCAATTATCGAGCACTTGGTCAACAGCCGAGCGGATACGCGGGTCAGCATACCCGAGTCCTGCTGCTGTCCAGGTTGCGGATAGATCGATAAGCTGTTTCCCATCCGCGGATTGCAGCTCCGACCCCTTGCCACCGATTACAGCACGATTGAAAAATCTGACTTTTTCAGTGGCCGCAATAGCACGGTCGCCATGCAGTAGATGGACGGCTTCCTGATCCATGTTCATGAGCATCTCCTTTGCAACTAGAAAACTACATCGCCGATATTGTCCAGTTCCCAATCTCCCGACGCAAAGGTCTCACCACGCGTAGCGCATCACGTCAGCGCGATCCTGATCCGAACGTGAACCATACGTACGAGACATCAGTCGACGTATCGCCAAGTCCGCTTCAACGACATCCTCACCAAGCAGTTCCTTTGCGAAGGACGATTGCGCGAACGCTTCCGTCACCTCGTCATACGTGGACGGCAACCGCGACACCCCGCAGCGTTCGCGTTCCTCCTGCGGCATCGCGCTAGGGTTCACCGTAATCTCGGGCGGCAGTTCCATTGATCGGTCAATTCCATCAATCGAGGAACCCAGTATGCACGCCAAGGCATAGTACGGATTGGCCGACAAATCGCCGCACTTCAGCTCAACATTCGCCCCATGGGGATTACCCGGAGTTGCCGCGCAGAAGCGAATCGCCGCCTCTCGATTCTCAAGGCCCCAACACACTGCTGCTCCGGACCATGAGTCCGGCGACAACCTCAGTTGCGAAACAGGTGAACCCGCATACAGCGCGCTCAATTCCACAACATGGCTTTCGATTCCCGCGATAGCAGAACAGCCGCGTTTCGTCAGCGCATGGGGACCATGCCCCGTTGAGAATATCGGTTCTCCCTTGTACGTGATTGAGCAATGAATATGTCCACCGTTGCCGGATAACCCCAAGAAAGGTTTCGGCGAAAAACTGACCTTCTTGCCGAACATGTGCGCGGCACGCTTGATAACCATCTTCGTGAGTACTGCAGTGTCTGCGGCACGCAATGGTTCATCGGGCGCCGTGGAAATCTCCAACTGGCAATGATCGTATTCGCAATGCATCTGTTCCAAGGGAATTCCAGACTTGGCACACATGTCTTGTAGCCGTGCGAAGAATTCGCTGCGATCCAGGAAACTATCCGCACCATATGCACCCCATTGCTCCGAAGCGACATCTTGCTCCGTGACACCGGCATTATCGAGCAGATAGAATTCAAATTCAAAGCCGAACAGAGCCGAATACCCCATGCCCCCGGCTTTGCGCACAACCCGACGCAGTGCTTCACGAGGGCAGTATGGTGAAGGCGAGCCATCTTGTGTTCGCAAGTCTGTAGGCGCCCAGACGATGCCTTCGCCGAGAGACCGTTCCATTGAACGATCTGCCACAAGCCTCCAGTCACCCACGACACTCAATTTGTCAGTGAACGCAATAGCATTGTCGGGACAGAACACCGCCCAAGTCGGCGATGCCCCCATACCTGACGAAGCAAAGGCAGCTTCACGCGCCCCGGGGACGGCTTTCGAGCGAATCACACCGTCGAGGCCGACAAACGTTCCGATCATCATCTCATGTGTACCCGCACCGCATGCGGACTCCATTTGTTTTTCCATGATTCCACTGTCCCCCTCAATAATGTCCGAATTGTTACATCTATCTAAAATCTTGTGTTTTTGTAATGTATATAATGTGTTCGTCCGTTGGAACAACCCACTGAATCGAGGCAAACCATGTGCCGTCTGCTCGCAATTTCATCATCACGCGCCATCACCGTCAGCCAAGCACTTGGAAACAAGGCGACCGAAGAATTCTCAGCATTGAGCGAGTTCCACAATGACGGATGGGGTGCAGCATGGGTGTCAAAAGAGCAGCAGCTGCGCAAAGTCACCTCGACTAAGCAAGCAGACACTGACCCGGCATTTGCTAGACACCTTTCCCATCAAGCCGCCAAGCAGCAACTCGTGCATTTGCGCTGGGCGAGCAAAGGAATGCCGAATACCGCATACAATACCCACCCCTTTGTTGAGGAGGGCTTCGCCTTCGAACACAATGGCAACATCGCGTACGCCGAGGATCTTGAGCGAATGCTCCAGCATCAGTTTCTTGCCACATTGCACGGGAACACCGACTCCGAACGATATTTTGCATTGATCCGCCAATGCTGCTCAGCATGCGGGTCCATCCGGCAGGGGGTTATCAACGCTGTCGAGATGCTTGAAGAAGCATACCCCCACAGGAGTCTCAACGCCTTTCTGATGCACGGCGACTGCATCTATATCATCAACGTACACGAAGGAGCCTCGTTCAGCCTTGACGGATATCCCGACCGTGAAGAAGCTCCGCTTCCCTACCAACACACACCGGAGCATTACCACGATCTGATGCTTCAACGCACGTCTCAAGCAGTCGTCGCTGCATCAAGCGGCATCCGTTCAGGAGCATGGGAGAAAATCCCCGAAGGGAGTATCGTAGTGATTGAGCAGGGGCAACAAGTCCCGACAGTCACAACGATATGGAACAGAAAGTGAACAGTTCGGACGTTTCGATTTCGGATGCCATCAAGGAAACATTCCCAAAGTTGTCCCACGCCGAAAAACGAGTGGCAAGAAGCATGCTATCTGACTACCCTGCCTCTTGTCTCGGCTCCGTTGCATCAATCGCCGAACGTGCTGGAGTATCGGCCCCTTCGGTAATCCGATTCGTAAAATCGCTCGGCTACGAATCGTTCGTCGGATTCCGCGATGCTGTACTTACTGAGATGTCCGAACGCAGCAAAGGGCCGCTTGACAGAGCACGGCGTATGGAAGAGGCAAGCAGCGCTGGCGACAGGGCATCCAAAGCTTCCGAACGTATCAACATACTAGCCGTCCACGCGAGTAGCGACCTGGATGCCATTCCGCAAACCGAATGGGACCAAGTCGTTGCATTGCTCGCAGACAAGAAGCGAACCATCTACGTAGCCGGCGGCAGGTTCAGCACCGCGGTCGCCAGGATCCTAGCACTGAACCTACAATTGCTACGACCAAACGTCATGCTGCTGGACGATCTCGACCAGAAGGACAAAGGATGCCTTCTGGACATGAACCGACGATCAGTGTTCGTGGTATTCGATTTCGCCAGATACCAGAAGAACATCATCAGAGCCGCCCATGTAGCCAAGCAAAAAGGCGCGACCATAGTCCTGATCTCCGATGGCGAACTGTCACCGATCAAGACAGACGCGTCCATAGTCCTCCCCATATCCACCGACAGCTTCCTGCCATTGAGCGGCATGGCAACGGCGACAGCAATCACGGAAATCCTGCTCAGCGACGTTTACACGCAAATAGGCTCGTCCGCGAACGAACATCTCACCGAGTGGGAGTTGCTGACCGGCGGGGAGACCGTGGAGTAATTGTTACGCGTTAATGTATCAGAGAACAATAACAATCACATCCAAGAACAGCATCAAGATAGATTTATTGCTGTTCTCATGTTTATAGATGCAGTAGAATATTTATCCCATCCCTATTCTTGTTAATCACCGTTACGGCGACCGCTGATGCCGGAATGGCACAACCGCCCAAGAAGGTCCTGCATTTTCATCCAGCAAATTTTTAATACACACATAATTGCAAGTATCACTATGGCTTTCACAAACAATGACAAAAAGACATTTTGAATATTGATATGCGCATATTCACAAATAAATAATGCGATAATTGCAATTGTGATATCTGGCAGCAAATACCCAGCGAAATATGAAGTAGATTTCATATTTATGCAATATTTTGAACAATAATGTACCGGAAGAAGAATTTCACAATTATACGCAATGGCTACGCAAATAGCCAATGTATAAACTGAACCCAATACGCCGCCCAGAACAATCATTCCCAATGTCACCATGGTGTTAATCAGCGTTGACCTCATCAATAAATCTGGTCTACTTGCCGCACTGAGCAACGGTGCATGGACACCATTAACCCCTCTCGCATAAATCGCCAACGCTAATACTTGAAGCAACGGAGCCGCCGGCGCCCAAACACTTCCGAACAATATTTGAATAATCTCAGGCGCACACACACTCATGCCTACAGTGCAAAGGGAACAGATGAACGATACCTTGCTCATCACCCCAAGAAACTTCGCCCTCAACGCTGGAACGTTCTTTTGCAGGGGCGCAAAGAATGGAATTAGAGTACTTGTTATCGGAGCAGTAAGGATGTTGATGGGACTCCCATACAGTTGGTATGCCTTGTTGTAGTATCCAAGAGCTTCGGACCCGAACATTTTCCCCGCCAATAACGAATCGGCATTCCCGGAGAGCCACGCAATCGCCTCATGACCGAATTGATATAGCGAAAATCCACCCACCTTGCGCGCTATTGGCCTCACATCCCCTACAGACATCTTTAAATGAGAAGTCGATAAATTCCATATGAGAACGAACAATGATGTCAACACCGTATTGAGCGCAACAGCATAGCAACCCCATCCAGCAAAAGCCATGAAAATGACCGCAATTCCAACCACTAGCGTGCAGACGACGAGCCTCATGCCAATCAGACCAAATTTCCGTTCTTTTATCAGTACACCGTTCGGCACCATATTTAGTGCATTACACATTACAGCCAAAGTCATCACTGCACCAAGAGGCACGTAAATAGAATCATGGTAAAACCAAGCTATGCCAAATGAGAGCCCGAAGAACAAAACTGACAGCGCAATACCAATCAACAACGATAAGAAAAACATTCGCTGATAGTCTTCCTCGCGGAGATCTTGGAATTGAGCTATCGCAGTAGAAATTCCAGCATCAGCAAGAATGCTGAAGAAACTTGAAAATACAATCAGAATAGCCACTACGCCAAATTCTGCAGGCGAGATAAGACGAGCCAAAACCATTGTAATGGCTAATTGCATCACAACATTGACGACTTTCGAGCCTACCTGAGCAATAGATGCACTACGGATAGAAGTGAACTCTTTCCCTATCATTTGCAACATCCCCCATCAAATATCTAAACAGGCATGAATCATTGCTCACCACAGTTTGGAAAAGCTTCTACTTGACCAACTGGAACCATTACAACGTTCGTCAAAGACTAATAGAATATTTTTTTAATAGCATTTTTGGCTGTAGGTAGAAGGATATTTTCTTGAATGTTATATACAGGCTTTTCTATTATATGGCAATCATTTGCAAGGATCCATATATTAAACAGACGCTCTGACAAAAAGCCATCAACACGTTGATTATATTTGTCATTATATTGATGTTTATAATCCTTGTCAAATAGATGCAATATTGGAAAAAGCCAAGAACAGTAAGAATTAAATGTGTCCTTATCAGCTATCATCATGTTGTAACAATACATCCATTTACGATTGAAAACAATATCACAATAAGGTAAATATCTGGAATCATAATACGACAAAATGGAACGTATCGATATTAAGTCCTTGATATCATGGAAATCACTAAAGTCATCAAAACAAGACTTACGAAAATAACGTTTATTTGGAACGACAACGTCGCCATGCTCAAGCTCTTGGAGATGTTGCTCAGAAATTGGTTCCAAAAGAAGCCTACGGAATAGACTAGAAAAGAAATATCTACGATAATGGCAAAGGCCAACATACTTGTTTGTGCTATTTTTCCAAATCCAATATAAAACCGTTAGTTCGCAATAAGATTTATTGAGATTCGAAATGTTATCTCCAGTATTGTCTAACAGATAATTCTGATACACCTCGCCAGTATATTGTTCTGCTCCCGCAATGATTGGAGAATATATCGAGGGAAGTGGGATTTCTATCTTTTGTTGAGTCGCAACATATAAGTTAATATCAACGGTCATTAGAAGCTCCTTCAAACGAATGATGTCGTAGTATGATCCCGTCATGAAGACCACAGAGAATTGCTCTAGTTTTATTTATTTTATCTCTTTCAAAGAATAATACTCGAATTAGGTCACGAAGAGGTCGATATTTCTCCCATTTCTCACCCTGACTGAACCCCTTATCCTTTTTCAACAAATAGATGAAGTTCCTCGTTTGATAGTAAAGTCTAAAAGGTGAATATGTTACGAGATAACGCTTTTTACCGAGAAAATTCACATATTTAGGGTTACTGCCGATTTCATGCGGTAATTCAACATTCCTCATTTGTATTATTCGGTAGTTAGCTTTATTCAAACGGTAGCAATAATCATCATCGACATAATCGATAAATAAAAAGTTATCAAACCCACCAATGGCATTCCACGCCTTGACAGAAGTTAATGAGCCGGATGTGATACATTTTGGCACGTCAACAAATCTACTGGCTGTGTTCTTGGCATGATACTTCTCTTTTGGATTATCAAAGCGCTTGTTTGTCCTGACGTCATAAAAGATAGGACACATAATACCAACGGTAGATAGATCGAGCGCATTTGAAGCATCAATAAATTGACTGATTTCCGATGCCTCAAATTGACTATCTTGGTCAAGAGTAAGCACCCAATCAATCCCATCTTGTAAAAAATATTCCATAATTTGATTCAGCGCACAAGCAATCCCAAGATTTTTATCATTTGAAATGATATTAACCTTAGGATATCGGCTCAAATTATCTTTAAGCTCGAATTGATTGTCCGACCCATTATCGACGATAACAATTTGTAGATTATCGATTTCGGCAACATTGTGGATTATCTGCCGAATATCGGGATTGTATGTTACAATACCGATACCGATATTTTGATTGTCTTTCTTTGCATTTATCACCATATTATACCTGCTTCCAACATTGGTACAAGTACATCTTTAATTGATATACTATAGAATAATAATAACGCTGTTATTATACAAAAAACAGCCCTCATCATCCACTGCTTTAATACAGATATTTTTACATCTGGTATCCCCAAGCCGCCTTCTTCTATATAATATTGTGAAATATAATCTTCTATTACGAAAGCCATCGCTAATTCCGGCAATCTAACTAAACGCGTTGTATCTGGAAACTGGAAAATCAAGGGTGATGCCAGTAAATATATTAGCAGCATACTCATGTTGCCCTGATACATTGCAGAATGCTGATTTAGATAATCATGTTTGTTCATAACAGATATTGTTATGCCGTATATAACAAGCAAAACAGACGCTATAAACATTAACTGATTATAAACAAAACTCGATACGTCACTTCCAACAGTCATGTACAAGTTGCTCTGTTCATTACCCAATACAGATTGCATTATCCTGATGTAGATATTTGGGTTACACATAATTATCCCAAACACGATTACTGTCACAAATCCGACAATCTTTATATTTTTAATAATTTTGTTGATCGCAAATACGCCAATATATATTATTGTTGTCGCATGTATTAAACATGCCAACACCGCTAAAACAATTGAAAATATTTTCAGTTTTTTACTTGATATATTAAAATATATGATATATGCACAATATGCTATTGCTATAGACAAAAACTGTCTGATCTGAACTACATTCACTAAACCTGGGTATATCAATAAAGTAATTATGATACTGTTTATTGAATCTTTATAATATGCGCTTATACCAATTATTAATATAACTGATGTCATCACAATGCATGTTTGGAATAATCTATATGAAATCCCAATACTATTGGATATCGCCATTAACACATCCCATAATGGATGAGTTGTAATTCCATTCTGAACGCCCTTGACAACATCACTGTAATCATTCTCATACATGTCGTAATCAGGTCGATCAGTTGCCTGCCAGGCAATATACCCATACATTAATGCAACAATTACACCAGCTCCAACACTTATCTTCTTATTCCACTGAACAGTGACAGCGAACAACAATGTACAGCATAAAATTAATATAACTGCATTCATAAAACGGCATCTTTCTTCTATTTTTTATGCCCCACACAAGGGGTGATATCTCTCCACCCTCTTTTTCGTTCCATCAACTACTCCCTTTATAAACATTTTCATCTTCTCATGCTTATTATTCTCAAATAACAAGACTAGCATCATCTGAATAGGTATTTGGTATACGCCTTCCATTTTATTTAAAACATATTTGCCATATTTCTTTGTATAGTATATTCTGTTTCTCGCTTTGTAATAGCACCTCATCGGCGAATGGCCAAACGCATAAAATCTTTCAATCTTCCAACTTCCATCTGACTCTTTACGCGGCGTGTACAACCATGTCGGCTTCGCGTTGCCCACCTCCTGTATTAATTTTGCCCTATTTACCTTTAATAATTTATATCCATTCAACAATAACCGCTCATTAAAATCATAATCAACATAATCAATGAACATATATTCATCAAAACCACCGACTCTCGACCACGCACAAACATTAGTTAGGCTTCCTGCCGTAATGATGCCTTTTCTCGCAGCGGTTGTTACTTCTATAATTGCATTATCGTTTGTGTCTTTTGTCTTAAATCCCTTATTTCGATCCAAAATCACTGGAGATACTATTCCAACATTCTTCGCCACATATGGAAGCATCTCCGCTATCATATTTTCAGTTGCCACAGAGTCTTGATCCATAAGCAATACCCAATTTACTCTGCAATCAGACGCCTTCTGCATGATGACGTTAAGAGCAGCAGCTATTCCCTTATTTGAGTGCAACTCGACCAAACAAACATTATTGTAATGTTGCAACAGCTTTTTTATATCATCAATATTCTTCGACCCATTGTCTGCAACAATAACAGTCTCAGTCTGCTTGGCAATCGATGTTATGTTCTCTCGTAACCTCTCGATTTCCGGATTGTAGGTCACGATTCCGCTAAAGATGCGCATAACCCCTTATACCTCCCCACCACGATAATTTCATGGATGATATGCACGAATGCAATGAGGAAAAGCATATTTCTTCCTCTTGACATACTCAGTTGAACGCCATAGCTGCCCCCCACCTATAATTTTCTGTGTGGTTAGCGTCATGGCTAGGAACCTGATTGATTGAAACATTTATGAGACATTCTTTTCCCGAGCATAGTACGAGTCAATGCTCAACTAAACGAGCATCTGTCAATCCGAAAGTATTCTGGTTCTCCGGTCTGCTACTCCGTGGCAGATGATATAAATATTGTAGTATCTTGGTGATTTCAGACAGAGGCATACAACATCTTGCATTTCAAACCGACAGACAATTATTCATAATTAAAACAAAATTCTCGATTCCAATTGATTATTAATCATCACATCGATATTATTATACGCGCATTTATTTTAGATTTTGCAATTATTTTTTACTGGAGGACTCTAATCTACATTATCAACAGACTTAAAAGACCTCATATTTAAAATACAATCATTATTGTTATTCACAATTACTCTATAATCAAGGAAAAATATATGATTACGACTAAAAACAGAATTGAATGAATCGATATAGCCAAAGGAATCGGAATCACACTGGTCAGCTTCGGACATCTACGCAACGGGGAAGGGCAGAGCGAATGGCTACCGGAATTGGATACGCTCATCGCGATAATATACCTATTTCACATGCCACTGTTCTTCGTACTTGGTGGCATTACATTCAGCATGAGAGGAGGCTTCCGTCAATTCCTAATCCGAAAAATCAAGACACTCATCGTTCCCTACTACATTTTTTCTTTGTATTATCTTGCAAAACCATTCGCAGTATTTGTTACAGCTGCGTGGCAAGCACAGCACAGTGCAGCTGCATCTGCTTTGGAAACTAGAATAATCAATGTACTTTTCATGGGCACAGGTCTATGGTTTCTCATGGCTTTCTTTATAGGTGAATTGCTGATGTACGCAGTAATTACAATCGCTAATCGCACAGTATACTGTCAGCACTTCATCACAGTCGTCGGCTTGTTTGCTATCATCATCTTTTCCATATACCACGGAGTGTTATCGCTTCCAGAACTGCCTTTCCAACTCGACCGCGGTGTTCAAGTCCTCGGTTACATGTGCCTTGGTTACGCGTTCAAAAGAACATTAATCGCTCTCACACATCGACAGGGGGTCATCCTCTTCTTGCTTGCCACTCCCCTGTTCTCGATACTCGCGATTACCAACAGCCTCTGCACACCAGCCATTGCAACATTTGAGTCAATCCTCGCCGCAGTTATCGGATCGACAGCTGTCATTGGGCTCAGTGTAGCGATAGCTCAAAATCGCATTATTGCCTCAATAGGAAAAAACAGCCTCGTATACTACGCATTGAATAATTTCACACTAAATGTATGTCAGCTGGGAATCTTCCGCGTGCTCAATATCAATGCCACAACCTGGCCCTGGATTGGCCAGTTCCTCATGGGCATTGTCGTCACAATACTTGCTCTCGCACTGCTCACGATTGAAAATGCGATTGTTCAGCGCTGGCTGTGGTGGACGATTGGAAAGCCGCGTCCTGTTGCGACTGTTCCCGCTATGCACGCCGAATCCAAATAATAGCCTCCTAAACCAGTTGGTGTGGTGCGCAGCCCAAGCCACGCACCACACCAACCCGCTACCGACCGGCTACTTCACCGTCACTGCCAGCTGATACGTGGCATCACCCGTGGTGACGCTCACGGTGCTGGTGCCGGCAGTCACGCCGACGATCAGGCCGGTTCCGGTTACGGCGACTGCCGCACCATCGGACCACCACTTCGCGTTGGGCATGGTCACGGTCTTGCCGTTTACACCAAGCTGCACGGTCTTGCCGGCGGCAATGGCGAGCGCACCGTCCGCCACCCCGTCACCGGTGATGCCGTCGGCCGCCGGCGGCACCGTCTGGCAGCTCAGCGTGTTCAGTGTGTCGCCTCCGGTCCATGCCATGGTTCCTTTCAGTTCCATGCCTGCCTTCCGGGCTCCGGGGGTTTGTTGCGAGCCGCCGTCGTTGAAGATCACGCGGTAGGTGCCGGTTCCCAGGTCGGGAACTTCGTACCGGTACATGCCGGCTTTCGCGCAACCGTCATCAGCGGTCAGCCGGGTCATGGCGACACCCGGCCATGTTGCGTTGCTCTTCGCCGAGGTGCCGTCGCCGGTGTATACGTAGGCATACAACGCGTTCCAGCCGCTCGGCTTTGACGCGTACACCACGTTCTTGGTTTCGCTGCCGGACTGGCTTGCAGTCACGGTCACGTCAACACTCGCGGTGACATTACCAACGCTCGCTGTAATGGTTGTAGTACCGGCTTTGAGCGCCGAAACACGCCCGTTGGCATCCACCGTGGCGATCAATGGACTGGATGAAGCCCAGGTGACCGTACCGGTTGCCGTGCTCGGCGTGACAGTGGCAGTCAGCTGTGCAGTCGCTCCGGTGCTCAGACTGAGCTTGCCGTCAGTTACGCCGTCACCGCTGATGGCCACCTTGGTGGCCGGGGTGCTGCATTGCACTGTTTCCAGCGACGTGCCCTGTCCGTCCCACTGCACCGACGCACCTCGCGTGAACGCCATGCCGGCGACCATATCCGCGGGATACCGGTTACTGGAGCTTCCATTGTCCGAGAAAATCACACGGTAGGTTCCGCCGCCAAGATCTGGGACTTCCACACGGTATGTCCCGGCTGTCGCGCACCCGTCATCCGCGGTGAGCCGTGTCATGGCAACGCCCGGCCAGGATGCGTTGGATGCTGCGGATGCGGAACCATCATCCTTGTAAATATAGGCGTTGATGGCGTTCCACCACGAAGGCTTGGTCGCGTACACCACGCTCGTGCCAGTCGTTTGCCCGGAACCGCCTGTGCTGGAGCCGCTTCCCGAACCGCTCGTCTGATAGAAGGCACTGACCGCGTAGGCTTTCGCCGTACCAGCGGTGATTTTGCCGCCGGAGACGGTGATGGTGCCGCCGTTGACCTGGTCGGTGTAGGTGCCATCGTCAAGGGTGGTGTCCGAACCGGCGAGGTTGACGTCGCCGCCCATGTTGGCGATGACCACGCCATCGTCATCGGTCTTGCCGTCCTTGACGTAGCGTTCGACCATGAGGCAGGAGTTCTGGCTCTGGCAGTTGCGCAGGTACTCGCTGTTGCCGTTCATCTTGTTGCGGAAGTGGTTGACCGCCACCACAGCTTTGTCTTTCCACATGTTGTCACCGGCATCACCCAGCTGGGACTGCTCGGCGAACTGGGCGTTGTTTCCGCCGGATCCGACCGGGCGGTTGAAGTACAGCGGGGCGCCGCCGGCACGGGAACCGACGATGGCCCAGCCCATGCGCAGCTGATAGTCGTTGAGATACGTGGATTCCTTGTCGTCGTTCGCATAATTATCATGCGATTCGACCCAGGTGACCAACTGGTCATCCTTCGCACCGCCGTTACGCAGGCTCGTCAGGTTGCCGGCGTTCAAGTTGCTGCTCCTGATGGCCACACGCACGGTCTTGCCGTAGTCGGAAGCCGTGGCGCCGCCGCCATCGGAGGAATACTGGGTGAACATGTTGGTGTAGCCCGTATAGTTCAAGCCGTTGTCACCCTGGAGCACCTCGCCATACTGGTACTGGGCGCCGTTCTTCAAAATGGTCTCCCAATACACGGAATGCTGCGGGAACTCGTCAGGAAGCTCGACGTGCTTGGCCGCATCGAAGCGGAAACCATCGACACCGTCATTGACTGCTTCGACGAGGAAGTCCTTCATCTTGTTGGCGGCGGCCTGATTCTCGGTGTTGATATCCCACAGGCCGAGCAGATGGCAATGCGTCACCTGCCAACGGTTGCTGTAGTTGATCTGGTCGCCGTGCTTGCCCGGGCAGTTGGTACGCGAGTGGAACAGGCTGGTGTCCTTCCAGTCACTGCCGATCGCGTTCCAATCGGACGTGAAGTGGTTGGCGACCACGTCAACGATGATACGCACGCCGTACTTGTGGGCTTCGGCGCACATATCCTTGAGGTCTTGTTCGGTACCGACCACGAAGTTGCCGATGGTCGTGTCCGTCGGCTGGTAGACGTAATACCAGTTGTTGGCGAATTTCTTGCCGTTGGCGGGGTCCGTCTTGATGGCGCTCATCGGCTCGGTCTGGACCGACGTGTAGCCCGCTTCGGCGATCGCCTTCATGTTGTTCTTGATGGTGTTGAACGACCACATCCACGCGTGGAGGATTGCGCCGTTCTTCATATCTTTGGTCAGGCCATACTTCGCGCGTGCGGCTTCGAAATCCGCATTGCCCAGCGTATCGGTATAGCTGTCACGGCCGGTTCCGGCGGCGAGCGCCGTCTGCGTACCGACAATGGAGAAGCTGGCGAACAGCATGGCGCATACCGTGACACCGGCCAAAATGACGCGCATCACATCATGTGACGCGCTATGGTGATGCCGTAATTGTGCGGCATCGGTTGAGAGTGCAGTCGACCATCGACCAGTACTCATTGAGCCTCCTTGACTCGACGGAATCGGGCATCGCCTCGATGGAATGCCGCGGTTCTGCTGGTGTTATGGCGCCGGACACTGTTGTCTGACACCAGACTCAGTTTATGCTGAGCGCAAGCCTGAAAACGATTGCAGAAACCATGTCTGCCGGCTTATGAAACAGTTGCATCGCCGGGCCTTCAAACGGTTCTCTCCATTCGCAACAGAAACGCCAAATATGTTGTCAAAGCGATTTCGACACGCCGGGCGTGTTGAATCACCGGGGTGAAACATGACAATACGGCGTTGCAACATGCCATGCCGGTATTGCAATTTTCATCACCGCTGCCGAATATTCAGCACCAACGTTTCAGACAAATATGCGCGGATATTCGAAATACGGGAATGTAACGTTTGCATAAGATTTGCATGCATACTGCCGGTCTCTGCTTGCCTGTTTCGTTCAGTCCTCGACATCAAGCGTGCCGAGCAGGGCCTTGTGATCAGAGCCGGCAATCGTCACCGTCTCCAGATCCCCGACCACGACACTGCGATCATGCACGATATGGTCGATCTCCACCAGTGACGGCACCTTGACCCGACCGCCGAACAAGGTGATATTCGACGGATACGTCATATGGAACCATGAGCCGTTCTGCTCGCCGGCGTCAACGAAGCGGTCACCCAGCAGGAAACGGAAGCTCGCATGGTCCCACGTGGAGTTGAAATCACCCATAAGCACGAACAGGCGGGCATTCGACTGCAACTTCGCGATGCTGTCAAGGCCACTGTTCCACAGGCCCTGATTTCTGGGCCGAGGAGAGAAGGGGTGCACGCTGCCGAAGCACACCGTTCTCGATGCCATGCGCACGCATGCCGACGGCACGCTGGATGCTTCGATGGGGATTAAATCGCCGGTCGTGCTGACAGGCTTCGCTGCGGTGTACAGCACGTTCACCCCGCCGTTGTCATGGCCAGTCGGCGCGGCCACCACCGAGTACGGCAGCGCACTACCCAGCCCGGCGGCCGCCAGACGCTGCAACAGGCCAGTATTCGCCTCCTGCAAGGTCAGCACCTCGACATGCTCCTCGCGTACCGTGCGTACGATTTGCTGGGCATCGGCCAAGCCGTTCTTGGTGTTCAAGGTCATGACGCGGGCATACCGGTCCGCGGAACCGCCCGTGAGGCTCGATACCGACGGCAGTTCGTGGGTACGCTCATCTGACGTCCAGATATACCCCCAATGCCAGCACAATTGGGTCAGCAAGCACAACGTGCACACCACCGCGAGCGCCCGACGACGCCCGATCAACGCGCACACCAGCGTAACCGCTGAAACGCACGCCATCCACGGCACGAACGCGACCACCACAGGGATGTATTTCTTGCCGTCAAGACCGTTAGGAGTCATGCGCAGGACCATGATGCCGATCACCGCAAGCGTGATCAGCCACAAGACGGTGAACAACGGGCGTGCACGCAGGGAATCCTCACGCTGCCAATCGCCGTACAAATCCTGATCGGTGTCGACCTGGTCATACAGCTGCTGGACATCACCCATGCCATACCTCGTTCCATGATTCCTTGATTCCAGGACGCGAGATTCCCTGCGAAATCCGCGCGAAACCCCGCGTTCTTGCCATGCGGCCTGCCGCGAACTCCCCGGAAACGACATGCGACCACCTTAGTGCACCAGCGGCGAGTGTGACAGACGGTGTTACAGAAGTCTCACGAAACAAGAATATACGGCGAGGTTTGCGTGGATGCTCTGCGGCACAGCTGCGCATGAAGCCGAACGTATGCGGTTCAGCGAGCGTCGGGACACTTCAGGCACACCTTGAACCGCCCCGAACACGCCTCTCAGACGGTGGCTGTAAGCCCCTGCCACATAATTTGCGTGCGCTGCGGGGCCGCCATAACGCCATAATGCTTGCGCATGCTGGTGAGAATCGTGCGCAACGCGGCATTGGTCTGGTTGGCGGCGATGCGGAACTTGTCGAATTCCTTGCCATGCGGGTCTTCGATGTCCGCGGATGGCGGGAGCATCGGGCGGACCATCGGCGCTAGACTGATCACCGAATTGAGCCGTTCCTGGATGGTACGGCCCTGTACCATGCCGTGCTCGGCGCAATATTGGCATAGCGCAGCGAATTCCGTAAGCACGAAGGTGTAGCGAACCGCCGTTGGCGCAAGGGTCACAATATCTTTACGCTGTGAAGCCTCGAAGCACAGAATCAAATCGGCCTCCTGCGCGATCTGTCTGGTCAGACGCCGCGAACGGAAGCCACTGGAATCAATGCCAATGCTGGACATGAGCCGGGCGCTCGACGGATCGATGGGATGCATGGGCAAGCCCTTGGTGCCGGCGCTGCTCACCGTGATGGAAGTGCCGGAAAGGTAGCGGGACAACAGCAACTCGCCCATGGGCGAGCGGCAAATATTACCGGTGCACACGAACACAATCTGCATACGACCTACCCTTTTCACGGCTGGGAGTCTTCTTGGGGAAGACCTATAAGCCACCATTCTACCGGGATGGCACGTCTTTGTGAACGACCATATAGAAGACCATCTCGACCGGGGCTTGGGGGAAAAAAGGGAAAGAGACCTCGGATGAACTCTATGAATTTCAGCAATCATCGAAAACATGCTATTGAAACACCTATGACGACACAATGAAACAACATTGCAGGGCAATGTGTTGGATTGATATCGCAAACATGAGAAGCTACCAATTTGTCGTTCAGGGTCAGGGTATACTCGACCCCAGAACATGCCGTGAGCCCTACAAACCGGTTCGATATTCAAGAGCCGAAACGGTCCATACTTCTTCAAGCATGGATAGGGGGGGGGGAGGCATAACAAGACGCTTACAGACAGGAGAGTACAGAAGATGCCAGCTCGGGAAAGCTCCACAACCGCAGTGCAATCCCGTGACCAGCGTGTGCAGGACATTCCTGCTCCCCCGGCCGCGAAAAGCAAGCCACGTGTAGCCGCATCCGGCGCCGCCCACCCAGGGCAGACCAGTCGGATCGAGTCATCCGAGCGAAGCCGTGAAACATCGTTCTTCGATGGATCGTATTTCACGCCTGACGACCAAGGCGTTCTGCATCGCACCGGCAACACCCATCCTCCGCTGGGGTACACCATTCCCCGCTGGCGGTACGTGTACAACACGACGCTTGTCGTACTTGATACCGTGATGGCCTTGCTCGCATGCTGCTTGGTATTCCTGTTCAACCGCGATGCATATCACTCGCTGCTTGCCAGCCACGAGCCAATCGACGGGGTCATCGGATTCCTAGCGATTGTGTGCGTCTCAAACCTAATCTGCCTGTACCTGTGCAAGAGCTACGAGCGACACACCATGGGCGAAGGCTACGAACTGTACACCAAGCTCATCAACGCCCAGCTGCTGAATTTCGTCATGCTGTGCACCGCCACGTACATCTTCAAGCTGGGCATTCCCCGCACCTTCACCTTCCTGGTGCCGATTTTCACGTTGCTGCTGTTAATCATCGAACGCTGGCTGATGCGCCGGTCGCTTCACCGCAACCGCAGGAACGGCGAATACAACTATCCGACCGTCATCGTCGGTTCCCCGGACGGTATCCGTGAGACCATCGCCAACCTTGGAGAAAACAATTCCCTCGGTTATGACCCCATCGCGATCTGCCCCATCACGGCCATCTACAAATCCCCTGACGCGGATTCGCCACAGCATCTCGTCTCCGTACCGTTCGAGGCGCAAACCGATTTCGAGCGGAAGCTGAAGGTCCTGCCACTGAACTCCCACCTGCCGCAAGCCGCAAAACGGCTCAACGCACAAACCGTGCTCATCAGCGATGTGCTCACCCGCGACTCGGAAACCATGCGCACGCTTTCTCTGGCCGTGGAATCCATGGGCATCGAACTTGCTTTGACCACGAAGGTCGCGGATATCGGTGGGGCCACGCTCAACATGCGCAATGAGACGTCTCTGTCGGTGCTGACCGCATATCTGCCGCAGTACAGCCTCAAGACCAGGATTCTCAAGCGCATCTTCGACATCATCCTTTCGACGATCGCCATCATCATCAGCTCGCCAATCATGGCATATGTAGCGTTCCGCGTGCACCACGAGGACGGCGGCCCTGCAATTTACAAGCAGCAGCGCATCGGCCTGTACGGCAGGCCTTTCACGCTGTACAAATTCCGGTCCATGCGTGTCAACGCGGACAAGGAAGACAAGAAACTTGCCCAGGAGATGGGCGCTGAACACGGCATCCTGTTCAAGCCAAAGGATGACCCACGTATCACCAAATTCGGCCATTTCATCCGCAAGACATCATTGGACGAATTCCCGCAGTTCTTCAATGTCTTCAAAGGTGATATGAGCTTGGTTGGACCACGACCACAACAGCAGTATGAGGTCGACGAATACAACGCGCTGTACTCCACACGACTGCTCGTCAAGCCAGGCATCACCGGGCCATGGCAGGTTTCGGGGCGTAGCGACCTGAGCCAAGAAGAATCTGAGCGTCTTGACGTCTCCTACGTCGAAAACTGGTCGATTACTGGAGATATCGCGATTCTGTTCAAGACGGTTTCGGCGGTGCTGAAAGGCACCGGGTCTTACTGATTCACTTACTGATTCAGACGATTGGCTGGTCGGGCTGGTCAGGTCAGTTAGGTCAATCAGACCGATCTTGCCAATTAGACCAATCGAAATCAATGCGCGGAATCGAACCTGTCAAGTGACCGGTATCGCGGGATAACCGGTTCGATCCCATTCACTCTTGCGGGAAGTCTTGACGCGCCGGGAAGGGGACGTATCACGGCATTCCGCTATAGCTTCCAGTGGGCGGTTGCTCGGGCATAAGGCTTGGGCAGCCGCCCACTGTCGTTGTGCGCCGGCATGACTATCATGGAAAGTTCCAAGGCAATTAGGAAACACAGGTACGCGACACCCGGGAGAGGTGCCACACGGCGTGACGATGAACTGGCGAAACAGGTGAGGTATTGAGCAGGAGAGACGATGACAGGCGACAATCCTTGGCAGGCAGGAACGCGACGACGGACCAGCGAATTGGAGGCAAACGAATCGGCAGGAAAGTCGGCAACAATGTCGGCAAGCCGCTCGATTCCGCGGACGCATACGTGGACGGGCATCTGAGCCGAACCGCGTTCATTTCGCTGATCATTCTGACCTTTATCACCTTCGTCGGCAATTTCACCCAGCTGCAACTCAGTTCGGCGCTGCCCACCATCGTCAAGGAATTCCACATCAGCGTCACCACCGGGCAATGGCTCACCTCGGTGTTCCAGCTGGTCATGGGCGTCATGGTGCCGCTGACCGCATATCTCACCAGGCGGTTCACAACCCGGCAGATCGTCATCACCTCCATGCTCGTGTTCACCGCCGGTTCAGTACTTGCCTGGCTTGGCCCGACCTTCGTGATTGTATTGCTCGGGCGGATCCTTGAAGCCATTGGCACGGGCGTCATGTGGCCGGTTCTGCAGATTACCGTCTTCTCCATCTACCCGTTGTCCCGTCGCGGATTCGCCATGGGGACCGTCGGCATGGCGATGAGCGTCGCACCGGCCATCGGACCGGTGATTGGCGGGTGGCAGACCGATGCGAACGGATGGCGCTCGATTTTCATGACGTTGACGGTCATCGGCGCGGCTTCGGTGCTGCTGGCCTTCTTCGGGCTGCACAACTTCGGAGTCACCGACCGCAGCACGAAAGCGGACTTCTTCTCCGTATGCCTCTCCATCTTCGGTTTCGGCGGGTTGATGTTCGGATTCACGAACATCGAGGCGCACGCATTCACGCATCCGCTGGTCTGGGTGCCAATTCTTGTGGGCATCGCCGGCATCATCTGGTTCGTGATGCGGCAGATTCACATGGCAGCCGCGTACCGGGCGTGGGAGCGTGTGGAGAACGCCAATGCCCAGAGCAAGACCGGCGTTACCGTGGCAGGCGCTACTGTGGGTATGAACGGACGCGCAGACGCGCGGAACAGCGGACGTACGGCTTCCGCCGCAGCGTCAGGCGAATCGGCACGTGTTCCATCCGGATTCCCGGCGCCGCGACCGGCATTGCTCAACCTTGGCGTCCTGCGCAACAAGAGCTTCACCGTGGGCACCATCTGCGCTGCACTGAGTTTCTTCGCATTCAGCTCGATTATGGTGATCATTCCGCTGTACATCCAAAACGACCGCGGATATAGCGCAACCATGAGCGGCCTGATCATGCTGCCGGGCGCCATCGGCCAGTGCATCGCGCAATTCTGCGGAGGCCGGCTGCTCGACCGTTTTGGGGCGCGGCCCGTTGCACTGGTCGGATCGGCCACACTGCTGATCGGCACCATCATGATGAGCATGATCGGCACCGATACGTGGATCTGGTGGGTATCCATCTCGCAATTCACACGCCAGATCGGCATGGGTCTGGTGCTCATGCCCGTCACCACATGGTCGCTTAACTGCCTCGCCCGGCAGGAGGTGTCCGCGGGATCGGCTGTCACCAACACCGTGCGTCAGATAGCCGGGGCCATCGGCGCGCCGGTTATGGTCATCACCATGGAAACCCTGACGCGGGTGTTCCACGAAGGTGGGCTGGGATCGACACTCGCCAACATCGACGGCGTGAAATGGACGCTGCGCATCAGCGCCTGCTTCGTGCTCGCGCAGCTGCTGCTCGTGATGTTCGGCGTGCACGGGCGAGGCGCAGGCTCGGCGCGGGAGGCGGCGCAGTACGCAATCAAGCGGATGCGGTCGCATGGGGGTGCCGGAGATTGAGCCGACGGCGACGCAGCAGGTAAGCTGAAGCCATGCCTCGGGGCCGCCGATGTCGGGCGGGCACGCTTGTCTCAGTTCTGACCAGTCATCGTGAGATATACCAACACCACGTTCAACGCGATGATCAACACCGCAACAAGCAGGAACACTACATGCTTGAACAAACCATCGCGGTACTCCCCCATCAGCCCGCGGTCACGGGTGTACCGCATCAGCGGGATAATCGCGAAGGGAATACCAATCGACAACACCACCTGACCGATCACCAACGTATACGTCGGATTCGCAGAAAACCACAGCACGACCAGTGCCGGGACCAGCGTCACAATGCGGCACGCCCACATCGGCGCGTGAATATGCAGCAGTCCGCGCATGATTTCGGAGCCGGCGTATGTGCCCACCGAAGTCGACGACAGCGACGAAGCAAGCAGGCCGATTGAGAAAATCGTTCCCACCGCCGGGCCGAGCGCCATCTCAATCGCATGCTGGGCGCCCTCGATGGTGTCCGTGCCCTTCATGCCGTACAGCGAATTAGCTGCCAACACAAGCAGCGCAAGATTCACCGTGCCCGCCAACGCGAGCGCCCACACCACATCAATCCTGGAGCCGCGCAGCAACTGTCTGGTGTCCGGTTTTTCTTCGTCTGGAGCATAATGATCGTTCACCAGCGTCGAGTGGAGATAAATCGCATGCGGCATAACTGTCGCGCCCAGAATCGACGACGCCATCAGCACCGAATCCGCGCCACGGAACCGCGGAATCAAACCGGAGAGCACATCACCGCCGTTCGGCGGGTCGACGAACAGGCCGGTGATGAAGCCGAAGGTGATCACCAGCAGCATCGCGATGACGATTTTCTCAAACACACGATGCGTGCGACCGCCTTGGAACCACAGCAGAACCGTTGACACCACGCCGATTACGCAACCGCCCCAGAACAGCGGCAGGCCGAACAGCAGGCGCAGTGCGATTGCTCCGCCGATGACTTCCGCGAGATCCGTTGCAATCGCAATCACCTCGGCCTGCATGAAGAACATGTATCGGCCGGCGTCGCTCATCCGTTCGCCGAGGATCTGCGGGAGCGACTTGCCGGTCACGATGCCGAGTTTCGCGCTCTGATACTGGATCAGCACGCTCATGAGGTTCGCCAGCACCAGCACCCACACCAGCAGATAGCCGTAGCGGGCGCCCGAAGTGATGTTGGCAGCCACATTGCCCGGGTCCACGTAGGCGACCGCGGCGACGAAAGCCGGGCCGAGGATCGAGGCGAGCGCATGGCCGTGGTGGTGTGGTTGGGGTTGGGTGTGGGATTGAGTGGGCTGAGGGTGTGCGGGTTGGGTGGGCTGAGGGTGTGGTGCGCGCCCGGTTCTCTGCGCTGCCGATGCTCCCGCGGGCAATTTGCCACCCACGCGTCCGCGTACTGACTGATTCGGATCCAGCTGCGCCTTGTGGGCGGCTGTATCCGTATTCTTTCCCCGATGTTCCGACTCGTTCATGTTCAACCAGCTCTCATGTCTCGTCGTGATATCTCATATTCATTGTCGTGCCGGCGGGGTGACCGCCTCACGAGTCCGTTAGTGTTATAGGTCCGGTTTGTAACGCTGTGTAACATGGACCGGCATGCGGCCTCCAGCCCTTGCGCCGCAAGGCGACACGCCGTTGGCCGGTGGAGAAGGATGCCAGGATGAGCGCCGAAACGTGAACGCCGGGACAGAGGAATCGGAGAATAAATCTTGGGCCTTGCCCGGAATCGGACAGCTTGACACGCACGCGCCTGAAATCGGGAGCGAAGTGTCCGATTATCCCGTCATGCACTTCACCGATTCGACTCGCACACATACAGAATCTGGGGCCGTCGATGAATCCTTATGTTTGAAACCAGCTCGATTCGCATCTGGTGACCGCAATATCCATTGGGCCGATCCATCACGATGCCGACCGCTTCGCATTGCGCCCGGGCAAACCATCCGCAGGGCCCAAATCAGAGATTGGATGTTGAAATCCGACTCAGGTCGCATGCATCGGCCACACAAGGCGATGCCGGGCTACCACTCCGTAGCGTACCCGACAGAAAATCGCAGAACCAAGCCATTCTGGAACAGGCCTCGTCCGACTCTGCGTACGGGGCCAGCCCGTTTCACGGACCAAATCGGAAATCAAATGCCGGACTCGGAACCAGTCCACGGAACACCACCGGACAAGGACCTCCGACCCGTCAGGCATCATCGACCACACGCACCAAGCCGCGGAATTCCAACGATTCCCACCGGTCATCATTGCCTCGCACAACCCGGATACAGCAGACGCCTGGCCTGAATCGAGAACCAGCCGCCGATATCCGATTCAGTCCAACCGCTCCACCGAACACAGACCGGTCGCCAACACCACCATCAACCCGAAACCCCGGAACCAAGCCAATCACCCTACACCACCCGACCGCGCGGACCCCAAAACCAACCCGCTGCACGGACCAAATCAGAGATCAGACGTGAATATCCGATACAGTCCATCAACAACACCCCACCCGCATGAACCACCGCCTGCCACCACCGCATCCGCCAACTTGTCCTAACAGCAATCAGCGCGAATCCGAAGTTCACCGTGTCTGCTGGGTCGGAATCTGCTGATTCGGACATCCTCGCAGCACCGCGGCCATCGCCTCACGTTCCTGTGGCGTCACACTCAGCCCATATTTGGCCTTCACCGCGACCTGCAACGCCACATACGTGCAGCGGAACTCAGCATTCGTCGGCAACCAGTATGCCGCGGACGCCGCCCCCTTCTCCTCATTCGCAGGACCATCGACTGCTAGCAGATTCAACGGATCATTGCCGAAATGATACCGCTGTGCACGGTTCCACCGGAATGCGCCGGAACGCCAGGCATTCTCCAAGGCAACCACATGGTCAATCTGGACGGCGGTGCTTGATTGTGCGCCGCGTACGAAAGCAATCGTGCGGCCGGTATACGGGTCTTCGAGCGTGCCGGACCGCACAACGCAGCCACCCGCTACGGTGAAGCGCACATCATGCAAGTCCCGCGCGAGAATATCGTCGCGGATGTCACAACCGTTCCCGTCATCGTCGGTCTGGCGATACCCGAATTCGTCGCGCTCGTACCCTTTGCCGGATTGCCGGGCATTCACCACGAGCGTGCGCAACACATCGGCGACCGGGCCAGTCGCCACGTATTCTCCGGTGATCCGCGCTGCCGGCGGACTCACGTACGGCAGAGCCAAACCGACCGCAAAACCGAAGCACGCGACCACAACGATGACAATCAGGCATCTCGCCCGCAGACTCGCGAAACGCGGGCGGCTGAAACGCCCCGATGAAAGATGTTGCCGCCGATGCCAGTGAAATCGCCGAAACCGTTGCGATGCCCGAGGAGACTGAGACCGCGAAGACTCCCGAAACCGTTGATACTGCTGATACTGCTGACGCCGCCGATACTGCTGATATTGCCGATATTGCTTCCGCCCACGGTCCATGGCTCCCCCTGCCCGTTATCGATGTGTCCGATGTTCATGACATCTCCGTCGCCGCTCCCCAGCTTGCCCCGGATTCAATCTATCGGACGAGTACGACAGCCTTGCCCGCCCATTCATACCGGCCACAATATGACACTTCCCGCACTCCGGGTCGCAAGCATTGACACATACTTGAGACTCCGAGTGCGGGAAGGTCATGCAGCTACCTGCTACAAAGCAGGTCAGCACGCGCAAGTCAGCACGCCGGTCTGTTTACCAGCGATCCTGATGTTTGCCGGTCTTCTTGGCAACGCTCAGCACAGCACCTGCACCGGCAAAAGCCGCCAGCGCCAGCAACGAGGCAGTCATATCGGCTCCAGTATGGGCAAGCTCGCCATCCGACGGCTTGGCCTTCCCCGTGGCAGAAGAAGCAGCAGTCGAAGCTGATGCTGCTGCATGCCGCGCCGGCGTGTTGGACTGCTTGGCGGCTTCAGCTTGCTTCTGTGCTGCTTCACGAGCGGCATCCACCGCGGCCTGAGCCGCCTTGAACTGATTCAGCCACAGATCAGCAATTGCCTTCTGCGCTGCCGCGTTACCAGACTGTTCTTCAGCGGTCTTGAGCTGCTCTTGAGCGGCTTTCAGCGCATCTTGGGTTTCCTGCACTCGCTGGTCTGCCGCCTTCTTGCTCGATTGCGCATCCTGAACAGCCTTCCGCGCATTAGCCAAGGTGGCGTCCGCAGAATCGACAATGCCCTTGAGCGAAGCAAGCTTCTGCTGTGCCGCCTGGTAGTCGTCTTGCGCCTGCTTGAGGGCGGACTGGGCATCAGCCAAACGCTTGTTGGCGTCAGCAAGCGTGGCATTCGCCTCGCGCAGAGGCTCGGCAGCGGCATCGGCAGCCTGTTTCGCCTGAGTGGACTTCTCGTTGGCTTGACGCAATACCGCATTAGCCGCATCCGCCTTCTGCTGGGCAGTCGCGAGCTGTTGCTTGGCCGTCTGGTATGCGGCAAGCGTGGCGTTCGCCGCGTCGATCTTGTCTTGTGCCGCCTTCACAGCCTGCAAAGCCTTCGCATACTGTTGCTGCGCCGCCTCACTATCCGTCTTTGCGGTTGCAGCTGCCGCAGCAGCCGACGTTGCCGCTACCTGCTTCGCTGCGTAATCAGCCCTTGCCTGAGTGAGTTTCTGCTGCAACTGGGAATCAGCGGATTCGCCGGCGTGGGCAGCCGCTTGGGCTTGTGCGACCTTCTTGTCTGCAGCGGTCTTGTCCGCCTGTGCGGAGGTCACATCGCTCGCGGCAGCCGCAGCCTTGGCATTCGCGGAATCCAGAGCGTTCGCGGCAGCCACGGCATCCTTCTGCTTGGACTGATATGTCGCCAGCGCAGCCTGGTAAGCGGCAGGTGCCTGTTCAAGCATTGCGCGGTACTGTTGCACGTCCTTGAGATAGTCATCGACGCTCATGACACGGCCGAGGGAATATTCCTTCGTGAAATCGCCGCGCTTGTATAGCACATCACTTGAAGAGCAGAACTCTTGAGCATCTAACAGGGGGAGGAACGGACGCGGATCGTCTTCCCAATGCGCGGCATACCCGCTATGGCCGAACCCTGTGGTCTGATAACCTGAATCTACGATGTTCAGATAGTGTCCGGTTTCTTGACCATCGTTATCGATATACGACTTCTTCTCTTCGGTATACCACCCATCGAACGGATCTGGATATCCATATGAAAGGTTTTCACCAGCGTTATACAGCTTTGTATGACCCCGTTTTACGGATGCGTAATTCGCGTTCGTCATGCCTATAGCCATCAAGGTATCAGACACCGTGAGCGCATTCCTGCCGGGGAACTGGTCGTCAGACTGACGCAGCTTGTTGCCTTCCTTGATGTAGTTCAAGGCAGTGATCATGTTGTCGAACGATGTCGCATCCTTGGCATTGCCGATCTGTGTCGCCGAAGCATACGGATTCTCCGTGGTATCGGTCAGCACTTGGGCCGCATACGACTGGCCCTTATCGGTGAAGTACGCCAAAGCGCCCTGCTGAAGCTTCTTGGATGATTCGTCAGCCGCCACCTTCTTCGCATCGGCATCGGCCTTGGCAGCGGCTGCAGCCTGATCAGCGGCGGTCTTTGCGGCCTTGGCCTGCGCTGCATTCTTCGCAGCCTCGGCGGAAGCCTGCTGAGCTGCGGCGAGCTTCGCAGCTGCCTCCTGCTGGGCTTGCTGAGTCTGCTTGAGGTTGTCGGATGCACTCTGAGAGGTTCCAGCCTGCGATTCAAGCGTCTTCACGGTTTGAGCCGCGGACTCGGCCTGCTGCTGAGCGGTTGTGGCAGCAGACTGTGCATCATCGGCTTTGGTCTGCGCGGTCTTGGCCGACTGTTGGGCTGATTGCGCCGCGGACTCGGCCTGCGCCTTCTCGTTGGTTCCATCGGCAAGCTGCTGCTGTGCGGAAGCGGTCTTCGCCGGATCATTGGCATCAACGGCATTCGCGGTGGCTTGTTCAAGCTGCTGATTGGCGGCATCAGCCTGCTGCTGAGCCGACTTCTGCGCCGCCTGGGCCTGCTGGAGTTGGGCATTTGCATTGTCCGCCTGCTCAGCTGCCTTGGTTTGCGCCGTCGCTGCAGCTTGCTGGGCGCTGGATGCGGCGTCAGCCTGCTGCTGGGCGGCCTGCTGGGCGGCCTGGGTGCTCTTCACGGAATCCTGCGCCTGCGGAAAATCGGCTGTAGCCTGCTTAATCTTGGCTTCAGCATCGTTCAGCGCCTGCTGTGCAGCCTGCTGGCTTGCTGCGGCATCAGACGCCTGCTGCTGGGCTTGCGTCTGTGCTTTCGATGCAGCTTCAGCCGCGGCACGGGCGTCTGCTTCCTGTTTCTGGGCTTCAGCGAAAGCCGCGTTTGCGGAATCGGCACGCTGTTGCGCTTCATCAAGCGTCTGGGGAGCCTGAACAGATGAAGCAGCAGATACGTCATCTTGCGCAGAGGTATCGGCCGAGCCGTCGGCAGAAGACACATTGCCGCCCTGCACGCTGCTACTAACAGGCGTCATGTTTTGATCAGCGAGCGCAACATCCCCCGGTTCGGCGGCCATAGCAGCGACCGGGCTGACCAGTGTGGCTGCCGCCACTGAAATCCCCACGAATTTCTTCTTCGAAGTCATCACAGCTCCTTCTCATCTGTAATATCAAGCCCCTGCCTGATTACTTGGTTATTCTACAATCTTTGCTGGATTTCTACCCAACGAATCCCGGCCGCTGCATGAACCAACCCGATCTTCCCAACAACCCAAATCACACCGTCAACAACCCCAACAAACAAGCGAACGGCGGCAAGCTGCCTGCGCAACTTGTCGCCGTCACCCGAGCGTATCGCCGAAATCACGCCACCTTGCCGGATTGCAAGTGGTCGAAGACCGGCTTGTTATCGCCGTCGAACTTGTAGACGCCGATGTTGGCGCTCGACGGATCATGGTCCTTGTTGAACGGGCCGATGCCGGTCAGACCTTGGTACTGAATGGATTTGCCGCCCTTGATCAGCGCCAGGCACTCCTTGTAGCTCTTGCACTTCGTGCCGCCATCCGCACCGGAGACCGCAGGCAGATTGTCCTTGATCGTCGCACCGTCAACCGCGCCACCCTTCTGGGCAGCGAGCGCGGACAATACTACTGCGTCATAGGTTTCAGCCGCATACGTGAAGTTCTTGACCGACGAATCAATGGACTTGATGCGTTTTTGGAACTCGTCACTCGCTTCGGCGCCTGGAATCGTTGCGGCATCGCCCTTCAACACACCGGGGTCGAAATCGCCCGAATAATCCTGGGTGTTGCCATCAGTCAGGTACAGCTTGTTGGTATCGATGCCTTGGCTGATCATTTCCTTGACCAACGCTTTGGTCTGATCGAAGGCAATCACCAGAATTGCGTCGGGGTGGGAGGCTTTCAGCGTGGTCACCAGTGACGAGAAATTCGTCTCCGTCGGGTCGAAGGTCTCGGTCTTGCCGTAGACGATATTGACATTGCTGTCGGCGAGCGTATTGACGATCACCTTGCGCAGCCCAGTGCCGTATTCGTCGTTGAACACCGCGATGGCGAGATTTTGCACGCCATCCTGTTCGATGACGTTGCCCATCACCGCGCCCTGCACGCCGTCAGGGGCGATTGTGCGGAAGAAATACTCGTCGATGCCGGACAGGCTGGGCGATGTGGCGCCGACCGAAATAACCGGGACCTTGGAACCGGAAGCCTGCTTGTAGATGTTCTTGGTCACCGAACTGGACGGCGAGCCGATGATGACGCCCGGCTTCTTGGCGAGCAACGACTGCACACCGGAGGTGTTCTGGTCGGCGTGGTCGGCGTCTGAGGAATCGGCGATGGCGGTGTTCACGTCTTTGCCGAGCACGCCGCCTGCCGCATTGACATCCTTGACGGCGAGCTTGAACGCTGCGACCGTATCGGGGCCGAGGTATGACAGGCTGCCAGTCTCAGGGAAGAAGCCGCCGAGCATCAACGCCCCGGAATCGGCTGAGGATGAGCCTGATGACGAGGATGCCCCCGAGCCGCAGGCAGCGAGGCCGGACAGACCGAACGCGGCGGCGGCGAACAGTGCGGTCGCGCGCATCGTCGCCGTGCGAGCGGAGCGGCGGCGACGCATGCGTGCGTGGTGGTGTTTGCGGTTGAACCGCTCGTTGTCCGGGCTTGACGCATGGCCTGCTTCGTGGCCTGCTGCGGTATTGTTCATCGCATGCCCGGTATCTGTGAATCCAGTCATGATAGCTTCCTTTCTTCTGCTTCCCAAACAATCCGCCTCCCCGGGAACCGGTATCAAACTGATGCTTGAGCTTGGGCTTGAGCTTGGGCTTGAGCCTGGGCTTGTGCTCGAGCCGATTCGAATCATCGGCATCAAACGCGCGTCTCATCGATAGCGGTTTGCGCCAGATGATGGTTTCCGGTGCAATACCGGGGTGTTGCGTTGCGCACCATTGTGCGGATTGAACATTTCCCCGCCGTTCCTCTTGGGCAACATCGCTGTTGCCGGACGGGACGGCGCGTAACCATCAGCGCACAATCGTGTTTCGGGGGTGGTTTGACTGGGCGGGGGTTGCAGGGGCTGCGTTTGGCGGGGCCTAGGTGTGATGCGGTCGTAGTTTTGTGGGGCGTGAGTATTGCAGGGGCTGGGGCGGTGGGGCGTGAATGCGGTGGAGTCGAAGCCTGACGGGATTCGGCTTGGTACAACGGAGTACTATACGGTATGGCTATCTGCCGTATCTGTAGTACCTGCCGGAAGCTATCTCGCTTATCTGTGTTCGTCACCCGCAGATACCTGCAGTAGGGTTGTTGATTTTCCGCGGATTGTACTTGCGGTATCAGGCATATGCGAACACAGATAGCTGAGATGCGGTCCGCGAGGTACTACAGATAAACGAGATGCCGGAGTTCCGATACCACAAGAATGCGAACGCCAGCACCGAGCCGACACAGGTCGCAGTGGATGGGAGCACAAAGGCTCCACTATGTGAGGATTGGCTCGCACAATGGCCTGACAAGTAACCGGAATCGGCCACACGGGCCAGCCAAAGGGCGAGTTTGTGAGGATCAGCTCACACAATGACCCGACAAGGGGTCAGGGCAAGCAATATCAACAACCCGAGGGGAGAGTTTGTGAGGATTCACTCACACAATGACCATGCCTGCGGTCGGGGCTAGCAGTACCGGCATCCCAAAGGGGCATCGTGTGAGGATTGACTCACACAACGGCCCGGCAAGTAACCGGAATCGGCCACACGGGCCAGCCAAAGGGCGAGTGTGTGAGGATCAGCTCACACAATGACCATGCCGGCGGTCGGGACTAGCAGTACCGGCATTCCAAAGGGTCATCGTGTGAGGATTGACTCACACAACGGCCCGGCAAGTAACCGGAATCGGCCACACGGGCCAGCCAAAGGGCGAGTTTGTGAGGATCAGCTCACACAATGACCATGCCGGCGGTCGGGACTAGCAGTACCGGCATTCCAAAGGGGCATCGTGTGAGGATTGACTCACACAGTGACCGGATCGACGACCAGAACCAGCCACCCGCATCAGCTGAGCGGCCACCGTGTGAGGATTGACTCACACAACAGCCCCACCAACGACTGAAACCAATCATCCGGACCAACCGAAGGGCGAGTTTGTGAGAATCCGCTCACACAACGACCCGACAAGGGGTCAGGGCAAGCAATATCAACAACCCGAGGGGAGAGTGTGTGAGGATTCACTCACACAATGACCATGCCGGCGGTCGGGACTAGCAGTACCGGCATTCCAAAGGGGCATCGTGTGAGGATTGACTCACACAACGGCCCGGCAAGTAACCGGAATCGGCCACACGGGCCAGCCAAAGGGCGAGTTTGTGAGG
>NZ_PCGX01000002.1:0-208453 GCF_002846655.1 Bifidobacterium thermophilum | reverse complement strand
GAACGCCAGCACCGAGCCGACACAGGTCGCAGTGGATGGGAGCACAAAGGCTCCACTATGTGAGGATTGGCTCGCACAATGGCCTGNCAAGTAACCGGAATCGGCCACACGGGCCAGCCAAAGGGCGAGTTTGTGAGAATCAGCTCACACAACGACCCGACAAGGGGTCAGGGCAAGCAATATCAACAACCCGAGGGGAGAGTGTGTGAGGATTCACTCACACAATGACCATGCCGGCGGTCGGGACTAGCAGTACCGGCATTCCAAAGGGGCATCGTGTGAGGATTGACTCACACAACGGCCCGGCAAGTAACCGGAATCGGCCACACGGGCCAGCCAAAGGGCGAGTTTGTGAGGATCAGCTCACACAATGACCATGCCGGCGGTCGGGACTAGCAGTACCGGCATTCCAAAGGGTCATCGTGTGAGGATTGACTCACACAGTGACCGGATCGACGACCAGAACCAGCCACCCGCATCAGCTGAGCGGCCACCGTGTGAGGATTCACTCACACGGTGAGGAGTTTGCGGTTTGGATCGAGGGACGCGGCGGAGATGTGAATCCGGGCAGCTGCGCGGGACCTCACCGCCCTAGCTCAGGCAGTTGCAGCTTGGACCAGGCATTGGGCGACGTGCTCGGTGATTGCTTCGGGTTGCGAAATCGTCACTCGCATCGCATTGCCTTGGGTGACACCCGCATCAGTCAGCAGCGTTGCGGCCGTGCCATCAATACCAATAGTCGAAGCACGGCTGAAACCGCCTGCTCCAACAGTTCCGATGCCTGCGGTGTCGGCAACATGATAGGCGGCGTCACCGATTTCGCGACCAGCCCTGCAACCAGCATCCCCGACACTGGCAGCGCTGACCCCACCAGTCCCAGCAACACCACCAACCTCAGCGTCACCGCCAGCACCAGCGACATCAACGCCCGCAGTCCTCTCAACACCTACAACCCCAGCAATCACATCGCTCCCGACGATTCCACCATCCACCCAATCGTCGCCGCCGATCACACACTCCTGCACACGCGAATCGTCATCACTTGCCGAGACGCGGAATTCCGGCAGAAACCGTCCGCCTTCCGCCACACGGATATGCTCCTGCGCGAGAATCCGCCTCGCCGCAGCCGGATCGCGCACCGGCAACCACATATTGAATCCGCTGCCCGGCACGGTTTGCATCCCGAAACGCTCCAGCAGCGCAGCCATCGTCTTGCGCCTGAGCGCATAGGTGTGGCGTGCGCCTGCAATGGTCGAATACGCTTGACGATCCGCAAGCATCTCGCACAGCAGCTCTTGCAAGAACCGACTCACCCAGCCGGCTCCCAGCCGTCGCCGCTCCACAATCGCATCAACCGCTTCACGCGTCCCCGACAACGCCGCAAGCCGCAAATCGGGGCCATGCGACTTCGAAAAACTGCGGATATGAATCACCCGGTCAGGCAACAGGGACCCTAGGGACACCGCGAATACATCAGCAACCATGCCGCTGCTATCATCCTCGAGAATCGGCGGAATCTCACGCCCGGCGGCTTCCTGCTCCCACATGCGCAACACCCGGGCGATCACCGACAACCGCTGGGGCGTATAGCTGATACCTATGGGATTCTGCGCCCGCGGCTGGATGATGATCATGCCGATGCGACGGCCCTGGTCGTGCGTCGGTCCCGCGGACGGGCTGAAACGCTCCAGCACCTCGAACAAAAGATTGGGATCCATGCCTTCCGCATCAACCGGCACGCCGACGGCGATTGCCCCGCTTTCGCGCAGCACATCAAGAATGAACGGGTACGTGGGCGATTCGACAATCACGACATCGCCATGGCGCACGAATGTGGCGATGGCAAGCGCCAGCCCATCCCCCGCCCCGGACACCATGGTCATCGCCTGCGGATCATACGGCCAATCGCCGCGCAATTCCTCCTCCAGCATCGGCAGAATTGTCGGCCCGGTGTACGAGTTCACGAATGCCCGCCGGTTGCCAAGCCGGGCCAAATATGGGCGGATTGGCGGCAGAAGCGTATTGTCCGGAGTTCCGCGGGACAAGTCGATGACCGGGGCGTGGACGGCGGCGAAGCCTCGCATTTGACCGGATGCACGCCTGTCGAATCCGGACGCGCTGGCGCCCGATGTGCGAGAAGCATACGCGTCGTTATTTCGCCCGGATTTTCGACCATGATTCGGCCCGGCATCACGTCCGTCGGCATGCCCCTCGCTCATTCCGTCGTCCATTCCGTCAGCACGCCCGGCCGCCCGTCCGGCATCACGCTCTCCGTCGAGTCCAGCATCTTCGCTGTTATGTTGCCTGGATTCTTCCTCATCGCCCGGCATCTCAAGGATTTGGCCCGCATCAGACATGTCGAACACGGCTCGGGCACCCGCCACCGAAGACATGGCCGTACGCGCTCCCCAGCCATCCGCGCCTCCTGCGAATGACGCAGCCGAAGCCGGCGGAATGTTTACTTCGGACAGCGCCTGCGGAAGCACGAACGTGCCCGCCCTACCCCGCGAATGGATGACCCCCGAACGGGCGAGCATATGATACGCGGCGGAAACCGTGGCCGGACTCACGCGGAGTGCCGCCGCAAGTGCGCGAACGGTCGGCAGACGGGTTCCTTCAGGCAAAACTTCAGTGGAGACCAACGTGGTCAGCGATTCGACAATGCGTTGCGGAGTCGCCCTCGCGGTCTGGGTACGGACGAATCCTGCAAGGCGCTCGGCCTCGACGACCAGCGTATGCCCCGCCCGGATGCCGGACGCGCCAGAATCCGCAGCGCCGGCCAACACGGGAGTTCCCGCGGAATCATCGGGCTCCTGCCCGTCCTGAGATTGCTGTGGACCTTGGAGGGCAAGGGAGCCACTGGAATCACGGGAATCTACCAGTCCGCTGCCGCTGCCGGCACCGGACTTAACATCGTCCGGATGACGAATCCTCGAATCATTGTGCTTATTGTCTGTGATCATTTCGCCTTCTCGCCTTCTGCACTCTCCGCGGCCCACGCGCACACGCTTCATATGACACGCCTAGTATCGCCAATCGCGGTTATTCCGGTGTTTCAAGACGATGCACAACAGGAAATGTCCACGTAAAACGCGAAATGTTCATTGCCCACAATGCCAATTGCAACGTCACATGGCGTCACATGCGATGCCAAATGAACACAGCCGGCCCGACGCCGGAACCCATCCTAGGAAAGGACACATCATGGGACACGATTGCTCGGCAGATGAGACGATCTGGGACGACGCCTACGCGTTGGACCGCGCGCACGTTTTCCACTCCTGGCACGCACAGCGCAACCTCCACCCAACCGAGGTGGTCACCGGCCACGGCGTGTGGCTCAACTACGCGGATGGCCGCGAGATGCTGGACTTCACCAGCCAGCAGGTCAACGTGAATATCGGCTACCAGCACCCCGCGGTCGTCGAAGGCATCAAGCAACAGGCCGAATTGCTCGCCACCATCGGCCCCGACTACGCGAACCTCGCCCGCGGACGGGCAGCCTCGCTTGTTGCACGCCGCGCACCTCAAGGGTTCGACAAGGTGTTCTTCACAAACGCCGGCGCCGACGCGAACGAGAACGCCATGCGCGCGGCACGTCTGGTCACCGGGCGCGACAAGATTCTCTCCTCCTACCGCTGCTACCACGGCAATACGGGCGCGGCAATCAGCGCGACCGGCGACTGGCGGCGCAAACCGAACGATTACGCGCGCGGCCACGTCCACTTCTTCACACCGTACCTGTACCGTTCCGAATTCTTCGCCACCACGCAGGAGGAGGAATGCGAGCGCGCGCTCACTCATCTCGAGCATGTGATTCAGTTCGAGGGGCCGGACACCATCGCCGCCGTACTGCTCGAATCCATTCCCGGCACCGCGGGCATCATCATCCCGCCGAAGGATTATTTCAAGGGTGTGCGCGAAATCACCCGTAAATACGGCATTCTGATGATCACCGACGAAGTGATGGCCGGCTTCGGGCGAACCGGATTCTGGTTCGCGCTCGACGACTACGATTACACGCCGGATATCATCACCTTCGCCAAGGGGTGCAATTCCGGGTATGTCCCGGCTGGCGGCGTAATCATGTCCGACCCGGTCGCCAAGTATTTCGACGACGTCGTGTTCCCGGGCGGCCTCACATATTCCGGACACCCGCTGGCGATGGGCGCGATTGTGGCCACGCAGGAGGCGATGGAACGCGAGCATATCGTCGACAATGCTCACGATGTCGGCCAAGACGTGCTCGGGCCGGGTCTTCAGGCGCTTGCCGAGCATCACCCGACCATCGGCGAGGTGCGTGGCAAGGGCGTGTTCTGGGCGGTGGAGCTGGTCGCCGACCGGACAACCAAAGAGCCGCTTGATGACGCCAGTATGCAGCGGATCGTGGCGGAGGCAGACAAACTGAACCTGGTGCTCGGCGTGCACAACAACCGCATCCACGTGACCCCGCCTTGCGTAATCAGCGCCGAGGAAGCAGCCGAAGGCGTCGCCCGGCTTGACAAAGCGATGACCGCTGCCGGATGCTGAAACCAGCCGGACGAGCATGACACCGCTGCGAAAGCAGCAGGAAGGATGACCATGACAGAACAACAGACAACGCAATCAGTAACACCAACGGCAACACGGCATGTAACGCCAGTTACGACATCACCTGCAGGACAATCAACCCCACAGCCGGCTGACGGCGACCAGCGCGCGGTTGTGACCGGAGCATCCAGCGGAATCGGCGCGGCGACGGTCCGCGCGCTGGTCGCAGACGGATGGCACGTCGTGGCACTGGCACGCAGGGCCGAGCGTCTCAACGCATTGGCTCAGGAACTCGGCGATGCAGTCGAGCCGATCGCCGCCGACATCACCGACGAATCAAGCACACAGGCAGCCGTAGAGACAATACTCGCCGGCGGGCCAGTCAAGGCGCTCGTCAACTGTGCCGGCGGGGCCATCGGCAAGGATCCGGTCGCCACCGCGAGCATCGACGATTGGCGGGCAATGTACGAACTCAACGTGCTCGGCACGCTGCGCATGACGCAGAAACTGCTCCCCGCGCTCAAGAAGTCTGCCGGAACCGTGCTCGTCATCTCCTCGACCGCAGGCATCGAACCGTATGAGGGTGGTGCCGGGTATTGCGCGTCGAAATTCGCCGAACGCGTGATGGCCCGCGTCTTGAGGCTCGAGATGATCGGCGAGCCGATTCGCGTGGTCGATATCTCCCCCGGCATGGTGCATACCGATGAGTTCTCGATGCATCGCTTCCACGGCGACGCTGCCAAGGCCGCAGCTGTGTATGCCGGGGTACCGGACCCGCTGAAGGCCGAGGATATCGCCGAATGCGTCCGTTGGGCGCTTGACCAGCCCGATACCGTCGATATCGACTCGATCGTGGTCAGGCCGCGGGCAGAAGGCTCCTACACCAAGGTGTTCCGCAAATAGGTTTTCCGCGGGTCTCTAGACCGTTATGGCAAACGGCACCTGGACGGCTTGGATAATGAGTCGTACAGGTGCCGTTGCTGCCTCCGGTTGTACCTGCGTTACTTCGTCCCGATGGCACAAGCCGAGGTATCCACACTCACTCCAGGATCTTCCCAGCCCATCGGCGTCTGGTCAACACCAAGGTCTGCCGTAGCCTTCGTGGAGGTGGTCACGTCGAAGGAGTAGGTCATCGATTTTCCGGGGTTCAACAGCACCAGCGTCGTGGTGACGCCCTTGCCGTTCAACGTGGTCTGCTTCGGCGCCACGGACACCGTGCCGTTCCCGCTTGTGGTGATATTCGAAATCGACCCGCCGGCAGGCGCGTAAATCAGCATCTTCTCGGCGGCCATACCGCGCGCCAGACTCGGCACTTGGACGCCACCGGCGATGTAATCAGGTACCTTGGCCAGTTCGGCATTCGTCATTGTGTTGTTCAGCGTGTATTCCACATGGTAGGTCTGCGAACCGTCACTATTGCACGACGTGCGCGTGATCTTGGTCGTGCGGTGCACGTACCAGTCCATCTTGGACGGGTTCTGCTCGGTGATGTACACGCCGATCTTCGGGTTGGCCTCGTCACTCGGCGTGGATGCTGTGAAGCCGGCGGACAGTAACGAGTTTTCCGTCGCCTCATCGAAGCTGTACATGGAGAAGTGCCGGTTCTGTGCAAGCGAGGACATCGCCTGACCGACCTGGGTGAGCTTCTCAAGGTTGATATTCGAGAACATCGCGCTGATCGACTGAGTTGCGACCTCGGTGAAATATCGGTCCTGCATACTCACCGGATATTCCTTGTACACGGTGTTGAGCAAGAATTCCGCCGTATTGGTGCCGTCGAGTACGCGGCCGTCCGACAAGGTGACCTGCCCGTTGATCGCGACCATCTTCTGCAGGAACACCGGATCGACCATGAGCACGCCGTCCAAGTTCTGGCTCGCCCCCCATGGGGTGCGCTGCCAAATCGCGCGCATGCCTTCCGCCGAACGCTGCGCATCGGGGTACACCGCGAGATCACGCATGTCGAAGGACATCTGCAGAGGCCCCCACTGATTGAAAATCCGCTGCTCGTCCGCGGTCGGGTCTCCGGCACCATACGGAATGTACTCGTTGTTCGAATGGAAATCACCGATGGAAATCTTGCCGTTGTCGGTGGTCATGACGCCCACCGAACCCAGCAGGCCGCCACTGGAACGCGCTTCGGACGTGGTCATCGCCATGATCGCATACGTTTTCGCGCCGCCGGAACCGAGGAAACCGGGGATGATATCCAGCGCGCTGGAAAGATTGTTGATGGTCGTTCCCGCCGCGTTCAACTGTTTCTTGCCGCTGGCGTACGCCGTAGCGACCTTACCGATTTTGGGTTGCGGCAGGGCGTCATATTCCTTGACCAGATTCTGGAGCGGCTCGTTCGCGGCCTTCATGGATGTGGCCGCCTGGGTGATCGGCTCGAGGTTCAGCGACCCGTCGTCCGTGGTCAGCGGTGTGTTGACCAACGTGCCCAGTGTGGAGCTCAGCTGCGGAATCGACTCGGTGGTCAGCGCATGCACGATGCGTGTCATGCCGCGGACAGTTGTGATGTCATCGCCGTACACCGGCATGTGGGATGCCAGCGTCCACAGCTTGCCGTTCGTGATTTGTTCGGCGGTGGCGGTTTCCGATTGCAGTTGCGGCAACACCGCGTTGATGGAATCCACCGTGTCTTTGCTGATGCCGGACGCACCTGATCCCGAAAGCCCCTTCAGGCCGGACATCAGCGAAATCGCCTTCTCCTCGTGGGCTTTGACTTCCATGGCCTGCTTGTAGAAGGTGTATGCCGTGATGCCTGCGGCTGCAACCACGACCACTAGAACAGCCAGTACAATCCATGGCCAGATATGCCTGCGCCTGCCCCCATGGACACCGGGCATATTGCCGTGCTGCGCGGTATGTCTGCTCATCTTGCTCCTCACCAATCCCCGGTATGCAGCCCGGTACGGCTATGCCACACCTTGGGCCGCACCGATGCAATCCAACTGAAAATATCCCGCATCGTATTATCCCGCACCCGGGGAACGCAACTGGCAGCTGGACGGGGATGTCCACCGTTATTCCACGTTTCCGTTTCCACCACGCACATCAGGCTGAGAGCTTGGGGCGATGGGCGCGGTAGATGAGCGACAGCTCATTGACTGACCTAGACGGATTTAGATGGATTTAGATGGATTTAGATGGACGGCGCCAGTGGATTGACGCCGTCCGATCGACATCAGACCCGCACAACCACGTCGGCGACACGCATCGTCGACTGCCGATGCGAGACCAGCACAATGGCGACATCGCGCTCGGCGGCCATCTGATTGATTGACGTGAGAATCACCGCCTCGTTCAAGGCGTCCAGACGACTGGTCGGCTCATCGAACAGCACCAAGTCCGCCTTGCGCAGGAAGACACGTGCCAAGCCGATGCGCTGCCGTTCGCCTTCGGACAGGCGCCCGCCAAGCTCGCCGACCTGCGTATCCAGCCCGTCAGGCAGCGAATCGACCAGATCCAGCACAGAAGCCTTTCGCAACGCCTCGCGCAGCTGCTCGTCATTCGCATGTTCGTCGGCGATGCGCAGATTCTGCGCGATCGACCCATCGAACAGATATGTCTCCTGGCTCATCATGGTTTGTACACGACGGCGGTAGGCCGCATCCACCTGCGGAAGAGGCACACCGGAGAAGCGGACTTGGCCGCGCTTCGGATCCCAATAGCGCATCAACAGTTTCAGCACTGTTGACTTGCCACGCCCGGACGGACCCTGAATGCCGAGGATGCCGGCCTTGGGAACAGCCAGGGACAGGTCGCGCACAATCGGCTGGTCAGGGCGGTATGAGAAGTCCACGTGCTCGAACGCCATGCCGTCATACTCAGGCTTGTCGGTTCCCGTCTCCACAACCGCCGGCTGCTCATCAAGCAGGGCGAACAGACGCCTCGCGGAGGCGAAGGTCTGCGTCAGATTCGCCGGAAGCGCGCTCAAGGCGAGGGTCGGACCGAACGAGCTGGCAATCAGCACCACGGCGACCACCGCGTTCGGGATGGAGAACGGATTGCCCTGTGACACACGCAAGGCGACCATGACCGCGCCCACCGTGGCTGCGATAACCAGCAGACCGCCGATTGCAGTAAAACGACCGGTACGGCGGCTCAGGCGGGAGCGTTCCGACCACAGGCGGCGGGTTCTTGAGACGATGTTGCCCAGCCGCTTACTGCCCTGCCCGAACCGGATGATTTCGTCCAGACCGTGCATATCGTCAAGCATGACATCGTCAAGTTGCGCGGAATACTTGCGAATCTTCGGGCCAAGCGTACGCACGCTCGCCGCGAAACGACGGGGAAGCAATACGCCGA
Organism: Bifidobacterium thermophilum; assembly: GCF_002846655.1. Taxonomy (NCBI): domain Bacteria; kingdom Bacillati; phylum Actinomycetota; class Actinomycetes; order Bifidobacteriales; family Bifidobacteriaceae; genus Bifidobacterium; species Bifidobacterium thermophilum. Next base: position 199,612 of record NZ_PCGX01000002.1, on the reverse strand, counting down.
CAATCAGATGAGAGACGACCAGCAGCAACGCGAACCACGGGTCGAGGGTGAAGGCCGCGACCGCGAACACCACCGTGGTCACCACGGCGATGACAACCGGCGAAATCGTGTGCGCGAAGAAGATCTCCAGCAATTCGACATCAGTGGTAATCAGCGAGATCAAATCGCCCTTGCCTTTGCCTGCGAGTTTGGCAGGAGCCAGCCTGCGCAGCGCGGCGAAGGCCTTGGAACGGAACAGCGCCAGCAGGCGGAACGCCACATTATGGTTCATATACTGTTCCGCGTACCGCATGATACCGCGCAACACACCGCACACGACCATGCAGATCACCGCGGTGCGGGACGACAGCTCCCACACCGGATGACCGAGATGAGCGAACAGGGCGCACACGCCGAACACCGGCAGGAATGTCGCCGATAGATGACCGATAGTGCCATACAGGCATGCTTGGACCATGTACAAGCTCAACGGCCGGACTTCGCCGAGCAAACGGCCGATCAACGACATTGAGCCGGGGCGCTTGCCGGGCGTGTCACCGACAGCGGAGGCGGTTCCCGGGGCGGTATCCGGGCTGGTGTCAGCACTGTTGGCGTTCGCCGCCGTATCCGTTGACGAAGGCTCAGATACCGGCTCAGCCGCCGATTGAGAGGCCGATTGAGATGTGTCGCCCATAGACAGGGCGGAAGCACCGGATGCCGCAGCACGGCTGCCCATACCCGCCAGCTGGCGCATCTGCTCGCTACCGACCATCATCCGTGCGTCATCACGGTGGGAGACATGCTCGAACACCGCTTGTGCCCGGAACAGTTTCGCGTACACGCCATCCGTGACCACCAGCGCATCGTGCTGGCCAGTCTGGGCGACCGTGCCATGGTCGAATACCACAATCTGGTCGGCGAGCACCGCATTCGCAACACGATGCGTAATCATCAGCACCGTTTTGCGGTCCGCCAAATCGCGGATGGTAGCGAGAATACGGTTCTCGCTTTCCACGTCTACACTGCTGGTTGCCTCATCGAACACATAAATCGCGCTGTCACGCAGCAAGGCGCGGGCAATCGCGAAGCGCTGGCGCTGGCCGCCTGACAGATTCGCCGCATCCTGCTCGATTTTCATGTCAAGACCGCCGGGCTGGGCGCACACGAAATCATCGATACGCGCCTGATGCAGCGCGACCCACAGGTCGTTGTCCGTGGCGCCGGGCTTGGCCATCACCAGATTCTGACGCAGTGTGCCAGCGAACAAGTGGCTGCGGGCGCTGACGACCGTGACCGCGCCCGTCAGCGACTGCTCCGCAACATCACTCAGTTCCACATCCGCGGATGTGCCGAGCAGAGAATAACCGAGACGAATCGAGCCGTCATAGCCGACCAACGAACCGCCCAGCAGACCTGCTGCCGTGGACTTGCCGGACCCGGACACGCCGACAATGGCCGTCAACTGGCCCGGCTGCGCGGAGAAATCAACATCATGCAGAGCAATGTTCTTATCATCGCCAGAGCCGTAAGCGAATCCGACATGGTCGAAAGTCACTGACACGGAATCCGCGACAGAAGGCAGACGAATGCTGCCGTGATGCGGCACCGGGGCATCCAGCAGCGCGAAAATGCGCTTCGTGGACGTCATGCCGTTCATCGCCACATGGAAATACGACCCCAACTGGCGCAACGGCAGGAAGAAACTCGCCGACAGCAGCGCGACCACCAAGGCAGCCGGCAGCCAGATCTGGCCGATCATGAACTGCCAAATCGCCACGCCAATACCGGCCGCGGTGCCACCGTACGCCACCAGGTCCATCGCCGAGAGCGAGCGCAACTGGATTTGCAGCACACGCATGGTCATCACGCGGAATTCCTCGGCCTTGCGGTTCATGTCCTCGGCCGCACGCCCGTCGGCATCGAAGGTTTTCAGCGTTTCCAAACCCTGCAGGTCGTCAAGGAACGCAGCGCCCATATCCGTGTACTTGCCCCAGTACTTCTTGAACACGCGGGAGGCGCTCATCGCGACCAGCCCCACGATGATGACAATCAGTGGAGCGCACACCAGCAGCACCAGCGCGGCAGGCAAATTGACGGGGGCAACAAAGATGAACAGGGTGATCGGTGCGAGAATCGAATAGAACAGTTGCGGAAGGAACAGTTCGAAGAAGCTTTGGATTTGCTCAATGCCCTCGCCTGCGGACTGGACCACGTCGGAGGTGCGTACGCGCTGGGCGTAGGAGGGGCCCAGTTGCAGCATTTTGCGGTACAGCTTCTCACGCAGGGCGAGTTTGACGCTTTCGCTGGCGCGGGTGCCGAAATAGGCGGAGCAGCGGGTGGCCACGTATTTCACGACAACGATGACGGCGATGAACAGGATGAACATGCCGTAATTGTCCGGGTACGCCGACAGGGCATGTTTGCCGGATTCGAGTGCCGAATCACCCTGTGTCTGCGCAGGGTTGAGGCACCTGCCGATCGCGTTGAGCTGGGTGCATTTGGACGCGTCAAGCGGCTCGACATACCCGAGGATGTTGCCGAGCAGACCAACCAGAACATAGGCGAATCCGATATCCGCCAACAGCGACACCCATAGGCATACCACCTTCGCAGCCACCAAGCGCTTGATGCCCGGCGTCAACGAAAACAGCCGCTTATCGAACATGCCGACCCCTTTCCGCGTACGCGAATCACATGACAACATCTCACTGGACCCGTTGACCTGGAGCTGAGCGGCCTGCGCCGGGGACCTCGCCGCCTGTCTGCCGTGTTGTCCGCTTCGTAGCGGTCGCACGGCAACGGGGTTGGTCGACACCATCCGGTGACGGTCGATGCGTCCGGCAGCCGGCGGAGCGGTCCGCGCATGATGGGGGCACCATGCTGTGAAGGCCTGAAAACTTGGGATTCAGACGATCCGGGGACGCTGCATGCCAACCGCATACGGTCACGATCACAATGGGGGTATTGTAGCTGATTGTCTCGGCATCCACCAGAGTTTCCGCAAACCGCGACCAATACTCCATAATCCCGCGTCATCCCGTGCGAAGGCGGGCGGAACCGCAAAACTGGTGGATGCGCTTGCTCTGGCTCCAACCACTCCCAGCTCTCCGCTTCCGGCTCCGGTGTTTCGCAACTGAGCGGACAGTCACCGTCCCAGCGATACGCCCGCCAGTGAGGTTCGTTTGACGACTTTCGCCTCAACCTGGCCGACACCGTACGTGGAGACCGGATAGCCGGGTTCCGGCCCCTCCCCCATCAGGAACAGCGCCTCACGCATCGCGGCAACGCCAAGCTGGCTGTAGTCCGGACGAATCGTCGTCAACGGCGGGAACGTATCGCTGGCCACCGCAATGTCATCAAAACCGGCCAAACTGACGTCCTGCGGAATGCGAATATCGTGCTCACGCAACGCACGAGCCACGCCGATGGCCTGAGCGTCACTTGCCGTGACAATCACCGTCGGCAGTTTGGCGCCTGATGAGCCGAAGTATTCCAGCACATGGTTCATTTGCGCGTACGCTTCATCGGACTGCCAAGAGCGGCATCGAACCACATTCGAGGAAATCGCGTATTGCGCGGACAGTTCACGCCACGCTTCGAGCCGTGTCGTCGCATCACGCCACTGAGAAGGCCCTGCGATATACAAGGCCGTGCGGTGCCCATAGCCGGCGATCATGCTGAGCAGCCGGTCCATGGCCCCCCATTGGTCGATGCCCACGACCGCCGTCCGGTCGCGCTGAGCTTCGTCATGAATCATGCTCAGCCCGGTGCTAATGCTGGTTCCGCCGTGTGTCGCCGTCAGCAAAATCCGCGGCCTAGTGACCGGGGCGCGACACGCCGCAGTGAACAGGACATCCGTCGGCACCATCATGATGAACGCGTCCACGTTGAGTTCGTCAAAGCCGTCACACAGATGGTTGAAATCGTTTTGCGAACACATGGCCTTGCGAATCATCGACACGGCGACGAACAGGCCGCGAGACCGTGCAGCAGCTTCAATCGCTTGCAAGGTCTGCACCTCGCCATGGAACTGGTCGCCTCCCATAATCACGCCGATGATGCGGGAACGGCTCGATGCGAGGGCTCGCGCGGAATTGCTGGGGCGATAGCCGAGCCGCTGGATGGCTTGGCGCACACGATTGCGTGTGTCAACTGACACGTCGGGCGAATGGTTGATCACACGGGAGACGGTCTGATAGCTGACTCCCGCCAGCGCGGCCACATCCTTCATTGACGGGCGGGCGGTGCGGCGATGGTGCTCCATCGAATTCGTCTCCTTTCTTCATGGTGTTGATGCTGCTGGCGTCTATCTGGCTGGTGTAGCCAATCCGGTTGATATATGCGGGTGGTGTCGTCAACCTAGGTGGGCTGGCTCCCTACTGGTGCCAATCGAGCTGGCGCCCCGGCTGAATTGTCGCACGGCTGAATTGTCAGTATTCAGACCAGATGCCAACTCAACCGGTGCAAGGGCGTCGGCCCATACTTTGCGATCGCATCGCGATGCACCTGCGAGCCGTACCCTTTGTTGCGCGCCCAACCGTATGGCTCATACGCCGGATTGCCTTCGGCGATATCCACCATCAGATGGTCCCTGGTGACTTTCGCGATGACCGCCGCCGCGGCAACCGTGGCGCAATGCTGATCGCCTTTGACTTTAGTGATGATGTGGGCGGGCACCGGAACGTCCGGCGCGTCGAAGGTGCCGAGAGCGGCGGTGATGTAATCGTTAGGACCGTCGAGAATCCCACCGACACGGATGGCGCTTTGGGGCGTCTGTGTCGCGCCGCCGATACCAAGCTGGCGTTCCAGCTCGTCCAACGCACGCAGGGCGGCTACACCGAGCGCATAGGTGATGCCCCATTCGTCGATTTCGGTATTGCTCGCCTGACCGACCGCGCTTGAGGCGCACCACCGGCGCAACGGGTGGAATATCGCCTCCCTGCGATGTTCCGTCAGCATTTTAGAGTCCGCGACCCCTTCAGGCACCGTCAATGTCGGCAAGTCACGCGCCCAAATCGCGGTGGCGCCGACCATCACTGGACCGGCGAGGGAGCCTCGGCCAACCTCATCGAATCCGACAATCACATCGTAGCCTTGGGCGGCCAGGGTGCGTTCCAGCTCGAGTGTGGGAACCGGGCGAACGTGTATCGTACTGCGTTGACCGATGCGTCGATTGCTGCGCGCAGTGTGCGCTGCCGTTGCGGTGCGCACGGGCTGGTCGGCATTCGCTGTGTGCGCGGTATGAGCAGTGTCTTGAGAACTGCTGGGCTCGTCATGCTGGGTTGGGGACATTCGCGAACACCTCGTGATGGGAATTAAGTCTGCCGATGCGGTTGAGCGGCCAGTTGCGCACAATCGCCACGCCGAGCACATCACTAATCGGGACGAGACCGTTCGACCCGTCATCCTGGTGATAGCGGGAATCCGCGGAATTGGCGCGATTGTCGCCAAGCACGAAAATATGGCCCTCGGTCACAGTGACGTTGAAGGCAAAATCGCTGGGTTGCACGCCGGGTTTGAGATACGAGCTTTCATCGATGGCCACGCCGTTGATGGTCACCGGCTGGCCGGCGCCAGCGCATGCCACGGTGTCGCCCGGCAGGCCGATAAGCCGTTTGATCAGATCATCGCTGCCCATTGATGATTCGGATTGCAGCCAGTTGGCGGGGTCTTTGAACACCACGATGTCACCGCGCTGCAACTTGATGAGGTCGGGCGCAAGTTTCGTGGTGATGACCCGGTCGTTGATTTCGATGGTATCCAGCATGGAGCCTGAAGGAATCACATAGAAACCGAACAGGAACACGCGCATGAGCAGCACGATCAGTACCGGGATACCGCACCACAGCAGCCATTCGCGGGCGTTCTCGGAGGTTGACGATGCGCTTGCAGAGCGTCGCGGGGCACCGCCGCGGGACGACGAGCCGGATGCGTGGGCCGCATGGGCTGCGCGCGCTGCGTGCCGGGCGTGTCGGGATGATACATCATCTGGGGCGTTCGCTGGGGAAAACTCCGGGGAAAAATCTTGGAAGAAAGTCTGAGAGGAAGCCGGGGGTTGTGATGATGCCGAGGCTGGTGTCGTTGCGGTGGCTTGTGTCGTTGCGGTGACAGGGGCGGGATTGATGCCGCGTTCGGCGACTGAAAGGATGTGGGAATCCGCGTCACCGCGCTGGTCGCTTGACGACCGAGACATCTGCTGCGTCATGATTCTCCCATCTGCCGATCTGCTGTCGGCGAAGCCTTGTCAGGCACCGTGCCGAGTGCGATGCCGGGGCATCCTGCCGGAGCACGCCGGGAGGATGCCGAACGTCCACCAAATCGCGCTGACAGCACGCCCTACCGGAGCGTCCGCAGGCCGCGCTGTCAGTCGCTCACCGTATTGGCTCGACCATGCTATCGCCACCCCAGCTTGACCGGTGCTGTCGCATACGTTACCAGCACGTCTGCTCGTACCCGCCGATTCTCCGCAAGTGAGGACTTATCGGACAGTCGAAAACCAAGTCCATACCCCGCGGCTATTCCGACTTGCGGCTTGCTACGGAATGCCCCAGTATTGCAAATCCGTGTTGTCACAAGCGGCACGGGCCGCCGGTGCATCCGCCACGCCCGCGCCGTCCACACTGTTTGAAACGCAGACAGCCCGACGACCGTTACTGGTCGCCGGGCTGTCCGGTTCATGCGATGAGCGCGAAACTCACTTCTCGCTGTTGTCGCGACGCTCGACGATACGAGCAGCCTTGCCGCGCAGCGAACGCAGGTAGTACAGCTTCGCACGACGCACACGGCCCTTGCGCACCAGCTTGATCGAATCGATCGACGGGGAGTGCAGCGGGAAACGACGCTCGACACCCACGCCGAAGCTAATCTTGCGCACCACGAAGGTCTCGCGCACACCAGCACCCTGACGAGCGATCACCACGCCGGTGAACGCCTGCAGACGGGAATTGTTGCCTTCCTTGATCTTGACGTTGACCTCGACGGTGTCGCCAGGACGGAACGCAGGGATTTCCTCCGCCGGCTTAAGATGCTTGGCGTCGAATGCTTCGATGGCATTAACCATGATGTTCCTCCATCGCCGCCGCATACCGACGATTGGTCGGGGCTGCACGGTCCCCTTCGGGATTCCGTTCAGCTGAAATGTCTTCGCAGGTTCGCCTGCGAAGGGTGCCAATCCGCCGGAATCATGGCGTTGCCACCACGTAAGTGTTCCGGCTGGACCCAAAGAAAGACGGGATTATGCGGCGTCCCGTTTTTCGGCATAGCAAAGGTTCATTTTACTGTGATGTGCGGACTGGGATCGTGCGGATTATGACGCATGCAGACTGGGGTGTACAGACTGTGGCTGCGCGGACATGACGGCGGCTCGGTCATCGGGCGCGCCTGGGACATCAGGCGTGTCAGGGGCATCAAGGGCCGACTGACTCGTCGCGGTAGCTGGTATCCGCTTGCCATGCGGCCAGCAAGTCGCACCGCAGGCGGATACTCCCACCGGCCAATCCGGATGCAGCCGATACCCCGCCGCCGCGTAACCCGGCAGTCACACCACGAGCAGATACGCACACAGATTCCCACCGAACAGACCCCACCAACACAAAAATCCCGCCATCCGTAACGGTAACGGATGGCGGGATCCTGTTGGCTTGGTCTACCGGCAGGTCAGGCTACGCTGGCCGCCATACACCACGCAGCGAATCAGAACTCGCGGTTGGCGCGGTAGAACTTGATCAGGCCTTGGGTGGAGGCGTCTTGGGCGGCGAGCGCATCGTCGTCCTTGGAAATCGCCGGGGTGATCTGCTTGGCCAGCTGCTTGCCGAGCTCGACGCCCCACTGATCGTAGGAGTCCAGGCCCCACACCGTGCCTTCGACGAAGGTGATGTGCTCGTACAGGGCGATCAGCTCGCCGAGCGAGAACGGGGTCAGCGCCACACCGAAGATCGACGTGGTCGGGCGGTTGCCGGTGAACACGCGGGCCGGGACGATGTCCTCAGGCGTGCCCTCGGCGCGCACCTCGTCAGCGGTCTTGCCGAACGCGAGCGCCTTGGTCTGCGCGAGGAAGTTGCCCAGGAACAGCTCGTGCACGTCCTGGTCGCCGTCCTTGGTCGGGTTCGGGGTGTTGACGAACGCGATGAAGTCGGCAGGAATCAGCTGCGTGCCCTGGTGGATCAGCTGGTAGAAGGCGTGCTGGCCGTTGGTGCCCGGCTCGCCCCAGAAGATCTCGCCGGTGTCGGAGGTGACGGGGGTGCCGTCCCAGCGCACGGACTTGCCGTTGGATTCCATGGTCAGCTGCTGCAGGTACGCCGGGAAGCGGTGCAGGTACTGGTCGTACGGGAGCACCGCATGGGATGCGGCGTGGAAGAAGTTGCGGTACCACACGTTGAGCATGCCGAGCAGCACGACCACGTTCTTGTCGAACGGGGTGTTGGCGAAGTACTCGTCGATCTCATGGAAGCCGTGCAGGAACTCCTCGAAGCGGGCCGGGCCGAAGACCACGGCAAGGGAGGTGCCGACAGCGGAATCCACGGAGTAACGGCCGCCGACCCAGTTCCAGAAGCCGAAAGCGTTGGACGGGTCGATACCGAACTCCTCGACCTTCTCCAAGTTGGTGGAGACGGCGACGAAGTGCTTCTTGATGGCGTCGGCGTTCTGCGCGTCGGAGCCGTCGATGGCGCCCTTGGCCTTGAGCTCTTCGAGCAGCCAGGTGCGGGCTTCACGGGCGTTGGTCAGGGTCTCAAGCGTGGTGAAGGTCTTGGAGACGATGATGAACAGGGTGGTCTCCGGGTCGAGGCCCTTGGTCTTCTCGGCCAGATCGTTCGGGTCGATGTTGGAGATGTAGCGGGCGGAGATGCCGGCGTCAGCGTACGGCTTGAGCGCTTCGTACACCATGACGGGACCCAGGTCGGAACCGCCGATGCCGATGTTGACCACGGTTTCAATCTTCTTGCCGGTGACGCCCTTCCACTCACCGGAACGGACCTTGTCAGCGAAGGCGTAGATGCGATCGAGCGTGTCGCGCACGTCCTTGACGACATCCTGGCCGTCGACGATGTACTTGCCTTCATCTTCGACCGGGCGACGCAGCGCGGTGTGCAGCACGGCGCGATCTTCGGTGTTGTTGATGTGCACGCCGGTGTACATGGCCTTGGTGCGCTCGTCAAGCTTGACGGCCTTGGCGAGGTCTGCGAACAGCTTCAGGGTTTCCGGCTTGATCAGGTTCTTGGACAGATCGAAGTGCAGGTCGCCGGCATCGAAGCTCAGCTGGTCCACACGGCTCGGATCCTCGGCGAACCACTTCTTGAGGCTGATGCCTTCGTTCTGCAGCTCGTCATAGTGCTTCTGCAGGGCAGCCCACTCAGGAGTCTTGGTGGCGTCAACTGGCGGATTGATGGCCATACTTGGTCCTTTCTTCATAATCGAAGCGATATCTTCCCGCTTGCGTGGCAGGCACGCGACGTGGAATGACATCGTTTGCTTCCATGTGACAAGATACTCACAAAATAGGACAGAACCGGACAGTCTTCGATGCCGTCCGGGCGGAGCCGGTCACAGCAGCTCGTCACGGCCTTCCTGTCGCAGATGCGCCACCATATTCTTGACTTCCTGGCTGCGTGCACGCGGCGCGACGAGCAAAGCATCCGGCGTGTCGACCACGACCATGTCGTTCACGCCGAGCAATGCAATCGTTCGTCCTGCGGCGGGCACCACCACATCGCCGGCGGAATCGATATAGGACACGTTTTCGCGATCGCCGAGAATCTTGATGTTCTGCTGGTTCGCGCTCGGCAGCAATGCGGCGACGGAATTGAAATCGCCGATATCATCCCAACCGAAATCACCCGGGATCATCGCCACGCCGCCCTGCACGCTCAGCGGTTCGGCGACCGCGTAATCGAATGCGATTTTCTCGATGCCCGACCAGTGAGTCGCCATCGCCTCGTCGACCGCATCACCGCCGGCAAGGTACGCGTCCGCGATAGCTGAAATCGCGTCGTACATACGCGGCTTGTATTCACGCAAGTGGCCGAGCAGCACATCCGCGCGCATCACGAACATGCCGGCGTTCCAACGGTATTCGCCGGTGGACAAGTAGGCCTGGGCGGTCGCGGCATCGGGTTTCTCAACGAACCGCTCGACCAGCCGTGCACTCGGGGCTTCGGGCACGTCCGCGGCCAGGGAACGGCCCTGATGGATGTAGCCGAACGCCGTGGACGGGCGGGACGCAGCGATGCCGATGGTCGTCACATAGCCGGCGCGCGCAGTGGCGACGGCCTCACGGACCGCGCGGGCGAAGGAGGCAGCGCCACGAATCACATGGTCCGCGGCGAACGACCCCACCACGACGCGCTCCCCGTGACGGCGAGCCAACACGGCGGCGGCGAGGCAAATCGCGGCGGTGGAATCACGCGGCACCGGTTCGGCGAAGATGTCGTTGCCGTCAAGTTGCGGCAGCTGCTCGCGGATCGCCGCGACATGCCGCCAACCCGTACTCACCGTGACATGGCCCCGCCCCGCAACGCGTTCCAGCCGGTCGTAGGTGGATTGGATCAGCGTGCGACCCTGGCCGAGCAGGTCGTAGAGGAATTTCGGTTTGGCCTCGCGGCTCAGCGGCCACAGGCGGGTTCCCGTGCCGCCGGCGGGAATCACCGCGTAGAAATCCTGGTTTTCATTCGCTTCCGCGCGCCCGCTCAGCGACTGCGGTTCCTGCCGTTCCGTCGCCATGCCCGAAGTATCTTGCGGTTCACCGTGCTGCGCATTCTGTGCATTCGCGTCGATCATGCTGCTCATGGCTCCATTGTGGCACAAGCGTATGGCACAGGAATGCGGTATAGAAATACTGCGATGCTGATGACATGTGCTTTCAATCACGAACTTCTGGCGTGTTGTGAGACCGGGGGCGCGATTCCGAAGGAGAAAAATATTTGAGGGGACGAAATCCGCGAAATGGAATGTCGCAGAACGTAATGTACACAGAACGGCAAAAATCTCAATATCTCGACGATTTACACCATGTCATCGAGATTTTCAGAACAAAGTCTCAATATCTCCTTGCGAATCCGGATTTTCCCGATTTATTGAGATTCCGCACTCGGCATCACAGACGGCGAGCAGTCAAGAATCGTTGAAATTCCAGGCTTTTTCGCGACTGACCATCATGCTCGACACATCGAGAAATCTCAATATCTCGTCTAAATTGCCGTTTGCGCGAGTCGTTGAGACTTTTTTCGAACAATCTCTCAACATCGCGGCTCGAACGGGAGATATTGAGACTTTGGTATGGTGCCCGGGCAATCGGCGTCGGGTGCTCAAGGCGGAATGGATACGGAAACGAATGGCATGAGTCGAAGCATGTCGAGACAGCGGACTTGCATCCCGTGTCCTTGCCGGCCGCAGGGGATGGAACCGAGTTTGCCGTGCAGGCCGGGGGTTGTCAATCGCGCGTATGCTAGGGCATACGCCGTACGCCGGAAGCAAGCGCCCGACGGGCCTGATATGCCGGTAGCGGGGCGCCGCGTATGCCCGGGCATGCGCGGGCCGGCGAATGCCAGGCGATCCCGTCGTTCCCCGGCACCTTCCGTCTGGTTGTGTATGCCGCCGCATACGCGAAGAAATGGAATGCCTAAAGCAATACCTTCGGTTTCTATATGCCGGAAAAGACAAATTGACGATGCGGTTTGATGCGCGGTTTCAGACGCGGTTGACCATGCCGTTGCCGGATGCGGTTAACGGTTCCGACGTCGGACCGATTGTTGTGTCGCTGCAGATGAGGGGTGTTCGATAAGAGCCTGAAGCTATGACTGCAACGGCTGGAAGGCCAAAACGACGAGAAAGCTAAAAGTGCGGGAATCTGAAAGCGCTGGAAAGACCAGAAAGACCGGATAAAAAATGAGGAGGCTCTCAGGCCTCCTCATGATCGTCGTCGTTGTCGCTGTCTTCCGACATAAGTCGGTCGAGCGCGGCGAGCGTCGAATCCATTCTGAGTATTTGCTCAGTCATGGTCTGTCCTTCCTTTCTCGATTGATAATGGTTGGATGCGTCGGGATTATCCGGCAATGCGCATGAATCGCGCAATCATGAATATACCCGACCGGCGCTTCGGCTGCGTGAGTGGAAGGCTGATTTCACGGTAATTTTACGAAATGATTGCGTAACCAACCGGTTGATGACAACGTTTCTATCCTTGTGAATGCCGACATCCTGTCGGTATGCGAGGATGCCGGCAGAAGTGCAACCGCCATCGTTTGCAGTGGTGATTGGTGAGTGTGTTTCGCTGTGCGCGCAGAGGGATTCATGGAGCGTGCCGTGTTGAATGCGTGTGATGCACTGCAGCAAGCGGGTTGCAAGACTGAATCGACTGCGCGTCCACGACCACGGAATCGGGGGCGCGATTCGTGCCGTCTGACCGAAATCGTGGGCAAACTGTGGGCACAACGTGGGCAACACATTGCGTCGTGGCGTGCAGTTCCCGTTATCGGCATGATTTTGATTGTGCTTTCGGAGCTTTCGGATGTTGCACGATTTGGGGCTCCACCAATCGCCGTGCCGTTGTGCGTCAGCGTGTTTCGCTTGGAATTCTGCGGTTGTCTGCACTCTGATGCGGCTGGCTTGGCCCAGTGGTACATTGGACAGGTCGCGCGCGTGGCGGAATTGGTAGACGCGCAGGATTTAGGTTCCTGTGACTTTGTCGTGAGGGTTCAAGTCCCTTCGCGCGCACTGGTGTATGTGCCCCGGCATCGGCAGAATGATTGTGATGATTGTCTTGGGGCTCATACCAAGGGAAATTGGTGCGACAACGCCGTCGATTTTGCAATATCTGGAGGTTCCGGTATAGTAAAGGACTTGTGCGCGAGGAGCGTATGCTTCTCGGGCAACATGCCACTTTAGCTCAGTCGGTAGAGCGGCTCACTCGTAATGAGCAGGTCGACAGTTCGATTCTGTCAAGTGGCTCCGGTACGGCACGTCGTTGGGCGTGCCGTTTTTGTTTTATCCCGTTTTCGCATGCAATGGTATCCGCCAAGCCTCGGGAAATGGGTTGCATCACAAAATGTGTGTCTGGCGCGGCGGCTCGGTAATGAGTGTGCCGATCATTGTTTTTTCACGAACTAGTTACGCTGGGCGAGGCGCTAGCGTAACCAGTTTGTAGAGTGATTGTCTGAACCGAGGCATCGGGTTGAGGGACAACGGATGTGTCCGGTGACGAGCATGCGACGGCGTCGGGTGGTGCTGCACCGCCGATATGCCGGGATGAATAAGCGCACGATGAATCACCTCACGACACGCTTACTTCCGTCAGGACTCAGTCACATCATGAGCACCACGTTTTTTCCTATACGACCGAAAACGCAGCCTACAGCAACGTCTCGGGCACTATTCCACCACGCCCGCACGCACGCCGCACTCACACCCGCACCCCACCGCACGACGGACACATCCCGCGCGCCGACGCAGCCGAATCCTATGATGAACAGCGTCACCGTCCGTCAGGCATCGCAACATCGCAGGGAGGAAAGACGTGCACACACTCATCCAACCGGTCACCCTGCTGCTCATCATCATGGTGGGCTACGCGTTCAAACGCTTCGGACTGTTCGGGCCGCGCGATTACCGGGTGTTGCAGACCGCGGAGTTCGATCTCATTTTGCCCGGCGCCATCATCTACTCGTTCGCCACGCAGCCGCATGACATCCGCCTGCTGTGGATTTCGCTCTTCGGGTTCGCCGCAGCTGCGGTACCACCCATGCTGATTTTCCTGTTTACCCGTCACCGCCCGGTTTCCCAGCGCGCTTTTATCATGCTCAACGGCGCCGGATTCAATGTCGGCTGCTTCTGTTTCCCCGTATTGCAGGCATTTTACGGGTCTGCGGCGTTGGTGCCTGCCGCGATGTTCGACATCGGCAACTGCATCATGGTAGCCGCGGGAACGAATGTGCTCACCCAAACGCTGCTGCATATCGCGCCGGGAATGACGCTTGCCGAGCAGCACGCGGGCGACGCGCCGACACTGCCCTACCGACGCCCGTCAGACCGGGATGCCAAACGACTCGCCCGGCGCACGTTGGGGCGTCGTATCGTGCGCGGATTCGTCTCATCGGTATCGTTCGACGTGTATATGGTGATGATCGTCCTGATGATCGCGGGCGTCCGCATTCCGTCCGGTATTGCCGATATCGCGCAACCTTTCGCCAACGCGAACTCACTGTGCGCGATGCTCATGGTTGGCATGCTCATGGACGTGCCGGCCGGCCGTGCGGATGTCCGAGCCGTAGCTGAGGTGTTGTTGTGGCGGCTGCCGTGCGGCATCGCGTTCGCCGCAGCCGCTTGGTTCCTGCTGCCGTTCGGTGCCGAGGTCCGGCAAGCGGTCGCGCTGTGCTGCCTCGCCCCGATTGCGGTGTTCTCCACGATGTTCACCGACAAGGTGCTGGGCAATGCGCGGCTTGCCGGGTTCTCGCTCGCGTTGACCGCAGTGGTGTCGTTGACATTGATGACCGTTGCGCGGATGGCGCTGCTCGGCTAAGTCGCTTATGAGCCCCGGAGCGTAATCCCCCTACCGCGTCACCAGTTGCGCGATGGCCGGAACCAGAGCCTTCAATGCCTTGCCGCGGTGCGATATCGCGTTCTTCTCATCCGCGCTCATCTCGGCGGATGTCAGCTCGGGGCCGCCCGACGCCCGGGCAGGCTGATCATCCGGCACGAACAGCGGATCGTAGCCGAAACCATGCTCCCCGCGCGGCTTGCGGATAATGCGGCCGGGCATCTCGCCGATTTCCACGTGGTCGGAGACAATTGGATGCAGTCCGTCGGCGTCCGCACCCGGCCCGGGCACCGCGAGCGCCGCCGCACAACGGAACCGGGCCGTGCGCTTGTCGTCGGGGATATCAGCAATCTGCTTGAGCAACAGCTCGTTGTTCGCCGCATCATTGCCGTGTTCACCGGCCCAGCGGGCGGACAGGATGCCGGGGGCCGCGCCCATTACGTCAACAATCAGCCCGGAATCGTCGGCAATCGCGGGCATGCCGGAACGTTGTGCGACGAACCGCGCCTTGAGCAGCGCGTTCTCTTGGAAGGTGACGCCGGTCTCGACCGGGTCGGGCAGACCAAGCGAGCCCGCGGAGACGAGTTCGATCGGCGCGCCAGCGAGGTCTTCTGCGAGAATTCGGCGGATTTCCGCGAGTTTGCCTTCGTTATGCGAGGCGACGACGATGGTGAGTGCCAACGTGATTCCTTTCATCGATTTGGGTTGGGTTGCGCACGGCGGCGGCCGGATTGGTCGGTCCAGAACCAATCACCCAGAACCAATCGGCTCGAAACCGACCAGCCTGAGGCAAAATCAGCCTGAAACCAATCAGTCCTGGGCGAGCGCCGCAGCCTGGGCGGCTTGCAATTCGCGGTTGCCCTTTTCGGCGAGGTCAAGCAGGATCCCGAGCTCCGCGCGCGTGAACGGGCGATGCTCAGCGGTGCCTTGAATCTCAATGAACGCGCCGGAACCGGTCATGGCAACGTTCATGTCGGTCATCGCCTTGCTGTCCTCCACATACGGCAGATCCAGCATCGGCTTGCCGTCGATCACGCCGACAGACACCGCGGACACCGCATCCTTAATCACCTTGTCAGCGGATTTGATGTGCCCGTTCTTTTCGGCCCAACGCAACGCGTCGACGAGCGCGACATATGCACCGGTGATCGATGCGGTACGCGTGCCGCCGTCTGCCTGCAGAACATCGCAATCCAACTGGATCTGGTTCTCCCCCAGCGCTTTCATATCGATGACACCGCGCAGGCAACGCCCGATCAGACGGCTGATTTCATGGGTACGTCCGCCGATCTTGCCTTTGACGGATTCACGATCGGTGCGCTCCGAGGTGGCGCGCGGCAGCATCGCGTATTCCGCGGTCACCCAGCCCAGCCCACTGTCCTTGCGCCAACGCGGCACGGACGGCGTGAAGGTCGCCGTGCACATGACGCGCGTATGCCCGCATTCGATGAGCACCGAGCCCTCCGGCGGTTCGGTGAAATGCCGGGTGATGTGCACCGGGCGAAGTTCGTTGACTTTCCGCCCGTCCGCGCGGGTGAGGTTCATATCGACTTCCAAGGCGATCCGTGATTGCGCGTCATCCTTGGTATCCATCTCGTTCTTGTGCGCCAAATCCGTCTGTGTCATGTCTGCCTCGCGTTCTGTTATCTGCAATTATCTGCAATGTGCCGGGCCTACCGGCGTATCATCCTTCATACGCTCTCAACCTAGCACAGCGCAACGCCCGCATGTCCGAGACAGTCACCGTGCGGCACCGCTCACTGCGAGCACAACAGCGACTTCTCAGGCAGGATCCGGTCAATGAGGAACACGGCGAGCGCGACCAGCAGGAATCCGATGACAAGGCCCACGATGTTGACGATGAACTGGCTCCACCCTAGCTGCCCCAAATCGATGAAGGTGTACGGGTACGGGTTGCCGCCAACCGACGGGCCCGAATGCGGCCACAACTGTGCGCGAATCACCACAAAGGCGAGATAGATTGGAAAGTAGCCCATCCAACTGAGCACATAACTTGGTTTGAACCGCCGGTGCGGGTCGAACAACAGAAAATCAACCACGGCCATGACCGGCGCAATACGATGCAGCATCGTATTGGTCATGATGCCGAGCACTTGGGGCACGTAATGCGGATCATCCGGCGGCATGAGCAGGAACGCGACCAGCGCGGTGATAATCGCGTACACCGTCAGGCAGCCTTTGAGCCATGCGGGCGGTTGGATGCCTTTGAGCAGGCTCGCGGCGCCGGACCACAGCATGACGATGCCGAGCATGAACCCGGTTTGGAATGTGAAATACACCCATCGATTGGGAATCGTCCACGCCTCGTATGTGCCGACGAAGCACAGCGCGGCAATTGCCAGACGCCAGACACCCGCAATGAATCTCATACCGTCAGCTTACGCCCGCCCCGCCTCACCGTCGGCACAACCCTCTACCGACGTTTACCCGCCCCTCAGCGTCGGCAGACCCTTCCACCGACGCTTGCACGGCGAGTGCCGTCGGACTACGCTAACCGGCAACGGACCCAATCACGAGAACATCACGAGAAGGACAAATCATGGTTGATTACTCACCGGCACTGATGACCGACATGTACGAATACACCATGCTGGACGCCGCGCTCAAGGACGGAACCGCAAACCGCCCATGCGTCTTCGAAATCTTCACCCGGCATCTGCCCGCAGGCCGCCGCTACGGCGTGCTCGCCGGCACCGGGCGCATCCTCGACGCGCTTGAACACTTCCATCTTGATGATGACGACCTCGCATTCCTCGCCGACCGCAAAATCGTGAGCAAGGAGACGCTCAACTGGCTCAAGAACTTCCGCTTCACCGGCTCAATCAAGGGGTATCGCGAAGGCGAGATGTTCTTCCCGAATTCACCGGTCCTGCAAGTCGAGGGCACTTTCGGCGAGTGCACGCTGCTCGAAACCTTGCTGCTGTCCATCCTCAACTATGATTCCGCCGTCGCCTCCGCCGCCTCCCGCATGGTCAGCGCCGCCAAGGATCGCCCCTGCATGGATATGGGCGGCAGGCGCACCAACGAATGGGCCGCGGTCGCCGCAGCACGCGCGGCGGTCGTCGGCGGCTTCCAAGGCACCGCGAACCTGCTGGCCGCCCAGCTGTACGGACTCAAAGCCATCGGCACGGCGGCCCACTGCTTCACCCTCGTACATGACAGCGAGCGCGAGGCCTTCGAATCGCAAATCAACGCGCTTGGCAAGAGCACCACGCTGCTGGTCGACACGTACAACATTGAGGAAGCCGTGAAAACCGCCGTCGAAGTCGCCGGCCCTGATCTCGGCGGTGTGCGCATCGATTCGGGCGACCTGGCCGCGATGGCACAACGCGTGCGCAACGAACTGGATGCCCTGGGCGCGACTTCCACGACCATTACTGTCACCAACGACCTCGACGAATACGCGCTCGCCGCGCTGCAGACCGCACCGGTCGACTCCTATGGCGTGGGTACGATGCTCGTCACCGGGTCCGGCGCCCCGACCTGCGCGATGGTCTACAAGCTGACCGAGCGCGAGAACGCAGACGGCATCATGGAGCCGGTCGCCAAGAAATCCAAGGACAAAGCGACCGTGCCCGGGCGTAAACTCGCCTACCGCTCCTATGAGTACAATCTCGCGGATTGCGAACACGTCATATCCGGTTCCGAGAGCAAGCTGGCCGATTTTCAGGCGCCCGAGGATTGGAAGGACCTGCTCGTGCAGTACGTGGATCATGGCGAAATCAACCATGATTACCAGGGTCATGACGCGATTGTCAACGCACACAACTACCGCGCGAAGGCGTTGGCCGAGTTGCCGATTACCGCGCAAAGCCTGATGAAGGGCGATCCGGCGATCCCGACCGAAACGACGGTGCTGTGACTGTGATTGATGGTTGACCGGCGTCGTCAGCGCTGCGATGGTGCTGGTAGCGCAATGATTGTCGCCGTTGCTGCGATGCGGTGAGCAGGTGACGTCAATCAGCGCATGGTTTTGCATCCATATGCACGATGGGCCGGCTGCGAGGACGTTTCAACACCCCACAGCCGGCCCATCGTATTCGTCATATTGATATCGTTCGCACGCGGGAAGGCATGTCGGCAGGAAACTGGGCTCACTCACCCCCGTTGCCGGCGCCACCCATCATCTGCTCATAGATGCGCTTGCATTCCGGGCATACCGGATATTGCGACGGATCATGCTTCGGCACCCAGATCTTGCCGCACAACGCGACCACCGGACGACCGGTCAGGCGCGACTGCTCCATGCGGCGCTTGGAGACATAATGTGCGAAACGGTCCGCGTCGCCGTCATCAGTGCCTTTGAGCTTCTCTTCCGCCTGCGGGCGCTCCAACACCGCCGTGCCGGTCGCGGAATCCGGATTCGACAGCGGGGAGACCGCCTCATCCGCATCGCGTGCGATCAGCCCCACCACGGAACCCGCAGAGAATTCGGCCGTGGCGCCCGCAGCTTGGCCCGTTGCTATGCCTGCCGCTGAGCCCGATGCCTTGAGCGTATCGAAGGATTCTTCCACGAGCATATTCTTGTTGCCACTGATGCTTTCTCCGTACCTGTTCATGAGTTTCCGCCTTCCACCGGATTGTCGTCGATGTCACCATCATAGTCACGCGAGATATCCGACGGCGGCGGCACATCGCCGGAAGCGCCCACGGCCCGTCGCCCCGCCACCTTCTACCGACATTCACGACCCACTCAGCGTCGGCACAACCCTCTAACGACGCTCACGACCCACTCAGCGTTGGCAGAAACAGAAGCGCGACCTTCTACCGACGCTCACCAGCCACTCAGCGTCGGCACAACCTTCTACCGACGTTGAGACGGCTGACGCTCCCGGCGGGAAACGCGGTACGCTTGTGCTATGACTATCGCAGTATGCCCCGGCTCGTTCGACCCGGTAACCGCCGGACATCTTGACGTTATCCGACGCTGCTCGCGTTTCTTCACGCAAGTGCATGTGGTCGTAGCCGTCAATGCAGCGAAAACACCGATGTTTTCAGAACACACCCGGGTTGATATCATCCGTCAGGCCCTCGGAGGAACCTGCGACAACGTGACCGTCGCATCCACCGACGGCCTTATCACCGATTATTGCAAGAAAGTGGGTGCGACCGTCATCGTCAAAGGCCTGCGGCAGAACGGCGATTACGAAGCGGAACTCGGCATGGCGCTCGTCAACCGCAAACTCGCCGGCGTGGAAACCCTGTTTCTGCCCGCCGACCCGGTGCTTGAGCACATTTCCAGTTCCGTCGTCAAAGATGTCGCCCGCCATGGTGGCGATGTGACCGGCATGGTCCCCGATTGCGTCATCCCCCTGCTCGAACGGGCGTTGCATGAGGAAGAACAGGGTCAACAAGCCGGGAAATAACCGGTAACACACCACGGCAAACGATCCCGACACCGCCGACGTATCGCCTACGATAGAGGAAGACGCAACAATGTGGCAGCAGAACATTGCGGATGCGGCGAGCGCGACCGACCGCACACCGGCACTGACAGCCACAGGACACCACAGGTAGCAAGGAGACAGCATGACAGGCGAGGAAGCCAACAACGCCAACGATCCTCAGCACGCAACCGATACCAGCGACGGCCAGACGGGCAATCCGGCAAGCGAACCAGCCAGCGCGTCAGCCAGCATGTCAGCAAACGCCCAGACTCCCGCACAACACCAGACCACACCGCTTTCGGCATCGGCACCATCCGCCGACGTCAGGCAAGACGAACCCGCCGCGGGGAGTGCCCCGAGCGGTGTCCCCCATGACGGCAACACTCGTACCGCACAAGTCGCAGAACACCCCGAAAACACGAAACCGACGGCGAAACCGGTGTTCTCCCCGTTCGATATGTCCTCCCTGCCGGATTTGCGCGACCCGTCGAGCCACGGCGGCGCTAACTCAGACACTCCCGGGGACGACGACCGCGCAGACGCTTCCACCGGTCGCAATGATGTGCGTGCCAACTCGCGACGCGACCAGCATGCCACCGATCCGCACGCCCTTGACCCGCACGCCGATCCGGAGGACCAGAGCCGCGCGGAATTCACCACCGTCTACGACATCATCGACTCCCTTGAACAACAGCTTGACGAGGCAAAAAGCAGCATCTTCGCCCCTTCCCAAGTCAGAATCGACCGCGACGCATTCGCAAGCCAACTCGACGAATTGAAAGCCATGCTGCCCGTCCAGCTGGAACGCGCCTCGGCGCTGATGCGCGAAGCGGAACGCCGTCTCGAAAACGCGCAAACCCAAGCGAACGCGGTCGTTTCGTCCGCCCAAAGCCGCGCCGCGGACATCGTGCGGGACGCCCAGGAGCAGGCACAGTTCCTCGCCGGGCAGGACAACATCACCAATATCGCGAAGCAGAAAGCGCGTGCTATCCTCGACCAGGCACAAACACAAGCCGACAAACTCACCAGCGGCGCCAACCAGTACTGCACCGATGTCATGCAAGGTCTGCAAGACCAGCTCGACAAGCTCAGCCAAGATGTGCGGGGCGGCCTGACAGTACTCGACCAGCGCGAACGCGAAGCGAGCGCACGGCTTGACCACATCCAATCAGACGACTATCCGGAGGCTTGATATGGCACGTCCAGAAGATTCAGCATGGGCAGTATCCGTGGCGCAAGTCGCCTCACGACCGGGGCAAAGCTCCCCCGTGGACGCGGACTTCCCCGCCCCGAGCGGAATCGGCGACGTCATTGTCGGCGTGACCGAAGGTGAGCCGATTCATGTGAACGGAGCATTCGACTCTATCATTGACGGCCTGGTATTCCACGCCCACATCACCGCCCCCGTCCACGCGGAATGCACCCGCTGCCTCAAACCTCTGCAACACGACTGGGGCACCGACGTCACCGCGTTCTTCCCCTACTCCTACAAGGAAGACGAAACGGACGACGATACCGACATCATCGCCGGAGAAGAGGAATCCGAAGACACCTACCCGCTTAGCCCCGACGGTTGCTTCGCCGATCTCGAGGCCCTGCTGCGCGACACCTTCGCCGAAAGCCTGCCGCTGCAACCGCTGTGCCAGCCCGACTGCAAAGGCTTGTGCCCGCAATGCGGCATCAACCTCAACGAGCATCCCGAACACAAGCACGACACCACAGACATCCGATTCGCGGCGCTTGCCGGGCTCAAGGAACAGCTTGAGCGGGAAACGAAGGATCGCTGACCGGCGCCATGCCGCCCCGATGGACGTTGTACGAGCTATGCGGTACAATTCTGAACGCTTAAGCTCAATCGTTCGAACGAAATAGAGGATTACACCATGGCACTGCCTAAGTACAAGACCTCGCGCGCCAATACGCATTCGCGTCGCGCGAACTGGAAAGCGTCTGCCGCGCAGACCGTCACCTGCCCGAACTGCGGCGCTCCGACGCTGCCGCACGTGGCTTGCCCGAGCTGCGGATCCTTCCGCGGCCGCGTCTATCGTGACGCCATCCAGTCCGCCCACACCAAGTGAGCGCTCCGGAGCAGCTGAGGTAATTCAGTAGATCAGAACCCTGCCATCGACGGGTGGCAGGGTTCTGTCGTATCTGCGACGATTCCGCCCGCGTTGCGACCGAGACGCAGCATACCAAGCAAATACCCCACCCGTCCCCTCTGGGTGCGTTGCGCCGCGGACCGGCAATATCACGACCGCCGGTATGATAGTGGTCAGGTCTTGCACAGAAGGAATGCCTGCCAACCGACGAGCAATCCCCGACGCGCAAGCCATCAAGACATGGACTTCAGGCATCCTGCCGGCTACCACAACGGGGACATCCCCTGATTCGGCCGTCAGCAGAACACCGGAAGCCGCCGAGCCGTCACGCACATGCGTGACGGCAGAACAGGACACAGACAGGGGGCCAGCATGGCTATCAACCGCGACGGCACATCAGAACATCAACACCAACACAAGCGTCACCCATCCGGCGCATCGCCCGCAAACCATACCGACGAGATGTCCCAGCAACGGCATCATGTCGGCGTTTCCGGACAGGAAGCGGCAGATCAGGCGCCGACCAAGGAACTGCTCGACGCACTCGGCACCACCATCAGCCCTGAGCTCCTCGTCCAGGCGTTGACGCACCGCTCGTTCTCCCATGAGCATCCCGGCGCCCCCAACTATGAGCGGCTGGAGTTCCTCGGCGATGCAGTGCTGGAACTGGTCTCCACAGAGACCCTGTTCAAGGCGCATCCCGACATGACGGAAGGGCAGCTGGCGAAGATGCGCGCCAAGGCGGTGTCCGAGGAATCGTTGTCGGCCATTGCGCGCGACAAACTCCATGTCGGACGATTCATTCTGCTCGGCCACGGCGAATCCGAATCCGGCGGAGCTGATAAAAGTTCCATTCTGTGCGACATCGTTGAATCCCTGATCGGCGCCACTTTCGTCGAACACGGCATCGATGGGGCGCGTGAGGTGGTTCACCGACTGGTGGACGATACGCTCCGGGAAGTCGCCACAGAAGGCCCGGCTTTGGATTGGAAGACCTCGCTGACCGTGCTCGCCCATCACATGGATTTGACCGAGCCGGTGTACCGCATGTCGGTCAGCGGTCCGGAATATGCGCAACAGTTCACCGCCCGGGCCATTCTTCCCGGCGGATATGGCAAGCGCTGGACACTGCCGATCCGCGACGAACATGGCTCGATCGCGCAGGAAGGCGAGGACCCGCTGCTGGGGACCGGTTCGGGGACCAGCAAGCGCAAGGCGCAACTTGCCGCGGCGGAACAGGCGTGGCATACGCTCAAACAACGCGAACGTGACTGCAATCGTATGCGCGCCCATGCAGGCTCCAGCGATACCGCAGATGTTAATGGCAGCAACGACGGTAAGGGCATCAGCGGCAACAGCAACGCTGACGACGGCACCGCAACCACCGGCACCGACCACGCAACCGACGCCGCCTGACGGCCCGTACACGCCACCGTTGCAGGCAGGCGCACAGGTGGTCTCCGCAGGCAACGTGCTGGCCAGCCCCGCAGGCAGCCGCAACGCCCTCACCCAGCCACAACACCTCTATAGAGATAATCGCCGAACCGTTACCATCATGTGGTCGGTCCGGCGATTATCTCTCCACAGGCGATTACGATAAGACCAATACAACTATCTTGCCTGCCAGACCGCCACAAGCGGGACAAGCGGCACAGGAGCCTCACCGGGTTGCGCCTCACCAGGGGCGACGCCGCAGCGGAGCACCACCAATACACACATGAGAGGGATCATGGCTACACCAACGCCACTTCAGGCATTCAGCGGCGTGCCTAAGGCACCCGCAACGGAGAAACAGTCCATCGTCGACGGTGAGAAAATGACCGGCGCACAGGCGCTGGTCCGTGCGCTGGAGGATCTGGGCGTCAAGGACGTATTCGGCATCCCCGGCGGAGCCATCCTGCCTGTTTACAACGCCATCAACCAGCACACCAAGTTCCGCTTCGTGCTGACCCGTCATGAGCAGGCTGCAGGCCATGCGGCAGAAGGATACGCCGTCGCGACCGGCAAGGTCGGCGTGTGCATCGTCACCTCCGGCCCGGGCGCCACGAACGTGGTCACCGCCATCGCGGACGCCAATATGGATTCCATCCCGATGGTCGTCATCACCGGCCAGGTGGGCGTGGGCGCCATCGGTACCGATGCCTTCCAGGAGGCCGATATCGTCGGCATCACCTACCCGGTCGCCAAGCATTCATATCTGGTCACGAATGCGCAGGATGTTCCGCGCGTGCTCGCCGAAGCCTACTACATCGCCGGTTCCGGCCGCCCCGGCCCGGTGGTCGTCGATTTGACGAAGACCGCGCAAAACGGCCAGATGTATTACTCCTGGCCGCAGCGGATGATTCTTCCCGGCTACAACCCCACCACCAAGGCGCATGGCCATGTGCTGTCGGATGCTGCGAAGCTGTTCTCGCAGTCCTACCGCCCGGTGCTGTATGTAGGTGGCGGCGCGGTCCGCTCCAACGCCGGTAAGCAGGTCAAGGAACTCGCCGATCTGACGGGCGCACCAATCGTCACTACGCTTCCCGCACGCGGCATCGTCCCGGATTCCGATCCGAAGGTGCTCGGCATGCTCGGTATGCACGGCACCATCGCCGCGACCGGTGCAGTCCAGCGTTGCGATCTGCTGGTTGCCATCGGTTCGCGATTCTCCGACCGAGTGACCGGCCGGCTTGATTCCTTCGCTCCCGCCGCCCGCGTCATCCACATCGACATCGACCCGGCAGAAATCGGCAAGAACCGTCAGCCAGACGTGCCAATCGTCGGCGACGTGGCCGAAGTGCTTGACGACCTAATCCCCGAAATCAAGCGTCAGCAGGCTATCCACAGCAAGCCAAACCTCAAGCCGTGGTGGGCACAGATCAACGAATGGCGTGAAAAGTATCCGACCACGTACGACGAGCCGCAGGACGCCCCCGTGGACGGATCACTCTCCCCGCAGTGGGTTGTCGAACAGCTGTCCAAGAACGCCGATCCCGAGACCATCTGGGTCGCGGGCGTCGGCCAGCACCAGATGTGGGCGTCGCAGCTTATCGACTTCGAGCATCCGCATTCGTGGATCTCCTCCGGCGGCCTGGGCACAATGGGCTTCGGCCTGCCCGCCGCAATCGGCGCGAAAGTCGGCTCGCAGCGCGAATTCAACGGACGCAAGCCGGTGTGGCTTATCGACGGCGACGGCAGCTTCCAGATGACCTCCGAAGAGTTGGCGACCGCCCTGCTCGACCACACGCCGATTAAGATCGCGATCATCAACAATTCCGTGTACGGCATGGTCCGCCAGTGGCAGACCCTGTTCTTCGACCATCATTATTCGGCGACAAGCCTGAACGACGGCGAGAACCGCGACGATATCGTCGATGTGCCTGATTTCGTGAAGCTGGCGGAGGCTTACGACTGCGTCGGCATGCGCGCATTCACCAAGGATGAGGCGCTTGAGGCAATCAAGAAGGCCAATGCGATCAACGACCGCCCGGTGCTCATCGACTTCCGCGTCTGGAAGGACGCGATGGTATGGCCGATGGTTCCGGCTGGTGCCTCGAACGACGAGGTCGCCTACCGTCCGGGTGTCCGACCGCTGCTCAGCCCCGCCGCACAGGCGAAGGCCGCAGCCGGCAGCACTGGCAATTCCGTCGCAGCCGCGGACGCGGCGTGAGTCCAGCAAGGAAGGCATCGAGGTTTAGAGGAGTCATCATGGCAAACTATCCCGCATCACAGCCCGGTTCCGAGCGTCACACCCTGTCCGTGCTGGTCGAAAACCGTCCTGGCGTGCTCGCGCGCGTGGCCGGCCTGTTCGCCCGTCGTGCGTTCAACATCAACTCGCTGTCTGTTTCGCCTACGGAACGCCCGGATATCTCCCGCATCACGGTGACAGCCGATGTCGAGGCGGTACCGCTGGAGCAGATTATCAAGCAGCTCAACAAGCTGCTGCATGTGCTGAAGATCGTCGAGCTGGATCCGAACAACACAGTCGAACGCGAACTTGTGCTCATCAAGGTCAGCGCCGACGAATCCAACCGTTCCGACGTGCTCGAGATCGTGCGTCTGTTCCGTGTGCGTGTGGTCGATGTGAACCCGGAGTCGCTGACCATCGAAGCGACCGGCGCGGAAGGCAAGATTGACGCACTGCTCGGTCTGCTTGAGCATTACGGCGTGATTGAGCTGGTCCGTTCCGGCGCGGTCGCGGTGACCCGCGGTCCGAAGGCGCTGAGCGAGAAGGTCATCGGTTCGGAGATTACCGGCCGCTGATTATCAGCGATTTGTGCGAAGTGTACGATCCGTGCGAGCCGTACGCTTGCCTATGAAACAGCCCCGTGAAGCCTTGGGTTTCACGGGGCTGTTTCATAGGCAAGCGAGATTGGCTGCTTGAAAGGTCGCCCGCCTAGCAGATGTCCGTCTGGCAGGAGGGCCGTCTGTCCACCAAACGATTGGCATGCAGCATCTGAACTGGATGACTGTCCAGCTCAGATGTCGTTTGCCCGCCGGTCAGCCTTCCAACTCTTCGGATAGTTCCAGCCATTCAGCTTCAAGCGAGTCTTTCTCGTCCGTCACTACGTTGAGCTGCGTGTTGAGCTCGTTGAGTCCGGCGAAATCACTGGGATTATGCGCGGCCATCTTCGCCTCGATGTCAGCGCGGCTTTCCTCGAGTTTCGCCAGTTTGCGCTCGATGGCGGACACCCGCTTGGATACCTGGTGGAATTCCTTGCCGCCCAGCTTGTGTGTCTGGGGCTTGGCTTGGTCGGCATCCGACTGCTTGCCGTCGTCCGAGGCGGCGGAGCCACCCTTGGTACCAGTGCCGCCCTTCCGGTCATCGCCGGTGCCGAGAATCGCCGACCAATCGCCGTCTTTCCTGGCCTGTTCGACCATATCAAGGTAGTCGCCGACGCCGCCGGGCAGATGCCTGACTTTACCACCAATCAACGCGAACTGCTCGTCGGTGACACGCTCCAACAAGTACCGATCGTGCGATACGACAATCAGCGTGCCCGGCCAAGTGTCGAGCAGATCCTCCATCACCGCGAGCATGTCGGTGTCCAGGTCGTTGCCCGGCTCGTCGAGGATGAGAACATTGGGCTCGTCAAGCAAAATTAGTAACAGCTGCATCCGGCGTTTCTGGCCGCCTGACAAGTCCCTGATCGGTGTCATAAGCTGGGCTGACGAAAAGCCGAGCCGTTCCATAAGCTGGGCAGGAGTGACTTCCTTGCCGTCGACAATATAGCTCGGCTTGTATCGGCTGAGCACTTCCTTGATCTTGTATTTGCCGAGTTTCTCCAGCTCGTCGAGCCGCTGCGAAAGCACCGCGAATTTCACGGTTTTGCCGATATTCACGTGCCCGCACGTCGGGGTGAGGGTGCCGTCGATGATCTTGAGCAACGTGGATTTGCCGGCGCCGTTGGCACCGACAATGCCGAATCGGTCGCCTGGGCCGATCAGCCAGGTCACATCATCAAGGATTTTGCGCCCGGATACGGTCACCGTACGTGCGGCGGCGGTATCGGCGACCGGCGTCCCATCCGCATCGCTTGCCTCGGACACATGAGCGGAAGTCTCGCGTTCCCCTGTGCCGGGAATCGGCGCATCCGGGTCGACGGATAGCTGGACCGAACCGGTGACAATCGGCTCGGCATACAGCGGCGGAACCACGTCCACACGCCCGGATGCCGCGGTGACGGCGGCAGCATCGGCATCAAGCCGACGCTCGTCATCCTGCGAATAAATCTGCGTCACATCAATCAGATCGACGACCTGTTTGCCCAATCGCGATGTCGCCATCTGCTTCAATTCCAACGTGTTGCGCATCGGCGGCACATCGGCGATGAGCTCGCGCGCCTGTTTCACGTGAAACTTCTGTTTGGTCGAACGCGCCCTCGCGCCGCGGGACAGCCATGCGAGCTCCTTGCGGGCGAGATTGCGTCGGCGTTCCTCACGCACATCGGCCTGACGGTCACGTTCCACGCGTTGCAGCATGTACGCACTGTACCCGCCTTCGAAGGGGTCGATCAGCCCGTCGTGCACTTCCCACATCGATTCGCACACCTCGTCAAGGAACCACCGGTCGTGGGTGACCAGCAGCAGCGCACCCTGACCGGACGCCCAACGGTTCTTCAGGTGTTCGGCAAGCCAGTGAATCGTCACGACGTCAAGATGGTTGGTCGGCTCGTCCAACGCGAGGATATCCCAGTCCTTGAGCAACAGACGGGCCAGATCGGCGCGACGGCGCTGGCCGCCGGACAGCGAGCCGACTTTGGCGTCAAGGCTCATGCCTCCGAGCAGCGCCTCGACGATTTCGCGCGATGACGTGTCGGACGCCCATTCGTAGTCTTCGCGTCCCTCGAGCGCCGCCTCGCGCAGCGTCGCGTTGTCGTCCAGCGGATCACGTTGCCTGAGCATGCCGAAGGTCAGCCCGTTGCGTGTGATTACACGGCCGGAATCGGGCTGCTGCTCCCCGGAAAATAGGCGCAACAACGTGGATTTGCCGTCGCCGTTGCGTCCGACGATACCGATGCGGTCGCCTTCGAATACCCCTTGCGTCACATCGGTGAAGATGGTTTTCGTGGCGAACGAAAGCGAAACGTGTTCCAATCCAAGATCATAAGTCGGCATAATGCCCCCATGGTATCGCCCAGCATAGGCACGCCCGGGCAGACGAGTCCGGCCGCCGATGACACGGCAGCGGCATCAGCGTCCGTGCAACGTGCGGATATACGTGTTGCAACGCGCCGCGAACCCGGAGAAGACCTGGTCGGCCAAAGGCTGCAGCTGCGGGTCGTATTCGGCGAAATCATCGCGGATCTTGGCAATCTGCGACTTCTTCATCCCCTCGACCATGGCCGGTTCGGCGAGCCATTCGTCAAGCAGCGTGGCCGTGACCTCCAGATGGAACTGCAAGCCCAAGGCCGAGCCCGCCCGGAACGCCTGGTTTTTCGTATTCGCCGACCGGGCGAGCAGCTGGGCGCCCTCCGGCAGACCGACCACGTCGTTGTGCCAGTGCAGAACGTTGAGTTCCTTGCCCCACATGGAGAAGTAATCATGCTTGTCAACGCGCTTGATCGGAGCGAAACCGATTTCCGGCTCCTTGCCATGGCTGAGCTTCGCGCCCAGCGCCCCGGCGATGATCTGATGGCCCAAGCAAATGCCGAGCACCGGCTTGCCGACGCTGATCGCGGCTCGCGCGAGCTTCTCCTCCGCCTTCAGACCCGGGTATTCGTCATAGTCCTGGGCGCCCATGGGCCCGCCCATAATCACCACGCCTGCGAGCTCCTTGAAATCCGGCAGGTCGGGCTTCTTTTCCTTGACAATGTTGACGGTCTGCGTCGGGATTTGCAAGTCCTCAAGGCTATCCAAAATACGCCCCGGCTTCTCCCACGGGACATGCTGCACGATAAGCACTTCTGGTTGCGTCATACACACCATTGTGGCATTGCCTATGTAAACATGCGAACACCCGGCCGATTTTGTCTGGCAAATCGAATACGCTCATGGGTATGGGAAACGTCGAAGAACCGCAGAATTCCAACATTTCCGGCGCACATGAGCTCGCAGGAGCCGCCGCCGGGCTGAATCTGTACGACACTGCCTCGCATGCCGTGTCGC
Organism: Bifidobacterium thermophilum; assembly: GCF_002846655.1. Taxonomy (NCBI): domain Bacteria; kingdom Bacillati; phylum Actinomycetota; class Actinomycetes; order Bifidobacteriales; family Bifidobacteriaceae; genus Bifidobacterium; species Bifidobacterium thermophilum. Next base: position 170,009 of record NZ_PCGX01000002.1, on the reverse strand, counting down.
CGTTCAGGCCGATCCGTCCCGGCCATGTGGGGATCTACGTGTGTGGTGCGACAGTGCAAAGCTCCCCGCATATCGGGCATATCCGCGCCGCCGTCGCCTTCGACATCGTCCGCCGCTGGATGCTGCGTCTGGGCTATGACGTGACTTTCGTGCGCAACGTCACCGATATCGACGACAAGATTCTCGACAAGGCCGCCGCCGCAGGACAGCAGTGGTGGGCGCGCGCGTACTACTACGAGCGTGAGTTCACCCGCGCCTACGATACGCTCGGCGTGCTGCCGCCTACAGTCGAGCCGCGTGCGACCGGGCATATCCCCGACATGGTCGAGCTCATCGAGCGGATTATCCGCAACGGGCACGCCTACGTGGTGAAGGACGCCGACGGCAACCCGACCGGCAACGTGTATTTCGATGTGGCAAGCTGGCCGCACTACGGCGAATTGACGCATCAGAAGCAGGGCGCCGTCGAGGCGGATGAGGCCGCGGCGGTCGCCGACCGCATGGGTCCGAGCGTGGACGCGGCAGGCACCGACAAATACAACCCCGTTGACCCGGCAGATGCCTCCCCTGACAAGCATGATCCCCGTGATTTCGCGCTGTGGAAGGCGCCGAAGGCCACCGATCCGCAGGACGCGCGCTGGGCGACCCCGTTCGGTGTGGGGCGTCCCGGCTGGCATATCGAGTGCTCCGCGATGAGCCACCGTTATCTGGGCGAGGCGTTTGACATCCATGGCGGCGGGCTTGATTTGCGCTTCCCGCACCATGAGAACGAGATGGCACAGACCCGCGCGGCCGGCTGGAATTCCGCGGCCCGCTGGATGCATTCAGCGTGGGTGACCGCCAAGGGCGAGAAAATGTCCAAATCATTGGGCAACGGACTGTCCGTGCCGGCTGTGCTCGCCGAGCACAGCGCGTGGGTGGTGCGCTACGCGCTCGGATCCGTGCAATACCGGTCGATGCTCGAATGGTCCGACCAGACGCTCACCGAAGCGCAGGCCGCATTTGTGCGCGTGAGCAACTTCATCGAACGCGCCGGCGCCGCCATCGGCGGTCAGCCGTCCCGTGAGGAAATCATCGCGGTGGGCGCCGATCAGCTGCCTGTTGATTTTGTCAACGCGATGAACGACGACATCAATGTGTCCGGTGCCATCGCAGCTGTCTTCAGCACGATTCGCTCCGGCAACACGCTGTTGTCGCAGGTTGAGGACCATGCCGATGACGCGGTGCAGGCACAGGTGCGCGAGGCGTTGGTGTCCGTGCGCGCGATGCTCGATACGCTCGGGCTCGATCCGCTGGCTGAACCGTGGGCCGGTGCCGAAGACGGCGGGGATTCCAAGGCCGCTGACGCGCTCGACGCTTTGGTTTCCGAGCAGCTTCAGGCCCGTCAGACCGCGCGCGCCGCGAAGGATTTCGCGAAGGCCGACGCGATTCGCGACGAGCTTGCGGCGGTCGGTATCGCCATCGAGGACACGCCGTCCGGCTCGACCTGGTCGCTCAAGTGACGCAAACGGCGTAAGCGGCACAGTGATGCGGCGATGCGAACGGCGCAGGATTCCGAGCGACTCGGTTCCTGCGCCGTTTGGATTCTCGCGGCGTTAGGACCCCTGCGAGGTTTGAGGTCCTACGAGGTTAGGAATCCCAATCGCGCAAAGTCATGACTGTCCATCTCCCCAAACTGTCTACGCTAACAAGAGCCCACGCGTAGCTAGTTTGTGTATGCAAGCTTCTACCGACGCTCAGCTACCCGTCAGCGTCGACAGAAATAGAAGCACAACCCACTGCTGACGCTCACACCGGTCCCAGCATCGGCAGAAACAGGAGGGGCGCGGGTGGCGGTTTTTCCCGCATCACGGCTAGACTGGAATGCATTATGGCAGCATTTAGTTCTTTGACAGACCGGCTCTCGAATGCCTTCAAGCATTTGAAGAGCAAGGGCAAGCTTTCCGAAGCGGATATCGACGGCACCATCCGTGAAATCCGCCGTGCGCTTCTCGACGCCGACGTGTCGCTTGAAGTCGTCCGTTCCTTCACCGGCCGCGTGCGTGAACGCGCGCTCGGCGAGGAAGTCTCGCAGGCGCTGAATCCGGCACAGCAGGTCGTGAAAATCGTCAACGAGGAGTTGACCGCGATTCTCGGCGCCGGCGTCGACCGTCCGCTGAATTTCGCGAAGAACCCGCCGACAATCATCATGCTCGCCGGCCTTCAGGGCGCCGGTAAGACCACGCTCGCCGGCAAGCTCGGCTACTGGCTGAAAGACGCCGGCCACACCCCGCTGCTGGTCGCCGCCGATTTGCAGCGTCCGAACGCGGTCACCCAGTTGCAGGTCGTCGGCGAGCGCGCCGGCGTACCGGTGTACGCCCCCGAGAAGGGTGTGCAGTCCGACGGCGGCGAGGCGGTCGCAGCCCCCGGCCAAACCACGGGCGACCCGGTGAAGGTTGCGCGCGATTCCATCGAATTCGCCAAGCGCAAGCTGTACGACGTCGTCATCATCGATACCGCCGGCCGTTTGGGCGTTGACGAAGAGCTCATGAAGCAGGCGCGCGACATCCGCGACGCCGTGCATCCCAATGAAATCCTGTTCGTCATCGACGCGATGATTGGCCAGGATGCGGTCAAGACCGCGAAGGCCTTCGACGAAGGCGTGGACTTCACCGGCGTGGTCCTGTCCAAGCTCGATGGTGACGCCCGCGGTGGTGCCGCTCTGTCGGTTGCCAGCGTGACCGGCAAGCCGATCCTGTTTGCTTCAACCGGCGAGGGACTCAAGGATTTCGAGGTCTTCCACCCCGATCGCATGGCGTCCCGCATCCTCGATATGGGCGATATCCTCACGCTTATCGAACAGGCGCAGAAGCAGTTCGACGAGGAGCAGGCCCGCGAGGCGGCATCCAAGATGTCCGAAGGCACCTTCGGGCTTGACGACTTCTTGGAGCAGTTGCAGCAGGTGCGCAAACTCGGCCCGATGAAGAACCTGCTCGGCATGATTCCGGGCATGGCGGCCCATCGTCAGGCACTGGAGCAGCTCGACGAGCATGAAATCGACCGCACCGAGGCGATTATCCGCTCGATGACGCCTGAGGAGCGTCGCAACCCGAAGATCATCGACGGCTCTCGCCGCGCCCGCATCGCCTATGGTTCCGGCAATACCGTGTCTGCGGTCAATGGTCTGCTGGAGCGCTTCGAGCAGGCATCCAAGATGATGCGCCGCATGACGAACCGTGCCGGTATGGGTGGTATCCCCGGATTCGGCGGCCCCGGCGGCGGCAAGAAGAACAAGAAGGGCGGCAAGAAGAAGAAAGGCTCGAAGTCCGGCAATCCGATGAAGCGCGAAGCCGAAGAGAAGGCATTGCGCCAGCGGCTCGCTGGCGGCGGCAAGAGCTCCGGCGGTTCCGCATTCGCCAAGAAGCCACAGAACCCCGCACTTCCTGCCGGATTGCAGGAGATGATGGGCGAGAACGGCATGCCTGATCTGCCGCCGAATCTCGGCAATGGATTGGGCGACCTGCTCGGCTGAAGCTACGCCGATTCAGGTTCATGACCGCCCAGCGGCGGCGTCAATGATTGAACCAGTCAGTTGAATCAGCAAATCTCATGAGGCCCGCAAGCGTTTACGATGCTTGCGGGCCTCATCACACCATCTCCCCTATAATGCCCATCACAGGTCAGGTGGACTGTACAGACGTGAATGGAGCGAACGCGAATGGCCGTGGTATTGACGATAATCGCCGTCCTGTTGCTGATATGGTGGTTGCTGCGCTTTGTGCCTGCGAGCGTGGAAGCGCATATGCCAATGCCATACAGCACCGCGCTTGACCGGCATCTGTGGGTGCCGGCAGTCATCGGCGCGGTCTGGTCGGCGGCGCTCGGCTGCTGGTGGGGTGCGGCACTGTATGCGGTGCTGCTCGTTCTGGTGATTGCGGGCGAATCCCCGTATTATCGGCATCTGTTCGGCAGAACCGCCAACACGTCGCGGGCAACGGCGAACACCGCGGCCGATGGAACCGGCCATTCGGGAGCCTCTGCCGACGGTGTCATCCGCGCGATGACGCTCAACTGCCGCTATGGACGTGCCGATGCCGAGAACATCGTGCGGCTGGTCCGGGAGCGGCACATCGATGTGCTTGCGCTTGAAGAACTCACTGACGAGCTCGTCGAACGGCTCTCGCACGCGGGCTTGAACACGCTGCTGCCCTACTGCCAGCAGGGCGCGCAGCATGCCGGAGACAACGGCGGGTTCAACGCGATCTGGTCGCGTGTCGAACCGGTCGGGCGGATTGCGACGTTCCTGAATATCCACGCGGCGGATGTTCCCGCCATCACCATCGATGTGGACGCCTGCGGCACACCGGGCGCTCCAAGCGATCCAGGACGCCAAGTCACGTTCGCCGCCGCACACACGAAATCGCCGATGCGCGGGTGCCGGGAATGGTCGTACGGCGTGCGGGCGCTGGATGCCATCGCGACCAGTCCGGAGCCTGTGGTCGTACTCGGGGATCTGAACGCCTGCCTTGACCACCGGTGCCTGCGTGATGTACTTGCCACCGGAGTGCATGACGCGAGCCTTGATGTTGCGCATGGCCCGACGCTGACGTTCCCCTCTTGGACGCCGTGGCCACGTATCGAGCTCGACCATGCGTTGGCGAGCAGCGGCGTGGTCTTCCATTCGGGGCAAGCCATCACCGTGCGCGATACCGATCATCGGGCGCTGCTCGTCACCTTGAGTGTGCGGTAACCTCCCTCCCCTCCACAAACTGTCTACGCAAACAGGAGCCTTAGCGTAGATAGTTTGTGGGAGAGGAGATGGCACTGCGCACGACACGCCGAAACATCGTGGGGTTTGCGCTATACTTGTTCAGTTATTCATGGGTGCGGAGCCCTCTCTTTCCGCAGTCATGAGGAACACGTGGGTTCGGTTTCCGTGCCCCACACAGAAGCTGTAACCCGCATTATCAATACAAGGAGAGCCATTTTGGCAACCAAGATTCGTCTGAAGCGCATGGGCAAGAAGTTCTACGCGTTCTACCGCGTAGTAATCATGGATTCGCGCAATAAGCGCGACGGCCGCTCCATCGAGGAGATCGGCATCTATGATCCGAACAAGCAGCCTTCGCTTATCCAGATTGACTCCGAGCGCGCTCAGTACTGGCTGGGTGTCGGCGCGCAGCCGTCCGAGCCTGTGCTCAAGCTGCTGAAGATCACCGGTGACTGGCAGAAGTTCAAGGGCATTGAGGGCGCCGAAGGCACCCTGAAGACCCCGGAAGCCGGTCCGGACGCCGCCGCTCGTGTCGAGGCCGCTGAAGCCCAGGCACAGAAGCTGAAGGCCGCCAAGTCCGAAGCTGAGGCCAAGGCCAAGGCTGAGGCCGAAGCCGCCGCCGAGGCTGAGAAGGCCGAGGAGACCGCTGAAGCACCGGCCGAGGAAAAGGCTGAGTGACATGCTCGCCCAAGCTGTTGAACACCTCATCAAGAACATCGTGGATTTCCCGGACGACGTTTCGGTCAAATCCCACGAGAACGCGCGCGGCGAACTGCTGCGCGTGCGCGTGAACCCTGAGGACATCGGCCGTGTCATCGGTCGCAAGGGCCGTACGGCCAATGCGATTCGCACGGTCGTGCAGGCCATCGCCGACCACAAAGTGCGTGTCGACATCATGGACGTACGCAGGTGAGCGAGAGCGTGGTGCATCAGCAACACTCCGACGACCCTCAGCAGCGCGAACTGCTGAGGGTCTGTCGTATCGGCCGCGCTCAAGGGCTCAAAGGCGAAGTCACCGTGCAGGTGTTCACCGACGAGCCTGACTACCGGTTCGAACCGGGTTCCCTGCTCTATACGCGTGACAGCGAACAGGAGTTCGAGGTCGCGCATTCGCGGACCTTCAAGAACCGTTGGATTATCCATTTCGAAGGTGTCGACGACCGTGACGCCGCCGAAGCCCTCAACGGCACCGTCCTGTACGGCGAAGCCGACGATCCGGAGGACATGCTCGAAGAGGACGCATGGTATCCGAAGGATCTCTTGGGGCTGGAAGCCCGGTTCGCCGAGGACAACATGCTCGGCGCGCCAGCCGGACAGAAGGTCGGCAAGGTCGTGGACGTCATCGAAGGCGCCCAATACCTGCTCAAAATCCGCCTCGCCAAGCCGGTGGACGGCGAAACCAGCACGCTGGTGCCGTTCGTCGACCAGCTGGTGCCGGATATCGACCTCGAGAACGGGTATTTGACGCTCGACCCGCCGGGAGGGCTGATTCCCGGCTGGTGACCGCCTTGTGACTGGCTGACGATCTGCGTCCGGCGCATGACGCCCGATGATATCGGCATCTCGTCATCATCAATGTCACGCGACATCAAGAGACCAGAACACGTGAGGGGTGTGTGTTCCAAACCGGGCGCACACCCCTCACGTCGTCTGGCCCGCCCGACGGATACCGTCCGCGAATCGTCGGCATCGGTACCGTTGAACACGCGGCGGCGGTATTCCCGCGTCTTGGGACGGCAGGCCGGTACAGTGGTGGGCATGCAGATTGATATCGTTTCCGTATTCCCCGAATACTTCGACGTGCTGAACCTAAGCCTGTTCGGCAAAGCGCAAAGCAAGGGGCTCGTCAGTGTCCACGCCCACAATCTGCGCGATTGGACGCATGACGTGCATCATTCCGTGGACGATACCCCGGTCGGCGGCGGCGCCGGCATGGTCATGAAACCGGAAGTTTGGGCGGAATGCCTGGACGATCTGCTCGGGCTAGAACCGCGCGAGATGAACGCCGATGGCGAGAGCGACAGCAATAGTAATGCCAGCGCAGGCGTCTGTGACGGCGCTGACGCCACGGTTACGACGAGCGCCGCAGCGGGCGGATCACCGGGCAACGGCACGGTTGTGACAGCCGCCGAGAGCGACGGCACCGGCGACGCGGAGCATCTGCCGGCATCCGACAGTGCATCGGCAGATACGGTACCCAACAGCGATTCACAGGCTCCCACCCACAATCTCGGCACCGTGCTGATCTTCCCCAATCCTTCCGCTCCCCTGTTCACCCAACGCGACGCGACAGAACTGAGTCACGCCAAACGACTGATGTTCGGCTGCGGACGCTACGAGGGCTATGACGCGCGCATTCCTGAGTACTACCGGGCGCAGGGCGTGGATGTACGCGAATATTCGATTGGTGATTATGTGCTCAACGGCGGGGAGGTCGCGGTATCGGTGATGTTGGAGGCGATTACGCGCCTGCTGCCCGGGTTTATGGGAAACCCGGAGTCCATTGTGGAGGAATCATATACGGGTTCCGAGGCGCTGCTCGAGCATCGGCAGTACACGCGGCCGGCGGTGTGGCGCGGAATGGGCGTGCCTGATGTGCTGCTTTCGGGCGACCACGGGAAAGTCGACCGCTTCCGCCGCGATGAGGCGTTGGCACGTACCGATGCGATTCGGCCTGATTTGATTGTACAGCTGGATTGTGCGCAGCTGAGCAAGGCCGACCGTAAAACACTGATGGCGCTCGGCTGGGAGGTTTCGGCAGAGCATCCGCGGCGGCTGAATCGGGAGTAGACGGCCGAGCGGCTAGACTACTGGGCATGCCGTCCGTCGTATTCTGGACGTTCCGGCGTTCCAGATGTGCTGCATATTCCAGGTGTGCTGAGTATTCCCGCACCACACGTATCCGGGATATTACGAAGGCCTGCCGGAATCACTCCCGACAGGCCGCAAGTTAGCTGTAGGTTAGCTGTAGATTTGCCGCAGGCTACCAGAGTTCAGCCGTGATACCGCGTCACAGGCCACGCACCTTGACCTGCTCGTCCAGCGGCATATGCTCACGCGGGCCGGCGGGCGCGGTGACCTCGCCGAACGGCATCTGCGCGACCAGCTTCCAATTCTCGGGAATGCCGAAGGCCTCACGGACCGCGTCATCAATCAGCGGGTTGTAATGCTGCAGGTTCGCGCCGATACCCGCCTCGGCGAGCGCCGACCAGACGGCGAACTGGAGCATGCCGTTCGCCTGCTGCGCCCACACCGGGAAGTTCGCCGCGTAGGAGGGGAACTGCTCCTGCAAGTTCGTGGTGACGGTGGTGTCATCGAAGTACAGCACCGTGCCGCGCGCGGCGTCGAAACCGGCGATCTTCTGCTCGGTGGCGGCGAACGCGGTATCGTCCTTGACCACGGCGCGCAGGGCGTCGTGCACAATCGTCCACAGACGGTGATGTTCCGCGCCGAACAGCACGATGACGCGCTGCGGCTGGGAATTGAAGGCGCTGGGAACTTCGCCGGCGACCGAGCGGACAAGATCGACGATTTCGGCGTCAGACAGCGCGGCAGCGTCAGACAGCGCATACTGCGAGCGACGGGCGGAAATCGCGGAAACAAAAGCGGACATGGTGCCTCCCAAAGTGGCGGTTGCGGAGTTGCGGAGTGTTCCGGTCATCCGGGTTTTCGGTGATACGAATAATATGGTTCAGCGGACTGCTGCCGAGGATGGATGATGCGCGTACCGTTGCAACGGGCCTATCATCTGTCCTGCTGGTTTTACGGTACATGTCGGACCGGTTCGGCACCCGTGTTTTCTCTGACAGAATATGTGGGCGACGTCACACGCACGCCAGTGACCGGAGCGCGGGTAGAGTGGTCAGTATGCGCGTGATTGCAGGACGATTCAAGGGCATGGCGTTGGCCACGCCGAAGCCGGGAACCCGACCGACCACCGACCGCACCAAAGAGGCGGTGTTCTCCCATCTCGACTCGTGGAATCTGGTGCGGGGAGCCAATGTACTGGACCTGTTCGCCGGGACAGGAGCGCTCGGTATCGAAGCGCTGTCGCGCGGAGCACGGTCGTTGGTGGCTGTGGAGTCCGCCGGGCCCGCCGCGGCGCTCATCAACGGCACGTTCGCCCAGCTCAAGCGTTCCAAGGCGTGGCGTCCCGAATTGTCTGCACGGGTGATGAGACGGCGCGCTGAGGTGTTCGTTGACTCGTATCATGGCGCGCCGTTTGACTTGGTGTTCATCGACCCGCCGTACGCGTATGCGACCGAGGAATGCAACACGCTGTTGGATGCGCTCGCGCAGGGAGCGACGACAGGCCCGGACACAATGATCGTAGTCGAGCGGTCTGTGCGGTCTGATGCGCTCACTCCCCCGGCGGGATGGCATGAGGCTGACGCGCGTACGTACGGCGAAACCGCGGTCATCTATCTTGAGCCGTCGGCAAAAATAGAACCATAACCCTCTACCGGCGCTCAGCCCAACTCACCGTCGGCAGAAGCAGGAGCATAACCCTCTACCGGCGCTCAGCCACCCGCCAGCGTCGGCAGAAACAGAGAGTCAGCTGCTAATGAGGTGGGATTCGTTGCCGCGCGTGAAATCGAGGACCGCTCCGGCGAGCTGCACCTCGTGGTCGAGCCCCGGATCATCCGCGAGCACCTGCTCAGCGCGGGCACGGGCATCCGCAATCATCTTCGCATCCTTGACCACACGCAGCAGCTTAAGGCCCGATTTTCCGCCGGATTGCGCATCGCCCAGCACATCGCCGGCGCCGCGCAACTCCAAATCCGCCTGCGCGATTTCCGCGCCATCAAGCGAACCCTGAATCACAGCCAGCCGCTGTTCGGCGATACTGCCCGGTTCCGCCCGGGACACGAGAAACGCCCACGAATCCGTGCCGCCGCGGCCGACACGCCCACGCAGCTGATGCAGCTGTGACAAGCCGAATCGGTCTGCATCGAAAATCACGATGCAACTGGCCTGCGGAACGTCCACACCCACTTCGATCACCGTGGTCGCCACGAGGACCGGTGTGACGCCGGCCGCGAAATCAGCCATCACCTGTTGCTTGGTCGCATCATCATCGCGCCCGGTCAAGGTCGCGAACCGCACCCCTTGAAATTGCGGGAGTGCTTCAAGCCGCGCAGCGATTTCGCTGACCGCATGCAGCGGGGGCTTGGGTTGGGCGGACGATGACCCACCGGTGCCATCCCCCGAGCCGGAGGCATCGTCCGGCTCTTCGAACAGTTCGGCATCCTGACCGGCCTGGTCGTCGCTCTCATCCTCGTCGATGCGCGCACAGACGATGTACGCGCGCTCCCCCGCGTCAATCCTGCGGCGAATGTGCCGGAACATATTCGCCATAGTCGGGCCGTCGGCCTCGGGAATCACGAAGGTGCGGATCGGCTTGCGGCCGCCCGGCAGCTCCGTCAGCCACGACAAATCAAGGCTGCCGAACCATGTCATCGCGGCCGTGCGAGGAATCGGCGTGGCCGTCATAACCAGCAGATGCGGGATCTTCTCACCGCGTTGCAGCAAGGTTTCGCGCTGTTCGACGCCGAATCGGTGCTGCTCGTCGATAACCGCAAGAGCAAGATTCGGCGCTTGGAATGTCCTCGAGAACGCGGCGTGCGTGGCAATGATGATGCCCGGCTCGCCGCTCGCCGCCGCCGCGAGCGCTTTGCGACGTGCCGCAAGCTTCATGCCGCCGGTGACCAGCGTGACCGGAATGTCAAGTCCCGCCTTGCTGACCATGCCGCCGATGGTTTCGGCGTGTTGCTCGGCAAGCACCTGCGTGGGGGCGACAAGCACCGCTTGATAGCCCGATCCGACGGCTTGCAGCATCGCGACGAGCGCGACCACGGTTTTGCCGGAGCCGACTTCGCCTTGCAGCAGGCGCTGCATCGGGTAGTCGCGGCCCATGTCTTGGACGATATCGTCGATGACGCTGGTCTGCCCGCCGGTCAGGGTGAAGGGGAGCGAATCGATGAAAGTTTCGCGCATGTCGCCGTCAGTGCAGGGGAAGGTCTCGGCTTTGCGCGCTTGCTCGCGTTCTTGCAGGACGGCGGTCTGCGAGATGAACGCTTCCTCATATCGCAAGGTGTGAAGGGCTTGCCGGAACGAGTCCACCGAATCAGGTTCATGTATGGCAAGGAAGGCTTCGGCCCGATGCATCAGGCCGCATGCTTCACGCACGCTCTCGGGCAGGATGTCGGGAATGGCGCAACGCAAGGCGGCAGTAGGGATTTTGGGGGATGTCTCTATGCCGTCGGGGGCTGACGAGAGAGAAGATGCGCGGGATAGTGATGGTGCGGATTCTTGGGGTTCCGCGGGTTCCGGTGATATTGCGGTTGTGCCGGTCGTTCCGTGTGTTCCGGATTGTGTGGATTGCGCGGTTCTTTCGGATTGCGCGGTAGACAGCTCGGCTTCGTCATCGTCTCCGGCAGCGAGCGCATGCAACACGGTGACGATGGAATCGTGGATATGCTCGCTGGAAATACGGGAATTGGCGTGGTAAACCGGGCGCGGACGGCAGACGCGCCGCAACGCGTCATCGATGCTGTCAGCGTCGAAACGCAGGCCGCGGGCGGATTCCTGCGATGCGGTTGGGGTGGGCGGAACGGTGAGCACTTCTGGGTGGGTGAACTGTGGCATGCCGTCGTATTCGCTGGGTGTACCGCACACGACCACCGACGCGCCGGCGTGTAGTCGGGCGCTGAGCCAATTGACGTACTGCTGCTTGTAGGAGAAGAATACGAGTGCGGTGACGGAGCCGGGCACGTGGCGTTGGGCGGCGAACGCGGAATCGTCGACCATGGCTTGGACCCGATAGCCGCGGCGGGCGTTCATCTGCATCACGCGAACATCGCGCACAACACCGGCGAAAGCCATCGGCTCGCCGATTCGGCCTTCTCGCACCGCCCGCAGGGGCACTGGATCAGTGACCCGGAACGGGTAATACGTCAGGACGTCCGCGCACGTGACCAAGCCAAGGCCTTTCAGCGCGCTGACCCGACGACGGTTGGTCAACGGCTTGGCTAGCGGGGTGGTCAGTGAAACGGTCATACCTCTTATTGTCCCACATTCGGTTCTGCGCGGCGGGGAGGGCGACGGAACCCGCCTGTCGTGCGATGACGGAGTCGCACAGCAGGCAGATAGTCCCCACCACCCGCCGATAACCGTCGACACCCTGTCACAGTGTGACAACGCAGTCGCACAGCAGACAGATAGTCCCGACTTCTCGGGGCGAGCCAACGACAATCCCAACGCCGTGCGACACCCCAATCGCACCACAGACAGATAGTCCCCACCAGCCATCGGAAACCGTCGATATCTCACCGCCGCGCGACAGCCCAATCTCACAGCAGGCAGATAGGCATGTAGGAATCACAGATATTACCGCTCATCCCCGTCGGCGTTGTGCGGTAAGCGTGTCATAGTGTCATGGTCCAAGGATGCCCCTTACCGGTGAGCCACTGAATCGTCCGCGGCTTGTCGGTCGGGAAAGCACCCGGAGGACGAAATGCTCCCGGGAGAAGTGCCGGATCCGCACGAAACGCGCATAAACTCCCGCACAGGACACGGGAGTTCTGCACGAATCAGGCACTCTGCGGATAATCTCCCAACAGGAACGTTGGAAATCCGCGATTCAGAAAAACCGACCAACAAGCCGAGACCGGGAGAACAGCGGCAAATCCACGCATCCGCGATAAACTCCCGGGAAATTCAGGACATCACCCCCAGCCCACCGATTTTCCGACAAACTCCCACACCACCGTCCTGGACATCATCACACGCAAGCCTGTGCAACGATAATCCCCCGCGTCAATCCGGGGCATCACCACCAACCCAGCGCCACCAGAAAAGCAAAAACCCCGGAAACTGAAGTTCCGGGGTCTTGTTTCTTCATTCGCGATTCACGCGGCCACACGCTGAACCTTGCCAGCCTTGATGCATTTCACGCACACGCGCAGGCGGACATTCTGACCGTCAATGGTAGTGCGGACGGGCTGCAGGTTCGGACGGAAGGTGCGCTTATTGCGAATATGCGAATGCGACACGGTGAAACCGGTTTGCGGTCCCTTGCCGCACACTGCGCAACGAGCTGCCATGATGGACTCCCTATACATTTCTTTGACTTGCAAGTCGTGTCTGCCCGACCGCCGCATATGCGTCCGCCGAACACACAACTACACAAGACTACAACCAAATCCGATCAAGTGCAAACCTGCGTGCCGCATTCGTGGATAGCAGCGAAATCCCGGCATTTTCAAGCAACATGTCTAACTTCAACCTCCACAATAATCCCAGAAATACCGATAGAATGTGAGAGTCTGCGGCAACCACGTTGCCTCGGTTGCCTCGCATACGCATCGCACAAGGATGAGTCAGGAGGTTGTATGCTTCACGATATCCTCAACTCGCGCAAGCCGGAGCAGAGCGCAGCATCGGTGATTTCGCTCGGCCAGGTATGGGTCGACATCATGATGGGCGTTGGAGAACTTCCACAGCCGGGCGGATTCGCCGTCGCCGATTCGGTGACGCCGTCGGTGGGCGGGAGTTTCCGCGTGTTGCAGGCAGCCGCGCGGTCGGGATCGCCCGCCAAACACGCGGGTATCGTCGGCACGGGACTGTGGTCGTCCGTAATCCGCGACGAATTCGAGGCGAATGGCATCCAGCACATCGGCGGTGACCGGCTTGACAAGGACTCCGGATTCCGACTGGTGCTCAACGACGGATCACACAAAACCTTCATCGCGACGTACGGCGCCGAAGCGCAAGGCGACGAGCGCACCTTCGACGCGATTGAGCCTGAGGCAGGCGATGTCGTCCATATCAGCGGGAATACCTTGATGGACCACTCGGCGGCCGGCATTGAAGGATTTCTGCATCGTGCCGGTGCGAATCCCGAGCAGCGCCCGTACACAATCGTGCTCAATCCTACGAATTCCCTGCATCTGGTCAGCGACCACCTGATTGAGGACACCGTGCTATGCCGCCCGACATGGTCATGTAACCGCCAGGAAGCCAACACACTCGCCGAGCGGCTCGGCATTCCGCCGACGGATGATGCCGAACTGACCATCGGCGGCGGATTCGATGACGCGATGACCACACTGTGCGACGCGCTCGGCACCACGTTGCGCGCCCCGCTGGTGCTGCGCGCCGGCGCGCGAGGTGCGTGGGTGCGCGTACCCGGCAGCGAAGTGATCCACCTCGAGGGCTTCCCCGTGAAATCGACGCATACGCGTTCCGCCGGATCATGCCACACCGGCGTGATGTGCGCGATGCTCGCCCAAGGTTGGTCGCTGTTTGACGCGGTGCGGATCGCCAACGCGGCCGCCTCGATTGCCATCAGCAACAACAAGGCAGGCGTGCCCGACTGCCCGCCCGTCGAGGATGCGATCGCGCTGATCAAACAGCATGAAGGGGACACAGACACCTCCGCGCAAGCGTAGCGGCGGTTTCACGGCAGTACCGGTGACGACAGACGCCGCCAACCCTGGCGCCTTCCGTCACCGGTGTCCCCTCTGACCAGCCATCTCCCACCACCGGTCGCATCTCATCACCAATCGCGCCTCGTCACCTGCCACCCGAGAAAATCACCCATTGTTCATGGGTAGTTCATCTGTTACACCCCATCTGTTGTTTGCGCAAACATACCCTTCTGGTAGACAGACGGGAGTCCCCATGACCAATATTCTTGACACCGCGCAACGACCGGCCAAATCGGCGACCGTGCCGACTACGCCCACCGCACTCATCACACCAACCAACAGCAACGCGACGGATGGCATCATCGGCATCGCTTCCAACGCCGCCGCCAACCAAGCCGCCACCGACCAAGCCGCCACCACCAACCACTTCAACCACCGCGAAAAGCAGTGGATCCTGTACGACGTCGGCAATTCCGCATTCGTTCTGCTGTCCACCGCCGTCATCCCCATCTACGCGAACTCCCTGCTCAAAGCCGCCGGCGAATCCAACATCGTGTCCACTTGGGGGTACATGCAGACCATAGCATCCCTCATCATCGCGCTGCTTATGCCGATTCTGGGCTCCATCGCCGACGTGCAGGGCATGAAGATCAGATTCTTCATCGGCTTCTTCGGCACCGGCGTCCTCGCCTGCTGCGCGATGGCACTGCCGCTGGGCTGGATTGCGTTCCTCGCGGTATGCATGCTTGCCACCATCGGGCTCAACGGTTCGCTCACCTTCTACGATTCCATGCTCATCGACACCACCACCAACGACCGCATGGACCAAGTCTCCTCGCACGGCTATGGATGGGGATATGTCGGCTCCACCATCCCGTTCATCGCTTGCATCGCGCTGATTTTCGCCGGTCCGTCGGCATTCGGCTGGAGCACCACGGCCTGTACACGCGCCAGTTTCGTCATCACCGCCCTGTGGTGGACCGCGTTCACAATCCCGCTGATCAGCGGCTACCACCAGACCCATTACCGTGAAACCGCCGACTATATGCACGACGCCGTGCGCGGCACCTTCGCCGAGTTGGGCCACACCTTCCGCGAGATCTCGCGCAACAAGCCGCTGTGGATGTTCATGATCGCGTTCTTCTTCTACATCGACGCCGTCAACACGATTATCTCGATGAGCACCTCGTACGGGACCCAGCTCGGCATCGATTCCACGCAGCTGGTGCTCGCCCTGCTGGTCACGCAATTCGTCGCCTTCCCGTGCGCCATCGCCTACGGCCGGCTCGCCAAGCGGTTCGGGTGCAAGCCGATGATCATGGCCGCGGTCATCGCCTACCTCGGCATTGTCTGTTTCGCCGCGTTCTTCCTGCGTTCGGCCACCGAATTCTGGATTCTCGCGATTCTGGTCAGCATGTTCCAGGGCGGCATCCAGGCGCTCAGCCGTTCATATTACGGCAAGATCATCCCCAAGTCGCACGCCAACGAATACTACGGGTTCTACGATATCTTCGGCAAGACCGCAAGCATTCTCGGCACCTTCATCGTCGCGGCGACCACGTCAATCACCGGCAATCCGTCACTCGGCGTGCTGTCGATCGGCCTGCTGCTCGCCGTGGCGCTCGTGCTCCTCATCTTGCAGCGCGATTCGGCTACCGCAAGCGAGACCGCGGCATAACGCACGTCAATACCACCGTTTGGCGGATTCACGAATCCGGCTGCCTAGCCGGCTGTCTCTTCGGAGTCCGAATGCTTCGATGAGACAGCCGGATTCCCATAATTACAGCACCTTTTCCAACGATTCGTTCTCATCTGAAATCGGCCATATTCCAACGTTTCTGCCCTCCCTCTACCGGATCTGCATGACTTTGACTACCAGATTTGCATAACTTTCACTACCGAATCTGCATAACTCTCACTTCCAGATTTGCATAAGGTTGACTACCGGATTCGCGTAACTCCCGTCAAATGCGCGACATCGACCCCCCACCGGCCACCTGCACCCGGACACGTTTCCGCCTAGTTTCAGCTTCAAGCGTGTCGTGTTACGATGCGGCATCATAGGTAACGAAGAAAGCCTAGGGTGAAACCATGGATACAGCAGCTACCAGCAACGACACCATTGACATCACGGATGCCGCCGCAGGCGACATCACGACCGCGAAAGGCATCGACTACGACGCCGACGCGAAAGCCGCCGCAGCGGCGGTCAGCGAGGACGCGACAGAACAACTGCGCGACCCCCGCGACGCGACAGTATCCCATATGCCGTTGCCGTTCAGCGGCCCCGCGCGCATCGAGCACGATTCCCTCGGCGAAATGCCGGTCCCGGCGAATGTGTACTGGGGCATCAACGTGCAGCGCGCCATCCAGAACTTCCCTGTTTCCGACACGCCCATCAGCAGGCATCCGGAACTCATCGCCGGGTATGCACAAGTCAAACGCGCCTGCGTGGACGCCAACGAGGAGCTCGGCCTGATCGACCCGATGCGCGCCGAACTCATCCGGCAGGCATGCCGTGACATCGAAGCCGGCGAGCTCGCCGACCAGTTCCCCGTGGACGTACGCCAGGGCGGCGCCGGCACCTCGACGAATATGAACATGAACGAGGTCATCGCCAACCGCGCGCTCGAACTCGCCGGCCACCAGCGCGGCGACTACGGGTACATCCACCCGAACGACCACGTGAACAAGTCGCAATCCACGAACGACACGTACCCGGCCGCATGCCGTCTCGCCCTGATCACCGCACTCAAGCCAATGATTGAGGAATGCCGGCTGCTCGCCCGCGCCTTCCACAAGCTCGCCGACAAGCACATCAACGATGTGACCATCGGTCGCACGCAGCTCCAGGACGCGGTCCCGATGACCTACGGTCAGGAATTCCACGCCTTCGCCTCGTATTTCAAGGCCGACAAGGCATCCCTCGACAAGCTGGAGCCTGAACTCGCGGTGATGAACCTGGGTGGTACCGCCATCGGCACCGGCATCTGCGCGGATATCCGCTTCCGCAAGTCCGCAATCGAGCATCTCGGTGAAATCACCGGTTATCCGGTGACCGCAGCGCCCGACCCGATCGCCGCAACCAGCGATATGAGCGCGTTCGTCAACACGTCGTCCGCGCTGAAAAACCTCGCGGTGCACCTGAAGAAGGCGGCGGACGACCTGCGTCTGCTCAACTCCGGCCCACGCTGCGGATTCAACGACATCAACGTGCCCCCGCGCCAGGCTGGCTCGAGCATTATGCCAGGCAAGGTGAACCCTGTAATCCCAGAGTGCGTGGACCAGTGCTGCTTCACCGTGTTCGGCATGGACACGACCGTCAACTGGGCGTGCGCCGAAGGCCAGCTGCAGCTCAATGCCTTCGAACCGGTCGCCGTGCATACGCTGCTCGAAGGCATCCGCCTGCTGGGCAATGCGATGCGCACCTTCCGCCTCAACTGCGTGGACGGCATCACCGTCAACCTCGAGCAGGGGCGCCAGTTCGCCGCCGAATCGCCGTCTATCTCGGCTTCGCTCAACAGCGAAATCGGCTATGAGCGTGCCGCAGCCATTGCCAAAGAGGCGTTGCGTACCAGGCGCACGGTCCGCGAAGTCGCCGGCGAGCGCACCGACATGCCCGACGGCCGTCTCGACCAACTGCTTGACCCGATCACCTTGTCCCGCCGTTTGGGCCAGACATGCCGTGAACAGGGCGGCGCGCAAGCCTGACGACTCTGGGCTTCGCGCTGCACGGGGGTTTCGACGGGACGCCCTGCCCGCAAGCGTTACTTGGTTTACTTGTCGACGCGCGATTCATCGCTGTCATGCTGTGTATCGCGCGTCCGACGGCCGGAACGCAACCCTTCCATGCTCTCGCGCAGCTGGTCGATGATCGCATTGTCGCGCACTGAACGCATGGCGGGGAACGCCTGCATCAACCGTCGCTGTTGCCAATTGAGCGTATGCGACACATGCGAATCGAGCACAGCGCGCCTGCGTTCCTCGAAACGCTCACTCGCCGTGACCACCTTCTCGTCAAGATTCGCGACCTGTTCGGCATGCACCGCATTGACATCTTCGCTGATGCGTTTGAGCTTGGTGTCGAAGCTCCACGAGTATGCCGCGGTCAACGAGACGTCCACAATGAGCAGCACCGCGATGACGCCGCATACTATATGCAAGGCCAGCGGCGTCCACTGACGGACAATCCCCATGAACCATGGTTGCACGAAGAGTTTGACCAGCGTCGCACCGGCTCCGAACGCAATGAAGCCGTTGAGGTATACGCGGCCGTTGATATTGAACGGCTTGTTGCTGTAATCCCATAATCTGACGTGATGCAGCTTTTCGATGACGTATGAGGAGATGTATTCCAACGTACATGCGACAACGCCGCTGCTGAGGAACAACGCGACGGGATTGGTCACATCGTTGAGCAGGAACAGTACCAGCAGCGCTCCGAAACCGTAAATCGGGCACAGCGGTCCGATCAGAACACCCCTGTCGACGAAACGACGGCGCACGACGATTGACAGCCCGGTCTCCCAAATCCAGCCGATACAGCTGTACAACGCCCATGTCAGGAACAGCCGCTCCACGAATTCCAATACCTGCATGCCGCCTGCCTTTCCTGAAACGAGCCTGCTTCGCGTACGGTCGCGAGCACTCATGCAAACGTATTCCAGTCTAGCTGCCCGCACGCTGATTGGCGGTATTGCACGGGAAATGACCTGATGGCGCTCGGGCACGCCGGCCACGCACACGACAATGTCGATTGGACAGACTAGTGCCCGGTGATACCTCGCGTATTACCGGGCACTAGTCTGTCATCGAACCGGTCAGGCCGAGCCGCTGGCTAACCACAGGTCAACCACCGGCCAATCAGTGGCGGGTATGGCGTCCACCTGCAGGCCGACGATGCTTCGCCTTGTCAGCGCGCAGCATGGTACCGAGCCCGGCGAATACCAGTGCCGCCGCCAGTACAGTGACCGCACCGACACCAGTCTTGGCGAGCTTGCCGCCGGCCGATGCGGGCCCGGTCGTCTGGTTGCCGCCTTGCGTACCGGCACCCGCCGGAGCCAGATTCACCGAACCACCAGCGGTCACACCAGAGGCGCTTGGAGCAGTGCCTCCTGAGGTTGCGCCACCGGATGCGGTTCCAGTTGAACCGGATCCGTTACCATCGGTCTGCCCTGAGTCAGATCCAGACCCATCCGTGGCACCACCATTCGTTGTACCGCCATCCGTCTTGCCGCCCGTTTCACCACCGTTATCCGATGATGAACCGGAATCCGGGTTCTTGGACCATTGAGCGTACAGGCTCAGCGGCGCGGCTACCGGTGCCGTGAAGTCGTACGGCTTCTTGCCGGCCTTGTCGGTCGTCCAGCCGGTGAACGTGTACCCAGAACGAATCGGATCCACCGGTTTGACAGCCTTGCGCCCGTTACGCACATGTTCGCGGTAGGTCACGTCCTCATAGACATGCATGACGATTTCCACCTTGCTGGCTGCCACGGATGCCTCCTGCGGCGCCCACAGCGCATACAAGATGACATCACCGGTGACTGGAGCGTTGAAATCGTAGATATGCGACCCATCTGGATCATCAGTCTGTGTGCTCCAGCCTTCGAACACGTACCCGTCACGCGTCGGTTCGCCGGGGCGGGCGACAGACGAGCCATAGGCCACCTGCTGGTCTGCCACCGCCGAACCGCCTTGCGCATCATACGTCACAGTCTGCTGCTTCGCGGCCCACTGCGCGACCAGTGTCAAATCCGATGTGACCGGCGTATTGAAGTCGAACACGTTCTTGCCAGCCTTATCAGTCGACCAGCCGGTGAAGGTATATCCGTCACGCGTCGGATCCGTCGGACGGGCGACGGTTGCGCCGTCGGACACCTGCTGCGGGTCGATGCCCGCATCAGTGCCAGTGTCGAAGCTCACCGTATGCATGCCGGCCCATTGTGCATACAGATCAAGGTCGGTGTTCACTGGTGTGCTGAAATCGTAGGGTTGGGTGCCAGCAGCATCAAGCGACCAGAAAGTGAACCGGTAGTCTTGACGGGTCGGGCCGGGGTTCGGGGCTTGCACCGTCGAGCCTGCGGGTACCCTAATCCAGCTGGTGTTCTGGGTACCGTCGTTCGCGTGGAAGGTCACGCTGTGCGGCAGGCTCGCGTTGTCCACCCACAGGGCGTACAGGGTGAGGTCCCCGGTCACCGGGGCTGCAAAGTTGTAGGATTGCGCGCCTTGCGGGTCGGTGAACCATCCGCCGAAGGTGTATCCGCTGCGGGTCGGTGCGGCCGGTGCCGTTGTCGCCTTGCCTTCGACGACGGTCTGCGGCGCGACAGGGCTGCCACCTTGCGAATCGAAGGCCACCGTATGGTTCGTGCTCTTCCAGCCCGCATACAGAGTGACGTCTGAAGTCAACGGTTTGGTGAAGTCGAACGGGGTAGTCCGCCCCGCGTCCGCATACCAGCCGTCGAAGAGGAATCCTTCACGCGTCGGGTCCTGCGCAGGCTTGGTGGCGGTGCTCCCCTGCTGCACGGTGTACGGCTGGTAATCGTATCCGTCATTGTCGAAATTGACGGTATATGCGGGATCCCACTGCGCGTACAAGGTCATATCGTCGGTGACCGGCGTGCCGAAGTCATAGGCTTGCTTGCCAGCTTTGTCGGAGGTCCACTTGCTGAACACGTAGCCTGTTCTGGTAAGTGCCGATGGCGCGGCGATGCCGGTGCCCACCTGCGAGGCCCGGTCCGCTACCGACACGCGGGTCGTGGGCTCTCCCCCGTTGCCGTCGAAGGTGACCAGATGTGTGGTCGGACGATAGGCGTAGAGGGTCGGGTCGCCGCTGACAACCCAGAATTCCGCGGTTCCGTTCTCGCTGTCGGCGACGCTGAGCAGGGATTCGGGAATCTGACGATTCGAGGAGTTGTCCGGATCCTTGGCAAGCCAGGCGTTACCGCCCTTTCGCAGCAGAAATTCAACGTCACGCACGCCGCTCGCGGAGTTCAGGTCGAAGGACGCGATTTCACCGAAATCATCATGGTCGGCGAACGCGTACGAGCTACCTGCCGAGTTGTACTGCCAAGACCACACGTCCCAGCCCT
This sequence comes from Bifidobacterium thermophilum, assembly GCF_002846655.1. Lineage (NCBI taxonomy): Bacteria > Bacillati > Actinomycetota > Actinomycetes > Bifidobacteriales > Bifidobacteriaceae > Bifidobacterium > Bifidobacterium thermophilum. The sequence goes on along the minus strand of NZ_PCGX01000002.1, from coordinate 148,737 downwards.
GCCATGTGTCATCATCCAGGTTGTACTGCTGGTACTGCCCGTCAGCACGCTGGTAGTGGATGATCACGTGCAGGTTCTTCGGATTCTTCTGGTCGTTGGCCGTAGGAATTGTGGTTTCCGTGCGTGCCGCAGGCGAACTGGTGAACGCCTTGGACGGATCGTTGGAATCCACCCATGCCTCGACGGCACCGCTGACATGGTCGAGCGCCGCAGCCGAATAGTCGCCGCCGATGACGGTTGCGCCTGAATCATCGGTCAGGCGGAAGCTGAAGGCCGCGTAGTCGCCGGCGAATTCATGGGTAAGTACGTTGCCGAAGGAATCGGTTCCTGTGAACGCGTAGCTCTTCTTGGCAAGCGTCTTGCCGGTTTTATCCGTTCCCCACACTTCCGCGTGCGTCGCATTGATATCAGCGGAGACGTGCAGTGTGAAGCGGGTCTTGTTCTCGCCCTTCGTAGCGAAAGGCATCCCAAGGCTCGGCTGGTGGCCTTGGACGGCGATGACGGTCGTGCCCGCCTCGGCCTGATAAGACGTTCCTTCCTTGCCGTTGAGCCAGTCATACGCACCAGAACCGTTGCCGAAGTGGAAGGACACACCACTCAATCCGGCATCGGCGATGGTCACGCTGTACCAGCCGTCATAACCGGAAACCTGTCGCATAGCTAAGGTCTTTGTAGCGTCGGAACCGCCGAGCGAATAGTACAGATTGACGTTGCCCCAGTTCTTGTCCACCCGGTAGTAGACGGTGAGCGAACGGTCAGCGACCTTCGAGCCGTCCGCGGTGTCTTGGTATCCGGGGTCGGAGGCATCCGTCGCACCCGTGGAGCTGTTCACCCAGGCGGATGGCGTTGCACCGGCGTAGATGGCAACCGCACTGCGGGCGCCGATGGTCGTGTCGAGATTGCCGCCCTTCACTGTGACACGCACGGAGCAATCCTGCGAAGCGTACACGTTGCAGTAGTCGCCGTCCGGCAGATTCGTGCTGTAGCTGACATGATGCGCCTGCAGGGTGTTGTTAATCGCGAAGAAGCCTTGGTCTTGGCCGTTCGAGCTGCGCGCGAAACCGATATTGTTGTCGCCGTCGTTCTGCCAGTTGGCCACGCTCGTGCCTTGAACCGCGTTATGGAAGCCGATCATGCCACGCACTGACGTCCAGCGTTGCTGGCACAGCCACTGTCCGTCCTGCCAGCGGTCGGAGGCATTGCCTGTGGCCGCCTTGCACGCGGTGTTCATATCGACATCCGGTACCGTCGTGTCGGTCGCGCCGGATGGTCCGGCTGCGGCGTCACTGCCGTACCAGTAGGAGGACATGAGTTTCGGCGAGCCGTAGTCGTTGGCGAGCAGGAATGCGTTCGCAAGCTCGTATCGTGCGCCCGAAGCTGGGGTAAGTGTTTCGTCAGAGCGTTCGGTATCCCAGTTGCTGACGAACACGTTGGCACTCGAGGACGGCGTAAGGCCTTTCGATATGTTCTTGAGCTTGGCCACCGAACTGGCGAAGTCCTGCTTGAGCTGGTAAGCGTAGCTGAATTCGATGACTTTGCCGTTGCGCAGGTAATTCTTCGGGTTCAGCGCGTCGGCTTCGCCTTCGTGATAGATGACTTCCTGCACCCAGGGGATGTCCGCTGCGGCGACACCGATCTTCTTGGCCAGTTTCGCCTTGATTGCAGCCAGATCCGACGGGTCGATATGCTTGGCGGAATCGATACGGTACGCGCGCACGCCATCCTGCCAAAGTCGGGCGAGATAATCCGCCTGGATGTTCTGGACGTGCTCCGAACCGGTGTTGAGGTCCCACATGGTCGACAGGCGGCAGTTGCGCACCTGGTCGGCGTTGGTGTAATCGGCGATAGTATCGGTGCAGTTGTGGAAGTCGTCGGTGGTCAGGCCGTATTGGTGGCCGTTACCGTTTTCCTTGTACCGGTAGAAGCCGTCACCCATGGCGGGATAGCGCCCGTAGCTGCCGTTGTAGGCGGAGCCGGCAACGCCCTGCTGGTCGTTGACCAGAGCTACGTCGGCGCCGGTCGTATGGTTGAGCACCGCGTCGGCGGCGATGCTGACACCGGCCGCATTGCACTGCTGGATCATCGACTTGAATTCGGCCTCGGTTCCGAACTTGGAGTCGAGACGGTAACTGACCGGCTGGTAGGCGGTCCACCATTGTGTGCCTTGGATGGATTCCTCGGGCGGGGAGACCTGGATATACCCCACACCTTCAGGCCCGTAGGTTTCTGTGCACTCCTTGGCGATGGTGTTCCACGACTGCTGGAACGCGACGACGGTGACATCGCTTTGCGGGGCCCTCTTGGGGGCCGAGGCCGCGTTGGCCGCGGCGATGGTGGGCTGCCCCACCAGTCCGACCGCGGTCAACGCCGCACAGGCCGCCACGGCGACCGCTCCCCTTGCCACCGTATGCCACTGGCGCATCCACAGGCGCCGGAGCGCCGACACATTACCATGTCGCGGTGTTTGTCCGTAGGCGTTCATGCTTGCCTCCTCGAAGTTTGCGCGTGACCGTGTCTCGTCGCATCGCCCTCACGACGCCGACGCAGAACCATGAGCATGGTGCCGCACATTGCCAGCAGGGCAGCGGACACCACAGTCAAGATGATTGCGGTACCGGTCTGCGCGAGCCGCTGTTCCTGACGTTGCGTTGACGTGGTTGTCGTTCCTGGCGTCGGCGGAGTGATTGTCGGCGGAGTCGACGGCGGGGTGGTTGGCGGTGTAGTCGGCGGGGTCACCGGCGGGGTAATCGGCGGCGTCACCGGAGGAATGACCGGTGGGACAGTGGATTTCAGATCGCTGATCAGCACCACGCCGTCGGACCCTGCGGTCGGCGCGTCGATGGTCCCGTCATCCTTCACCTGGAAGTACACGTCACCGGTCAGCTGATAGCCCTTCGGCGCCTTGACCTCATGCAACAGGTAGTCACCCGGAGACAGGGACGCCTCACGAGGCTTGTCGGCGTCGGTGACCCAAGTCAGGTCGCTGCCGTCGGCGTCCTTGACGCTCTTGCCGTCCATCGTGGTGACGGCCAACGTGGCGCCGTCAAGACGAACGCTGTTGTCCAGCGCATCCGCCTTGTTCAGCTTCACCGTATGCCGTTCGATGGTGTTGGTGATGGTGAACCCTCCGTTTGCGGTATCCGTGATGTCGGGCTTAGCGTACCCTTCCACGCGGCCGAGTTCCTTCACGGTGTATACGACCGGCTGGCCGTCGATATTCACCGGCAACGCGGTCCAGGTATGGACCCATCCGTCCTTCGCGGTGAGCCGAACCGAACGACCGACCTGCCGGCCGTTGGCGTACAGCTGCACGCGGATGGCGTCAGGCCGCAACTGGGCGGTATCGTCATCGTCGTTCCACACCTTGTTCACGGTGATGTCGGTGGTGTTCTGCGAGCGTGTATTCGTGATGGTGAACCCGCGCTTCGCATCGCCGCCGACGGAGGACGTGTACCCGTCGACCGGCTTTTCAGCCATCGTGTAGACGATCGGCTTGCCGTTGCTGTCGTTCTTCGGCATGCCTTCGAAGGTCCACTTCCAGTTGCCGTTGGCATCCGGAGTGATGGCTGTGGTCACCATCGGCGACCCGTTGCCGTACAGCACGACATCGATGTGGTCGGGGCGCACGCCGTCGGCGTTGTCATTGTCGTTCCAAACCTTCGTGCCGCTGATGGCGACCGTGTCCGGCTGGTGGATATTGGTCACGTAAATCCGCACACCGTCCGACTGGGGCACACGACGCGTGCTCTCGTGGTAGTTGGCGCTGTCGAAGGTGATTTCCTCGACTGTGTAGCGGATGGTCTTACCCTTGGCGTCAGTTTGCGTGAGGCCGGACCATGTGGTCGACCAGTTGTTCGCGGCGCTCAACGTGCGTACGCTGTCGGCGTCCGAAACCAGACCGTTGCCCGTTGTGGCGGTCTTGCCGTTCGCCTTGAGCACCATCTTGACGCTCGCAGCACGCTTGCCATCGCGGTTATTGCCGTCGGACCACTGCTTGATTGCGGTCACTGCGGTCTTGGAAACCGCCGTATCCTGCATCTGCACAGTATCGTCGGACATCGGTTGCCCATTGATGGTGACGACTCCAGCATTGACGGTGAAATCAATCGGATCGGCAGGTTCATAGCCGTCCGGCGCCTTGGTTTCACTCATCGTGTAGGTGCCGTTGGGCAGCTGCAACACGAGCGGCCCATCGCCTTTGGACGTCCACGTGTGCTTGTACGAGGCGCCTTCAAAGGTCGTGCCGGTGACCGTCAAGCTCGCCCCAGCCAGTTCGCGCGACACGTTGTCGCTGCCGACCTTGCTCAAAGTGACTGGCGTGGTCGCCGGTTCGTCAACCATTTCCAGGGTCCGGCCGTACTGGCGTTCGCCGTTGATTTCGAGCGCGCCACCGGTCGTAACAGTGAAATCGATGGGGTCTGCGACCGTGTACCCCGCAGGGGCCGCGGTTTCCCGAAGCGTATAGCTTCCCGGCTTGAGCTCGGTCGAATGGTCCTTGCCCTGCTGCGAAGTCCACTGGTCTTCAACGGATTCACCATCAAGGTTCACACCACTGATTTCGAGCTGTGCACCGGCGATTTCGCCGATTCCTTCGGTCAGGCTCTTCTTGGAGACCGTCACCTTGTGGCTGGCGTACTTGTCCACCGCGGTAATCGTGTTGCCGCCGAGCGTGCGGGTGCCGTCGCTGTCAGTCACAGTCAGGGTGCCGTCATCGCCTACGGTGAAGTTAATCGGGTCGATGCTCGCGTACATGCCGGAGGCTGGTGCCTGGGTCTCCACGAGTCGGTAATCGCCCGGTTCGAGGGTCAGCGCGTGCGCGTTTTCGCCATCCGTGGTCCACTGGGCGAGAGTGGTCTTGCCGTCTGAGGTGGTCACTTCGAGGACGGCGCCTTCCACGCGCGTACCCGCCACGTTGGCCTTGTCAATATTGACTTGGAAGCGGCTGCGCTCGTCACGCATGGTGACCGTGGCTTGGTCTTGTTCTTCGCCACCGATGATCACCTTGCCACCGCTGACCTTGAACGGGATGGATTCGGCGATGTCATAATGTGCTGGCGCCTGTGCTTCGGTGAGCACATAGGACCCGTCGGCCAGCTCGGTTTCGTAAGGCTGCCCGCCTGAAATCCACGGTTGGACGACATCGACGCCATTCGGGTCGGTCAGTCGCATGGTCGCGCCTGCCAGCGCTGCTCCGTTTTCGTCCGTTTTGGCGAGTTTGACGGTATGCCGGTCAATGGTGTTGGTGAGGGTGAAACCGTTTGCAGCGTCACCACTGATGTCGGCGGTATATCCCGTCACCTGCTCTTCCTTGACCGTGTAGGTGACTGCCGACCCGTTGGCCATAACGGGCAGATCGTCGAAGCTGAATGCCCAGCCTGTCTCAGCGCTCACGCTTGCCGTGACGGGCTTGCCGTTCTTCGTGGCGGCCTTCCCGTTGGCAAGCAGGTCGACGGTGATGGCGGATGGGCGCTTGCCCGCCTGGTCGGCGTCGTCGTTCCAGACCTTCTTGCCGGTGATGCTGGTGGTCTGGGACTTGTCAACCATGGTCAAGGTGCCGTTATTGGCGGTCTTCTTGCTGCCGTCCGCACCGGTGTAGGTGACTTTGCCATCTGCCGCAATGTTGAAGGCAATCGCATCGGCGATCTGGTAGCCGTCGGGGGCTTGCAGTTCCGTCAGCAGGTAGTCGCCTGGGTACAAGTTGTGAACGGTGGCGGAGTCGCCACTGGTGAAGCTGCCTGACACCGGAACGCCGTTGACGTCGGTGATCTGAAGTTTGGCACCGGCGAGCGGCGAATCGCCATCGGTTTTCGCGATGGTGACTGCATACCGGCGTGCGGTGTTCGTCAGCGTGACGACATTGCCATCGTCCGACGTAGAAGTGGAGTCGGTATACCCGTCTGGCACCTGCGTTTCCTTGACGGTGTATACGACGCTCTTGCCGGACTTCTTCGCGTCGAGATCGGTCCAGGTGTAGGCCCAGCCGTTGTCCGCGTCAAGCTTCACCGGGGAGCCGGTGGCAGCGCCGTCGGCATACAGCTGCACGCTGATCGAGTCGGGACGATTCGCGGAATCCGCCGAACCTGCAGCATCCACCCACTGCTTGGTCACGGTGAGCGAACGCTTGCCGGGCGCATAGGTGTTGGTCACGGCATAGCCGTTGTCGGCGGTTCCTGCCTCGGCGACGTAGTCGCTTGCCGAAGAAGAAGTCTCAACCACCGTGTAATTCACCGCGGTGCCCTTGTTGTATTTGGGCAGACCGGTGAAGGCATACTTCCAGTTGTCGCTCGCACTGGCGGTTGCAGTGACCGGCTTGCCATCATCGCCGAGCATCGGCGTGCCGTTTGCATAGAGCTGCAACGTGACGCTTTGCGGCCGGGTGGCTTCGGTATCGTTCTTCCACTGCTTGACACCACTGATATCGACAGTCTCGTTGGCATGCGTGTTGGTGATGGTGAATCCGCTGGTGGCGTCGCCGCTGACTGCGGAGGTGTATCCGGCAACCGGCTGCTCCTCCACGCTGTATGCGATCGTCTTACCGGACGCATCAACACGAGGAAGTTTGGTGAAGCTGAACTTCCAATTGTCGTTTGCCGTGACAGCCGCCGTGCGCTGTTTGCCGGCGGTGTCCGTTGCCGGTTGCCCGTTGGCGAGCAGCTTGACGGTCACGCTATCGGGGCGCAGGCCATCATGATTGTTGTTGTCGTTCCACTGTTTGGCACCGGTGATGTCAATGGTGTCAAGCTTGTCCGACATCGTGACCGTGGCTGAATCTGCTTTGGCGCCATTCACGCTGACGGTCCCATCCGCGTTCACCGTGAATGCGACAGGACTCGTGGCGAGCTGGTATCCTGCAGGCGCGGCGTCCTCAACCAGTCGGTAGTCACCTGCGGCTAGCTGCATGGGCGTGGCTTGTGAGCCGCTTGTCCAGCTTGCGCCGACCTGGGTGCCTGACGCGGTCGCGACATGCATTACCGCCCCGGCGACCGGATTGCCGGATTCGTCGGTTTTCAGGAGTTTGACCTCGTGCTTGGTCACGGTGTTGGTTACGTTGTACCCGTCGATTTGCGCGGTATAGCCTGGCACCGGCTCCTCGGCGACAGTATAGGTAATTTGCGCTCCAGCCTTGTAGGCAGGCTGTTCGCCGAAGTCCCAACGCCATGATCCGCTGGCCGTGGCGACCCGCGAATCAACTTTCTTCCCATCGGCGTACAGGTCGATAGTGATGGATTTCGGCCGGCTACCGGTCAGGTTGTTGTCGTCGTTCCAGGTCTTGGTACCTTGGATGGTGACGGTCTGCGGCGTATGGCTGTTGGTAATGGTGTAACCATTTGCCGCGGTTCCGCTGATTTTTGTCGTATACCCGTTGATGGCCTGCTCACGCACGCTGTACGCGATTGCCTTACCGGAATCATAGACGGGCAGTCCCGAGAAAGTGACCGTCCAGTTGTTGGCACCGGTGATGGTCGCGGTGCGCCCGGTGGCTACTCCGTTTGCATACAGTTCCACGTGGACATTGTTCGGCCTGATACCGTCTTGGTTGTCCGAGTCCTCCCAGACCTTGTGCACACTGATCGCGGTGGTCTGCGGTGTGTACGTGTTGGTGAAGGTGTATCCGCTGGAGGAATCGCCCTCGACCGTTGTCTTGTACCCATTGGTATTCGCGGTGCTTTCCTTGACGGAATAGGTGACAGGCTTGCCGTTCTCGTACTGTGGAAGTCCCGTCCATTGGACCGTCAGTGCATCGCCGGTGGCGTTGGCGAGCACGGTCTTGTCTTTGCCGCTGACCTTGCTTTCCGCGCCGTCGCCGACCTTCTGGTACAGACTGAAGGTAGCGTCCGTGCGTTTGCCGTCCTGGTTGTTGTTGTCGTTCCAGACTTTCGTCGCCTTCACCGACGTGGTCTTCGGGGTATCCGTCATGACAATCGCGCTGACGGACTTGCCGTTGTGCACAATCGTCCCGTCCGAGTTGACAGTGAAATCAATCGGAGCGGCGAGATCGTAGCCTTGCGGCGCGCTGACTTCCTTGAGCTGGTATTCGCCGGAAGAGGTGAGCTTCACCTCATGGTCATTGCTGCCATCAGTGGTCCATTCGTCTGCAACGGTTCCTTCAGTGCCATTGTCCATACGGACCAGTTGCAAGCGAGCACCCTTGAGTTTGGTCTTGGAATCGGTTGCATCGACCTTGCTGACGGTGACCGGGTAGGATCGAGGCGTTTCCTTGTCGGCGCAATCCCATGAATAGGTTTGCAATGCCACGCCGTCAGAAGTAGAAGCGACGATGAGCTGGTGACCGTCCACTGTCTGGTTCTGATACTTGCTGATGTCATCTTTGGTATCAGGGAAGACGATATACAGCGGATTGGCGGTCTGGTAGCCGGTCGGGGCCTTCGTCTCACTGATCTTGTACACCGTGTTGGGCAGCAATGCTCCGTATGCTACGGTACCGTTCTTGTCGGTGATCTCAGTGTCGGTCAAGGTCTGCTTCGTGGTCTTGCCATTGCTGACTTCGAGCTGGTAGATGCTGAATTCCGCGTCCGGAAGCGCATGGTTCGTGTCGCCGTCGGCATACTTGTAGATCCTCAGCGTGAAGCGGTCCGACGTGGTGCCGCCTTTGGCTTGGTATACAGAGCCATTCAGGGATTTCGTGCTTTTGCCGCCGCCGTCGCTGTACCCTCTGAGTACCGCCGTGTTGTCGACGTTCATCTGGCTGCCGGGCTTGAGCAGCACTCGGGCCCTGTAGGTGACCTTGGCGTCGGTGGAATCAGGTACGGTGACCGTCAGCAGACGGGTCGAAGGGTTATACGTGTAACTCGCTCCAGGCAGATCCGAACCGGATGTGCTGGCGATTTTCACTGATGTGACGTCTAGGGCGAGGCTGTCCGGGATGGTGTCCTCAAGTACAAGCTTGTTACCATCGTTGAGCGGAATGGCCGCCGGGTTGACATCGATGGTGTAGTTGGCGTACGGTGCGGTTTCCTCGGTGTAGTCCGCGGTCTTCGACACCAGTGATGACAGCTGTGCCCACACATTCGCAGACACAGGCGCGTACTGGGTGCCATCAACGGTCAGATAGGCGGTGTTGACATATTCGGTGTTTTGCTTCGCCGCGGCGGCGAAATCGCTGTACGTCGTAGTATAGGTGATGGTCACACTGTTGTTGCCGGATGCGATTGACGGGTTCTTCAAGGTGAACACCAAGGTGTTGCCGTTGGCTGCCACACTGATGTTGTCCGCTACGCATTGCTGGACATCACCACCCTGACCGGTGCAGTTCGACAGTTTCACCGAATTGGGCACGTATTTCAAGCCCTGCGGGAGCGTATCAGTGATGGTAACCTTCTTCGCGCTGGCATCGATATTGCTGACTTTAAGACTCCATGGAAGCCTGCCGGCAGAAGGATTGCTGTCGGGATAATACACGAACGCCTTGCTCAGCGTCGGCTGTTCCTTCTTCGGGATGGTGTAGTTGGCGCTGGCGCTGATTCCCGCGAAGGCCGCTGTGTTCGTCTCCGTAGTGCCTTTGGGCGTGTCAGCGCTGGCATAGGTGGAGTATGTGATGGTCATGGTGGCGCCCGCGGGGATGGTCGACCCGAAGTCCAGCACGACCTTGCCCGCCTCGCAGCTCGAGACCGTGTATTGCGGCGCGGAGGCACCCTGCATCGAGACCGTGAAAGCGCTGCCGATATTCGAGCAATCGAAGCTGTGTGTTCCGGTGTTTGAATTGGCCGAGAGCACATCGACGAATTGCGGGTTCGTAAGATCGCGGTTGGCGGTGACGGTGGTCTTCCATGTGAGCTTCGTGCGGCCGTCGGCCTGCGCGGAGGCACTCGAGAACTGCTTTGACACCGTCGCCTTCGGCTGTGTATTGCCGATGGTCACATTGCCGGTTTTGGATTGCCCCTTCGCGTTTGCCGGATGCGCGGGAGTGATGGTGAACGTGTTGTCGTATGTTTTCGCGTCCTGATCGTCCGATGGCGGGTTGTCGACCTTGGTGGTGTAGGTGAGCACATACCGCTTATGCCCCGCCGCGCTGGACGGGACCGCATAACTTCCATCGGCAACCTGACTCCAGGGGACGCTCACCGAGCCCTTGTGCTGGTCCGGATTGTTCCACCATTCCTCGTCGTAGTAGTCCATGGTGATGTTGCCGCTTGGAGACTCAAGCCCCTTGCCAAGCGCATCCTTGAGTTTTGCACCGGAGATATCACCGGAATCGCCCGGTCGCAGTACGACCGTCCATGTCACGGTCTTCGATGACTTGTCGTAATTCCCTGTTTTGTCGACACTCCACGTGTTGTTGATGTCAATCTTGTTCGAGGTCGTCTGCTTATTGGTGTTTCCGTTCCAGGAGTAGGACACGGTGTTGGTGCGCTTGCCGGCAGTGTCGTTGCTGTCGGATGTCGTCGAATCATAGATTTTGTCACGGTCGGCGTTCACACGGTACTTGACATACAGCGTCTGTCCGTTGTTCATATTATCGATGACCGTGGTGAACGCGCGGCTGCCCGCGGTGTTACCGGTGACGGTGACTGTCCCCGTATATGGCTGGGTGCAGTTCGCGTCCGTATACACCATAACCGGCGTCGTCTCGTCGATGGTGAGCAGCTCACCCATCGAATCGTCAAGGGTCACGCCGCTGGTCTTGCCTTTGGACGTGACCGTGACGATGAAATCGAATTTGTCCGGATTGCCCGGAACGGTTTTCGCGTTTGACTTCGATGCTGATACACTCGCGGTCGCCGGCAGGTTGAAGGTGAGCGTCCCATACCCGGGGAACTCGAAGCTTTTCTTGCCGCCCGTGCCATCGGGATCGGCGGACTGGTCGATATTGGCGTCAACCGTGGCGAAACCGCTGACGTCCTGCCCCTCGTCTTTGGTATACGTCACCGTAAGTGTGTCGCCGTTGATGACGAAGTTACCGTCTACGGCACCGTTGTTGTACAGGTCGTACTTCTTACCTTCATTGAGCTTGAGACCATGCGGAAGCTTGTAGGTGAAGGTGTCACCTGACTTAACCCTAATGGTGTTCGGGAACTTCCAGTGCAGGGAGACCCTGATTTTGTCGTTGTAACTGACCGACATGTCCTCGGAGTAAGGCACCCATGTGCTGCCGTTGTCCTTGCTGATCGAGACCACAGTGTTGTCTTTGTCGATATACTGCGACAGGTCGCGCTCAACCGCGTACGCCTGCGGCGCCGACACGACCGCGCAGGCGAACAGCGTGGCCGCGGCAACCAACGCCGCGACAGCCGCCCTCCACACGGAGTGGATGGATATACGATCACCATGCACTGCGACCATTGCTCTTCTCCTCTGTCTCGCCCGCACACCGGTACCACGCCATGCAAACGATTTCGCAACGGGAACCGGGGCTGTTCTTGGAACCCCCGTTGATTCCCCCGTTGTGTCTCAATATAAAACTGAGTATATCATGGAGTTGGACGTTTACAGGGCGAAAACTTGCGCGTGTAAACGATTGTTTACGCAAACATGTCTGCACTGCATTCAGGTGCAACGATTGACGAATGATACAGAAATTTCAGTGATTTGCATACGTTCGCAACCGATGCGCCCATGATTCCAAGTACGTCGCGACCAATACCCCCTCTCTTGCCCATCTTCGGCAACGTCAATCAATAATGCGACAATGGTGACCTGTGGTGCAGCGGACGCCACAATCCCAAGAAAAGGAGCAGGCACGTATGGCAAGGCCACGCCGAGACTCGGAAATCCTTCCCGCCAAGGAGCGCATGGAGAACGCGTTCTGGGACCTCCTCGCATCACGCGAATACCGGAAGATCACCGTCACCGACATCGTGCGCGAAGCCGACGTCAACCGCAACTCCTTCTACTACCATTTCAGCGGCCTGCCCGAACTCGCCGACGCCGCAATCTTGCACATGGTGGAAAACACACCGGTTTCGCTGCCGCAGTCAGGCACCGACCCGGAAACAGCTTGGCGGACAAATGTCGCCAATGTTTTGCAGTCGCCGGAGCAACGCGAACGGCTTGACCGGCTGTCCCTGGTCACCGGGCCGCACGGTTCGGCGGAACTGCTTGCATCCCTGCGGGACTTCTCGCGGCTCAACCTGATGAGCATCCTGCAAATCGACCCGCAGCAACTGGATTTGAAAACCGACCTCATGCTTGACTTCGCCATCGGCGGCATGTTTGGCGTTCTGCGGCGCTGGCCGGAACTGTCGGGCCGCATCAAGCCGGAAGACCTGCTCAACGACGATACCGCCGCCTTGGCGATGAGCATGTATCTGAGCCTGTCGAAAACCGACATGCTTGGCTATTGGAAGCGGGTGTTCAACCCGTCCGCCGCGCCGCGCATCCAATAGTCGGCGGCTCACAGGGCCGGCGGGGCTTGACTGTCAGGACTTGGCTACTTGGACTCAGCTGCCAAGACTCGGCTGCCGACGCGACGAACGTTTCGTTATCGCGAACCGTCAACGCAGCGAATCAATCACCAGTTGCGGAACCTGCGGCAAGTTGCGCCAAGCCGTCGCCGGCAACGCGGCCAGCACACCGGCGACCAGCCGACGCGTCTCACGGTCCGTCTTGCGCGCGGCATCGATAATCACCGGGAGCGCTGTCGTCCAATGCTCAGCAAGCTCGCCGAAACTGCGGTAGCCGGGAGTTGAGAAAATCACATACAGTTCGTCGATCACCTTCCGACGGTCAGCCGGGTCGATACCGAGCATCCATGCGTTGACCGTGCTGCCAGCGAACATCGCGGTCGCCGACAATCCGGGCGCTGCGACGAACTCGCCATCCTGCACCTGCCACGACATGCCCAGATGCTGCATGATACCGACGGCATCGGCTTCGATGACCCGGTGCGGCAGACCGTCATCCATCAGCATGCCGACGACCGATGACTGCGGAACGGTTTTGTCCACGCGCGACGCCACCGCATCGAACGCCGCGGATTCGAGCCGCTTGGGGAATCCCGGACCGTCATGGGAGAACACCCGGCAAATACGCGCGGCATACCGGTTGCGTTGGGCGGGTTGGACGTGTTGGGTGGTGCTGTCAGTGGGGAGGTTTTGGTTGTCTTGGACGCCTCGGCTGATATTACCGGCGTCACCGGGGTCGGCGCTACCGATGCGCAACTGCTTGTCGGATGTCCGGCGGCCCGCCATTGACGTTGCCTCAATCATTGGCAACTGCGATTCGCCGGATTCATCCGCGAGCCACTGCATGGCATCCAAATCGCGCGCAGCCATACGAACCGACGCGTACACCGCCATATTGCCGCCCTTCGAATGTCCGCCCACCATCACGGCGGGGGCATCGCCGCCGGGCACGCCCGCCGACCGGTCAAGAATTGAGGAAAGATACTTCGCCGCCGACTCCTGCGACGGGACTGGGCAGCGGAACGCCATATTGAAATCCTCTTTCCAGCCGAGCAGCGTGCCGTCGGTGCCGCGGAAGGCGACATACAACAGACCGCCCGGGCCGAACAACCCACGGATTCCGGTGCAATCACCAAGGTCGAAGGTCATCGCGGCGAACTGCTGCTCACGGTCGACATCGTCGCGCTGGATGTACTCGCCCACGCGCAAGCCGCGGAATCTCGGGCTTTCAGCGACGGCAACCAGCAAATCAAGACGAGTGCTGTTGACCTGCTGGGAGTCGGCGGCGAACATCATCGGAAAATCCTCCGCCCGCAACAATCCTGTCAACGCGATGGTGTCAATCGAACGCGCCGCCCCGAACACCGGGACCACCAGCGGCAAGCGGATATACGACAGCTCGCTGAGCACCAAGGAATCAACAGCGGAGAACGGATGCTCGGCGAAGGTACGGAAATCGGTGCGCACATAATCGACGATGTTGCCCATACCATCATCGTAATCGAGAACCGTTCGACACCGTGACAAGGCATGGCGGCGATTCTTCCAGTTCTGCGAGCCATGCCCGCAACACGATCGCCGGCAATTCGTTGATTCTGTGCGAATCGGCCGCGAACGGGCGCACAGTCGCGACGCGATGGCGCAAGATACAAGATACTGGAACGGGAACGGAACGGATTTGATTTGCCGGATTGTTTCTGCCGGATTTATGCGGTATCCGATACGGTATCCGATACGGTATCGGCACTGCATCGGCGTTGGCAACCCGGGAATCGAGGGAATATGAGCATCGTCGAATATATCATCGCGTGGCTAAGCGCCAACGCAGGCAAACTCATCTGGCTGGCGACCGTCATCGTCGCCGCGGTCATCATCTCAAAACTCGTCAGCCGGGGGCTGCGCACGCTGCTCAACCGCTCGCAAGTGCCAAGCGCCTCGATTTTCATCAATCTGGCGCGCGTCCTGATTTGGGTGATTGCCGTGACCATCGTGCTGCAACCGGTGTTCGGCATCAATCCGACCACGCTGATTACCGCGCTCGGCGTTGGAGGCGTCGCGATCTCCCTCGGTATGAAAGACACCATCGCGAATGTCATCGGCGGATTCGGGCTGATGCTGGGCAAAGTGATTCAGCCCGGTGATTTGGTCACCGTCGCCGGTACGACAGGCGTAGTCAAAGACATCACATGGCGGCACACGGTGGTCAAAGCCCGCAGCGGCGATGAAATCGTCATCCCCAATTCGGTGCTGAACACCTCGTCGCTCGAGCGCGTGACCGAAGCGAGCGAGGGGTGCGTCACCGTGCCGTTCACACTGAAATCAGGAACCGACCTCGATTCCGCCTCCATGCGGATGATCGCCACAGTCGGCAAGGCGACAGCGGAATATGCGGCGGACGGGAACCCGCCGCTTGTCAAGTTCACCGGCTTCTCCCCGTATGGGGTCGAGGGCGAAATCATGGTGTTCGCCAAGCCCGGCATCTTCGCGTCCACCGTGAGAGATGCGGCGGTCCGGTCGTTGGCCGGCGAGGAGTTCCTCGAGCAGCGCGCCGCGACCGGGGAATGAGCTGAAAGGCATCCGTCCGGTTGTGCGAGCAAATCCTCACACGACTACCTGAGACCCCGCCAATCCGGCAGAGCACGACTACCACGCCTCCCGTTGTGCGAGCGAATCCTCACACGATGACGGTTCAGTCAGCCCTGACGACTGTTTCCCGCTGTCCCGGTAGCCGTTGTGCGAGCCAATCCTCACACAATGACGCCCAAACACCACCCAACCAGCCAAACCCATACGCCGACCCGTCACTATGCGAGCCAATCCTCACACAACCACCCGCGAACCCGCTAATCCGACAGAACGCGACCACCACGACCCCCATTGTGCGAGCGAATCCTCACACAATGACGGTTCAGTCAGCCCTGACGGCTGTTTCCCGCTGTCCCGGTAGCCGTTGTGCGAGCCAATCCTCACACAATGACGGTGCCATCAGCTCGATTGGTCGTTTCCAAGTCGGAGAGGGGTGAGTGTGTGAGCAAATCCTCACACAACGGGGTTCAGCGGTATTGATTTCAGCGATATCAAAACTGCGGGAAAACGGTGTTGCGGAAACCCAGCAGAGCTTCGGTCCAAGCTCAAACAACACTCCAACAGGGCACAGGCGGAACGCCGGCACCCTCAGCCGATCAGTGCTCCGAGCATCTGTAGCAGGATGGTTGCCGAACCCGCGTCATCGACGCCGAACGATCCCTCCGCCGGAATCTTCGACATCACCAACGCGCTGATGGTCATGAGGATGCCGACGACGAGGAACACGATCATGCCGGGATTGCCGAGCGCCGTCTTCACGCCGGTACCCTGCTCAAGCTGCTCGGGCGCATCAAAGAAGACGAAACGCTTGCGGTTGCGCACAAGAATGACGATGCCCGCGATGAACAACGCCAACATGATTAGCACATAGACACCGACGATAATCAGTCCGCCCATCTGGCGTTGCACCTCACGCATCACAGCATCGTTGGACTGCTCCATTGCGCGCATCAGCGCTTTGTCGTCGATCTGGGACGTCACCCAAATCGAAATGACTCCGCCGTTGAGATTAACCAGCGCATGCATGAGCATCGAATACCACAGTTTCGACGTGCGCACATACATGTATCCGAAAATCAAGCCAAGACCGAATGCGTAGAAGAACTGCCGCACATTGCCGTGGAACAGTCCGAAGCACAGCGCGGACACCACAATCGCCGTCTTTTCTCCGTATTTGCGGGTTCTGTCGATGATTTCCTTGCGGAAGATCCACTCCTCGAAAATCGGGGCGCACACGCAGGTCAACAGAAACAGGGAGAAATAGTCCGTGTTCGCCAACGCTGATTCGAGCGTATCCTGGTCGTCGCCTGAAAACGGTGCGGAGACGAGATTGCCGATAATCGCGCCGATATACATGATCGGCACAATGGCGACGAACAGCTTGATGAATGTGCCGGGCGACATGTCGAACCGCTTGGTCGCCAACCTCGGTACGTTGCGGAACACAAGCAACGACAGAGGCATCGCGATGGCATACAACGGCAGGTTACTCAGCAGAAGAAGCAAACCGGTGGAGATGTTTTCACCATTGTGGGACAAGGCGACACCGACGGTCACGAGGGACGCGCCGACCAGCCACACGCCGATGATGAGTATCAGTGCCCAGCCGATGATTGAGTAGTCGTGTTTCGCCGCTTGTGTGCGGCGTTTCGCCTGCCACCATGCCTGCCACTGCTGGGGAAGCATCTGCGCGAACTGGGCGGGCGGGAAGACCTGCGGAAGATACGGCGGGTACGTGGGGTATGCCGGATACGTTGGATACGTTGGATATCCAGAGTATGCCGGCTGATAGGGCGGTTGCGGGGACGGCGACGGCTGCTGCGGAGGCAAAGATGACTGCGGCATCTGCTGACCCTGCGGGGTTTGCTGGGATTGTGGTGCCTGCTGTTCCTGTGACGCTTGCTGGGATTGTGGCGTCTGCTCGAATTGCGGTGCTTGCTGCCCCTGCGGCACTTGTTGTGGCTGTGGCACTGGCCGGGGTTGTGGCGGCAGGGTCTGGAATTGCGGTTGCGGTGCAGACTGCGGCATCTGCGGCGGCACAGCAGGGTATTGCGGTGGCATTGCCCGGTATTGCGGCCCGTACGGTTGAGCCATAGGAACCTGCTGCGGAGCGGGTTGTGGAATTGGCGGATACCCCATCGTCGGAGGATACGCCATGGGCTGCGGACCGGGAACAACTGGCATCACCGGCGATTGCGGTGACTGCGGCGGCACAGCATATGGTACAGCGTACGGGAATGGCGCCGCAGAATTCACCGGCCCTTGGTGCGGGGCGAGCGGATATGGCTGCCCCGTCGGCTCAGACGGCATCTGCTCCTGCGAAACCGGCTCCTGCTGCGGCGTCTGTTCCGGCTGCGGCATCTGCCAAGAGTCCGTTGTCCCGTTGTTGTCCTGACGGCTGCTGTCCAGTTGGCTGCCACCTTGCTGGCTGTCATCCGGCTGATTGTTATCATTCATCCACGTCATGAGCATCCCTTGCGTTGTACGACCACTGTCCACATGCTCAGCCCTCGCCGCAAAGCACTGGTGAGGTTCATCATAGCAAGGGATGCTTCAAGCGCGAAGCAAGCCGAGCGGTTGCAAGTTCCGCCGGCTTGCGTACGACGACGGTTTCAGTGCTTGAGCACCCCGTCAATCAGCTGGGAAATCAGCTCGCCATACGGCAGACCGGTCGCGGCCCAGGCCTTGGGGTACATGGAAATCGGCGTGAATCCCGGCATCGTGTTGATTTCGTTGACCATCACCGAGCCGTCCTTCGTCACGAAGGTGTCCACGCGGCTCAATCCGGCGCCGTCAACAGCCTTGAACGCCTTGATCGCGGTGCTGCGCACCAGTTCGAGCGTCTCCTGCGGCAGCTTGGCCGGCACCTCGACGTGAGATGCCTGCGCGTCCATGTACTTGCTGTCGAAGTCGTAGAACTGGTCCTCACCATCGTCGCGGCGGTCGAGCACAATCTCACCCGGCCAGCTGGCGCGCGGCCGTCCGCCCGGCTTGGGCGAGAACACTGCGCATTCGATTTCACGCGCGTCGATGCCCTGCTCAATCAGCACCTTCCAGTCGTGGTGGGAAGCTTCGAACACGGCAGCGGCCAGTTCGGCGGCATCGCCCTCATGCTCGACTTTCGTCACACCGAAGCTTGAACCGGCGCGCGACGGCTTGACGAACAGCGGGTATGCGAGCCCCGCCTCCCGTACCTGGCAGATCAGCGCCTCACCTTGTGCTGCGAACCCGTCGGCCGCATCGAAATCGCGGGTGTCGAGGGTGATGCCCGGAGCCGTGGCGATGCCGGCGGCGTTGAGCAGCACCTTTGTGAAATGCTTGTCCATGCAAGCGGCAGAAGCGAACACACCGCAACCCACATACGGCACACCCATCATCTCAAGCAGGCCCTGAACCGTGCCATCCTCGCCGTACGGGCCATGCAGCACCGGGAACACCGCGTCGATATGGCCGAGGGAAGTCAGCGTTCCGTTCTGTTCGCGGGCGAAGAACCCATCCGCCCCACGCGCCGGGTCAAGCACCACTTCGCGCGCTTCGGCACTGGCCTGGACGACCGGAAGTTCACCGCCGTCCAGCGAGAAGGTGCGCGGGTCGGTTCCTCCGACCAGCCACTTGCCGTCCTTGGTGATACCCACCGGAATCGGCTCGAAACGCTCGGTATCAAGCGCATTGAGCATACCGGCGGTCGAAATGCAGGAAATCGAATGTTCGTCGGCCTTGCCGCCGTACAGCACCATAATGCGTTGCTTCGTCATAATCATCCTTTACGTTGTGGGCTGTTCCCCGCCTACGCGCGGGCGCCCGGTTCTCACCTTGACTTCGAATAGACCTCGTGGCGGCGGATCGCTGCGTGTTCGTCTGCCGCAACCATAGCGCGAACCATGGTTCGGCGGTCGCTGGCGGGCGCGAATCGCCGGAAACCTTTACGGTGCCGCTGCCTGTGCGGCGGCACTGTTCGGTGATGTCGCTTTTCGGCGACGTCACTCCTCAGTAATGTCACTCCTCGGTGGCGTTACTCCTCAGTAATGTCGCCGCCGAACAACTCGCCCAGCATGTCGGCGCAGGAGATGCCCTTGCCCAGCACATCGCTCATCGCGCTGGCGAGCGGGGTCGGTACGCCGAGCTGACGGCCAAGCGCAACCACCGCATCAGTGGTCGGCACACCTTCAGCGACGCCGTTGCTTGCCTTCGTGGCTTCCTCGACGCTCAGGCCCTTGCCCAGATTTGCGCCGAAGGTGTAGTTGCGGCTCAGCGGGGATCCGCAGGTGGCGACCAGATCACCCACGCCGGCAAGTCCTGCGAAGGTCTTCGGGTCAGCGCCCGCGGCCTTGCCTAACGCCGTCAATTCCGCCAGACCGCGGGTCTCAATCATCGCGGCCGTGTTCTCCCCATAACCGGCTCCCCGAGCCATGCCGACGGCGAGCGCGACCACGTTCTTGAGTGACCCGCACATTTCCAGGCCGATGACATCAGTGGTGACGAAAGGCTTGAAATACTTGGTTTCGCAGGCTTGTGCGACCGTGCGTGCGTTGTCGATGTCAGCGCAGCCAACCACAGTGGCCGCAGGCTGGCGGTCGGCAACCTGCTTGCTCAGGTTCGGGCCGGAAATCGCGACAAACCGCTCCTCGGGAAGGTTCAGGGATTCGCGAACCACCTGATCCATGCGCTTTCCGGTGGCACGTTCGATGCCTTTCATCAGGGAGACGACAAGCGCAGTGGACGGGATCAGATCCTTGAATTCGGCGAGCGCGACGCGGGCGAACTGGGCCGCGATTGCGACGACAATGATTTCCGCATGCGCCACCGCCTGTGCGCGGTCACCGGTTGCGTCCATGGTCGCCGGCAGCTGTTCGACGCTGGGCAGACGGTACGAGTTGCGGTGATGCTCGTGGATGTCCGTGACGATTTCCGGCTCAATCGCCCACATGGTCACGGTGTTGCCCGCGTCGGCGAGAACTTGGCCGAACGCGGTTCCCCATGCTCCTGCACCCAGGACGGTGATGTTTGTCATGTCAATCTCCTTGCAGACGTGTTGCGGCGTCTGATTGTGGTCGTGGCGGTTGTCGCTGCCGCCGCCGGAGCCCGCCTGCTGCGGGCGGACTCCGTAGTGCTGGGCTTCATGGTACTCCCCCCGCCTATGCACGCGCGAATGCGAAGTGAGAGTACTGGAAGAAAGTCGTGCGCGAACGCCCAAATCACGCGGCTGAAGCCGGTGCGGCGCCCTGCGCGGCCGCGATGAACGGCGTCTCGCCGCCCTCGCGTCGGAAAGAAATCTGCGGACGTGGCTTGCGGCTCATCGTGCGGTAATCCCAGTATCCTTCGGCCGGCGGTTGTTCGCCGCGGATTTCGGCCATGACCTCTTCCATTCGGGCACGCACACGGTCGGCGAGCGCCTGGGCGAGTTCGACAGGAGGCTCGTCACCCCACGAATCCTGCGTGGCAAGCAAATCGGCGTAATCAAGCCGGTCGTCATAGCACATGACGACGTTCTTGCGCGGCCACGGCCAGAACTGGTTGATGCTTGCCGCGCCCCATGTGACTGAGCAGTACAAGGGGATCTGGTAGCCAAGCCGGCGTGAGGCTTCGAGCGCGATGTATCCGACGCCGGATTTCATGCTCATCGGCCATTTCTGCGGGTCGCGGGTGAGGGTGCCTTCCGGCCAGATGGTCAGCGGTCGGCCGGAGGTGAGGATGTTGATGGATTCCGTTTCGATGGCTTTCGCCTTGCCTGAACGCCGCGGGACCGGCTGCATGCCAACGGTCTGGAACCATTTGCCGATGACCGGCCAATGCGCCATTTCCGCCTTGGCCATGAACCGCGGGCGGCGGCCCAGGTGGAACAGGCTCATCATCGGGACGAAGACGTCGTACATGGTCACGTGTGTGGCGGCGGTGATGAACGGGCCGGTTTCGGGAACATGCTCCAGGCCCCACGCGTACACTTTGCTGCGCTGGCTGAGCACCACGGACACACCTTTGAGCAGGCGTGCGGTGGCTTTCGGGTTCTGCGCGTTGATTTCCGCATCGTTCGGGGTACGCGGGCCTGTCGGGTATTCCTTGGTCGGATCGACCAGATGATGGCGCTGCGCAAGTTTCGCGACCTGTTCGTCGCTCAGCGGCTTGACCGCGCTGCGCGGCGATGGTTTGCCTTTCGAAGTCATACCACCATTGTGCCGCAACCGCCGGCCAAGGCAGAGGCAGAGGAGGCTGAGGGCTGCGAGCGCATGAAATCCGCCAATCCGTCGGGATTCGACTGATTGTCAGCGGCGGACCGCAGTATCAATCGAAAACCGGGTGTTGTGCGGATTCCCGGCGTTCAATCGCCAGGAATCTGACTGTGGCGGGCGGTACGGTGGCGGTATGAGCGATATCAGTGATGCCAATGGCATGAACCGCAGGGACGACATGGGCAGCAGGGACTGTGTGAACTGCATGTGCGGCAAGGGCGACAGAGACAGCAAAGACAGCAGAAATCGCAGCAATGTGTCACCGGACGACCGACAGGTGTCTGCCGAACCGCGCATATCCGGTCAGCATGCGCCTACCGGCAGCAAGCTCGTGTTCATCGATATCGATGGCACGCTGGCCGACGAGCACCATCACGTGCCACAATCGGCCGTCGACGCGTGCCGGCAGGCCCAGCGCAATGGGCATCTGCTGTTCATCTGCACTGGCAGGTCGCTCATGAAAATCGAGCAGAGCATCCTCGACCTCGGCTTCGATGGCGTGGTCTCGGTCGCCGGGGCGCGGGCGGACATCAACGGCCGCACACTGTTCGAACATCTAATCAGCCCCGAGGCCATCGATGCGGCGACCGCGTACTTCCGGGAGCACGACATCCGCAACTACCAGTGGCAGGGGCCGGACGGCATGTACGTGTCGCGCGGGTACATGCAGTATCTGCAGGCGAAAGGCTCCGCGTGGAAGGATCCGCAGTTCGCGTCCCGCTGGCATGTCATCGAGGATCTCGACACACACGGGCAGAGCCTCGGTGCTTCCATCAGGGCGAGCAAAGGCTCGTATTTCGCTGATCGTGGCAATCCGACGTCGTTCGAGGACACATGCAAGGCGCTCAGCCGGTGGTTTACCGCCGTGCCGGGCACGTACGGCAAGATTTCAGACAACCACGGCGAACTGCTGATCCCCGGCGTCGACAAGGGTACCGCCGTGGCACAGGTCGCGCGCACACTCGGGTATCGCATCGAGGACACCATCGCGCTCGGCGACGGCGGCAACGATATGGCGATGATTCTGGCGGCCGGCACCAGCGTCGCGATGGGCAACGGGATTGAGGAGATCAAGCAGGCGGCGGACATGGTCACCGACAGCGTGGAGGATGACGGTTTCGCACACGCGTTCAGCCGGCTTGGTTTGATTTGATTGCCCTGTCGCCACCGAAAGGGACGTTCCTGCGGGAGAACTCGGCGAATCATGCGATTTGCGACTAAACTCCCGCACGGTACGTGGGATTTTAGCGCAATCCGGTGCCCCGACAGATAATCTCCCAACAGGAACGTTGGAATTCCGCGGTTCTGAAAAATCGACCCAAAAGCCGATTTCGGGAGAACAGCACCGTATTCGCATATCTGCTGTAAACTCCCGCGAGAATCCGGGAGTTTTACCCATTCTCGGACGGACCGCGCGAGATCTTCCGGAAGCGAATCGCAATACGCGCAAAATGGCCTACCCGGAATATCACCTGCCTTTCAGCGTATTTCCGCGGCAATCCATCCGTGAGAACGGTATGCCGTTCAAATCAGACGGGAAAGTCTGACAAGCGTCGAAGCCACGCAACAGGCGGATGCTCGTATCGACAAACGCTTCACCAGTTCCGATGGGCTAACGAAAAATCTGGCCGATCCTTGAATCATTATTCTGAACCAATCAGTGCAAAAAAGATTTCAATATACTGCCAGAAGATAGCCACTCCGTCATCAGTTCTGGTCGTAGATGAAGGCGAACGTACCGCGGTCATTGACGATGAGCGGACCGGCCAGCGTCGATGGGAGCGGATTGCCGATCACGCCATACATCCAGCTTTTCACGTCGTCACTCAGCGCGCTGGTCGCGTATCCGGTCGGATACACGGTGAATGTGTTGCACGGGGTCAGCCCATAGATGCCGTCAACTGTTTCCACCCGGACACCGTCCTTGATGGTCACGTCGCCGACGGTGCCGTTCTGGTGGAACGCCTTTTGGTCGCATGTCATGCTGAACGAGCCGTCATTGTTCCGCTTGGTGTATGTGAATTTGCCTGTGCCGGATGCGATTGATCTGGATCCATTCGGGTATCCGTCGCCGGTTACCCCAAGGTCGGAATCGTGATAATCTGCGGAAAATGAGCCATCAGCGTTAACCGTCATGATGGTTGACCATGCTCCGGCGCCAACGGAGAATATATACTTCCCCTTCACTTGCCGCCAGAACCCTTGCTCTTGCGCAGCGGCTTCGGATACCTTGCCGTTGGCGTCGCAGTCGGGCAGGCTTTGCCAGTCGGGCTGTCCGGATTCGACGAGATAGTAGGCGTTCGCGTCGGTCGGGGCGGGCTTGAACTTCACGGACGCAGAGAACTCGCCGACTCCGGGGACGAAGGGGTCCTGCACCAGCGTCTGCCCGGACGGCACCGGTGCCTTGTTGTACGGCACGCTTGTGGTGTCGTATTGTGAGGCGTCACGGGCGAGAATGAACGGACGAGACGTGTCCGGCTTCGAGCTTTTCTTCGCCGCCGCAAGCGCGCTGTCATCGAAATACCCGCTCTTCTCTATGGCATCCAGATTCGCACCGGCAGCGAAGAACACGTAGAAGTCATGCATGTCGAAGGTCGCTCCGGACATGTCTTGGTCCTGCACGACCTGTTTGCTGGCGTTGCAGCCTTCGTCGTACGGGGAGAACATGGCGGTGCCGCAGCTTGGTGAGCCGCCGAGCTCGCCGAAATCGAAGGCGCCCCACTGATTGGCAATCAGGCGCTTCGCCATGCCGCCCTCCCCTGCCGGCAGTTGTGAGCCGCCGTACGAGCAGGTGCCGATGTCACCGGCGTTGCCGTCCGCGAAGGGGAAGCACATGGTAAGTATCTCGCTGCTGTGCTCATCACTGCTTGTTCCGGTGTCTTTCGCCGTGACGCGGTATACCGAGCCGTTTTCGTCCTGCGCGAGCGTGATGCAATCTTTTGCAACGTCGGTCACAGTGCTCTTGCAATACGTGCCGGTCACCGCGTCGTTGAGTTCCGAAGCGTAGAAATACGGGGCATTGCTTTGCCCTACAGTCGCCTCCTGCACCTTGTCGGCGCCGACACCGTAGTACAGCGTCACGCTTTCGCCCGAGGACAGCACAGTGCCGGGCGCCGGGCTTGAAGAGACCAATTTGCCGACGTTCTTCTTGGACGAGAAATGAGGCTTGGCGGTGACGTTCACGCCCGCTTTGGCGAGCGTGTCTTTCACACTGGCGATATCCGTGCCGATGGCGTCATAGGGGATGGCCGGGGTCTTGCCGTCGGTTTTCGCCGCAACGCCGACGTAGATGCCGGTGGTTGCGTCGGTGACCTCCTGACCGGCCAGCGGGTAGGTCGCGATCACCGTGCCGCTGGCGAGTTTCGAGGAGGAGCTCACTGCGATCTGCTTGGTGTGGACCGGCACGCCCATAGTCTTGAGTGTGGCGACTGCCGTGCTGGCTTTCGCATGTTCGACATTGCTCGGGACCCCAGGCCCTGCGGATTCACGTACGACCACGCTGGAGCCGGACCGCACGCGTTGCCCTGCCTTGGCATTGCCATACCCGAGGAAGGCGCCTTTCTCAGCTCCGGAAAATTCCCTGTGTTTGGCTGAAGTTATGCCTTTGGCCTTCAACCGCGCGACCACGGAATCCGCAGTGACGGCCGCTTTCGCCTTTCCTGATTGTTTTCCGGCGTTCGCACTGGCGGCAGCGATATCAGGCAAGGTCTTGCCGCCCCAGAGTTCAGCATGGTATGTCAGGCCTGCCGCTACACCCGCCGCGACGACAAACACCGCTGCGACAATCGCCGCAATGATGGCTTTGGACCGGCGTGTGGCAGCCGCAGTGGTATTCGGCGTAGTGGCATCCGGCACAGTGACATTCGGTTCGATGGATGATGGCGACGCTGCTGGACGCACAGAATCCGGAGCCGAAGCCGGAGAGCCACCCGGTGCCGTCACCTGACCGGGCTGGGTTTGTACCGCGATTTGCGCCGCTGCTTGCCCCGTGCCCGATTGACGCAGAGGGTTGCCACATGACGCACAGAACTTGGCATCATCGGTGTTCTTCCATCCGCAGTGCCCACAATACATGGCGAATCCCTTCGTCTCAGCGCCCCGAACCCTATCGAACAACAACGCTCGTCTTCCGGACTGTACTTCTCAACTGAGCGCCATCTTAACATCGCGACACGCGGCTGATGATAGGTATCGACTCGTTGCTGTCATCCGTCATCTGCCCGCCGTGTGACTTCCACGTCGCACCGCGTCCAGATGCCGCGCCGGAACCATCCTCCAACCCAGCTGCCCTGCAACCGCCGAGTCGCACAACACCCAGATACCACTGCCAGATACCGCCCGAAAACACGTGGTGCCGCCCTCCACATCGGAGAACGGCACCATCAGTACCAACAGCCATCGGAATCAGCTAACCCGGCAACATCCCCGCCCGGACCTACCCGACCAGCCGCCGAGCACAGAGCACCGAGCGTCAAGCACCAAGCCTACGTCAGTCGATATCAGCCCCAAGCGCGAGCAACTTGCCACGGAAGTCAGCGTATCCGCGATCAATCAGCGAAATTCCATGGACGTCGGACGGTCCAGAAGCCGCAAGCGCCGCAATCAAATGGCTGAAACCGCCGCGCAAATCTGGCACGTCAATATCGCGCCCAGTCAACGGGGTCGGCCCGAAAATCACCGCGGAATGCTTATAGTTGCGCTGCTGGAAACGGCAGGGCAGCGAGCCAAGGCACTCACGGTACAGCTGAATGGTCGCACCCATCTGCACCAGCGGCTTGGTGAAGCCGAAACGGTTCTCGTACACGGTCTCGTGCACAATCGACAGGCCTTTCGCCTGGGTCAGCGCGACCACGAGCGGCTGCTGCCAGTCGGTCATGAAGCCGGGGTGCACATCGGTCTCGATGGCCACCGGGTGCAAATCGCCGCCCGGATGCCAGAAGCGGATGCCCTCGTCGGTGATGTCAAATTTGCCGCCGACCTTGCGGAACACGTTGAGGAAGGTCATCATGTCGGCCTGCGTGGCCCCCTTGACGAACACGTCGCCGCGGGTGGCGAGCGCCGCCGAAGCCCAGGAAGCGGCTTCGATGCGGTCGGTCAGTGCGGTGTGGGTGAAGCCTTGGAGCTTTTCCACGCCTTCGATGCGGAAGGTGCGGTCCACGTCCACGGAGATGATTGCGCCCATCTTCTGCAAAACCGCGACCAAATCCATGATTTCCGGTTCGATGGCCGCGCCGGACAGTTCCGTCTTGCCTTCGGCGAGCACAGCCGCCAGCAGGGTCTGCTCGGTGGCCCCAACCGATGGGTACGGCAGATGGATTTTCGCGCCATGCAGGCCGTTCGGAGCGGTGATATGGATGCCGTCCTTGTGTTCCTTGTCGACGTCGGCGCCGAGTTTGCGCAGAGTGTCGAGATGGAAGTTGATTGGACGCCCGCCGATATTGCAGCCGCCGAGCGCCGGGATGAACGCCTCGCCCAAGCGATGCACGAGTGGGCCGGAGAACAGGATCGGAATGCGCGAGGAGCCAGACAAGGTGTCCACATCGGCGACATCCGCGAGTTTGACGTGGGTGGCGTCGATGGTGACGATACCGTTCTTGCCGTCCACATTCACGTCCACGCCGTGCAGGCGCAGCAAATCGGACACCACATGGACATCGCGGATTTCCGGCACATTCTTCAAGACGGACTTACCGGGCGCGAGCAGGGCGGCGACCATGGCCTTACTTACGAAATTCTTGGCTCCGCGAACCTTGATCGTGCCATGGAGCGGCTTGCCGCCCTCAACATGGAGCACATCGTCTTTCTCTTCGACCACGTCGACCTCTTTCGATTCCCTTGCCCGGACGCGTCTGTCGCCCCAATGGGCGGCCGACGCTGACACACTACTGGTTGGTATCACCATGGTGCCACACCGCATGTGCATAAGCGGTGAACATGCTACCAGCCGAATCGTACGTGAAAAGCGGTTTTCCGCCAATCGCCACAGAACAACGACAACACCGTCCATGACACGCTTGCGAGATGCCGGTTGTCAGCCTTCCTGCGGACATAGAATGTCTCGTTGAAGCACGCTATCGGGCGGTGCTTCGGAGGGATTTGGAATGATCAAGCATGTGGAGGAGCATCACATGAGCAATTCCGGCGGCGCGGGAGAGCGCCAATATTCGAATATCACGCGTGGCGTCTTTTCCAGGGGACGTTCGCTGACCAAGCTGATCGCCGCAATCCTCGCAGGCACAATGCTGGTGCCGTTGTCCGCGTGCGGCGGGTCCGACAGCGATACATCGGCGTTGTCAAGCGATTCCGCGTCGGAGAGCGCGACTCCGTCCGAATCCGCCTCTCCGAGCGAAACGTCCGAATCCAGCGCAAGTCCGTCAGACGACGCATCCGCGCAATCCGACGCAAATTCAGGATTGTACAACGCGTCCGGCGCCGCCGTCGACATGCTGGCAACCCTGCCGGTTAAAGGGCGCGCACCCAAGACCGGATACGCGCGCACCCAATTCGGTGCCGCCTGGTCGGACGTCGATCACAACGGCTGCGACACGCGCAACGACATCCTCAAACGCGATATGACGAACGTGACCTTCAAATCTGGCACGCATGATTGCGTGGTCAAGACCGGCACGCTCAACGACCCGTACACCGGGAAAACCATCAATTTCGTGCGCGGACAGCACACGTCGACCGCCGTGCAGATCGACCATGTCGTCGCGTTGTCCGACGCGTGGCAAAAAGGCGCGCAGCAGCTCAACGCTGACCAGCGGCTGCAACTGGCGAATGACCCATACAATCTGCTCGCGGTGGACGGGCCGGCAAACCAGCAGAAATCCGATTCCGACGCGGCGTCCTGGCTGCCGTCGAACAAGTCGTTCCGCTGCCAGTATGTCGCACGGCAGATCGGCGTGAAACACAAGTACGCACTGTGGGTGACGCAGGCTGAGAAAGACGCGATGACCAACGTATTGTCCGGCTGCCCGGGGCAGACCGTGCCCGATGGCGGCGGTGTGGCCGCCTCTGCGCAAGCAGACAGCCAGCCGGTGCAGGCGCCCGCACCGGCGCAGACACAAGCCGCACCCGCACCGGCACCAGCACCGGCACAGACACAGGCTGCACCGGCTCCAGCTCCAGCGCAGCAATCCGGCGGGGATGTCTACTACCAGAACTGCTCGGCCGTCCGCGCGGCGGGCAAGGCTCCGCTGTATCAAGGGCAACCGGGGTATTCCAGGAAACTCGACCGCGATGGCGACGGCGTAGCCTGCGAGTGATTGTTGGTCGGAATCGACTGCGCGGTCGGTTTCGGGATACCACCCGAATCGGTCGTTCTGAATCAGCCGCGCAAATCGTCTCACCAGCGCCGCACATCGCCACGACCAATCGCACCAATCCATATACTGGGAGCAAATACGGGTGCCAAAAGGCAAATGACGGGAGTTTGCAAGCATGACCAACCAGCAATTCGAGCCGTTCTATGACGTCAACCTCACCTATGACGACAATTACCGGCGCGGGCCGTTCGGCCAGTTCGCGCAGGCGCTGGCGGGTGAGGCTTCGGCACTGAAAGGCGAGGCTGCAGCGTCCAACAGCGGCACGATGGCTTCCGCAGCGACTTCCGAATCGGCTCCGGCAACCGATGAAACCGCTGCGACACACGCAACCCCCACAGAACCCGCAACCGTGCTCGGTTTCCCGGTGAATCTGCCGTTCGGCATTCCCGCCGGCCCGCTGCTCAACTCACGGTTCACGACCGCCGCCTTCCGTATGGGATTCGATTTGGCTGTGTACAAGACCGTACGGTCGCGCGCATGGGGCTGCAATCCTTTCCCGAACGTACTGGCCGTGCACCCCAAGGCGGCAGACGGATCGCTCACCCCCGGCAGCCCCGAACTCGATGAAGGCGTGCTCGCGGACACCCAGTATGATTTGCCGATTTCCATTTCCAATTCCTTCGGCGTGCCGTCGCGCGATCCTGATGTATGGCAGCCGGATATGCGTGACGCCATCGCCGCCGCCGGCCCCGGACAGCTGTTGGTGCCGAGTTTCCAAGGCTCACGCGTCGCCGGCATGAGCACCGACGAGTACATCGCCGACCACGTGGCCACTGCACGGCTCGTATGCGAAACCGGCGCACAGCTCATGGAAATGAACACGAGCTGCCCGAACGAAGGCCATAACCGGCTGCTGTGCCACGACCCGCATCTGGTCGGCCGCATCACCGAAGCAGTCAAGAACGAGATCGGCGACCGGCCGCTCATCGTCAAACTCGCCTATTTCCCCTCGGATATCGAGCTCGAGACCATGGTGCGCGAAACCGTCGGACATGGCACGGCACAAGGTTTCTCCACTATCAACACGATTTCCGCGAAACTCGTGGACGCTTCCGGCAATCAGGCGCTTCCCGGCGAGGGGCGCGACCGCAGCGGTGTGTGCGGAAACGCGATCCGTGGGGCTGGACTGGACATGGTCCGCCGCCTGTCGGCGATTCGTGAGCGCCTCGGGCTTGATTTCGCAATCATCGGCGTCGGCGGGGTCATCGAGCCGGAACATTACCTCGCGTACCGAGAGGCGGGTGCAGATGCGGTGATGAGCGCGACCGGCGCCATGTGGGATGCGACGCTCGCCCGGCGCATCAAAGCTGCCATCGGCGCGTGAACCAAACCGCGTAGATCAATCCCATCAGAGCGGGCAAGCAGGTCAGCACGGGCATACTGTTTGTGGCTCCCCCGGCTTTATGTTTCTGCCGACGCTGACGAGGCCCTCAGCGTCGGCAGAAACAGAAAGCTGACGTGTGCTTAGGGTTCTGCGCGGACAATCCGCGGATAATCCGCCGCCAACCCACGCAGGCAATCCCGCGGCTTACCTCACGAAACCGCGGATATCAATATCCGGGACGGCGCTGATCCCAGAAGGTCTGCACGTCGCGCTTGTCCGCGATGGTGAATTCGATAATCTGCTCGAGCACCTCCCACGCGTCACTGCGCTTATACGGAATCTGGAAGGTTTTCTTGCCGCGCTTGAGATGCTGCTGCTCTATTAGCGGCATGGCATGCTCGAATGCGCGTTGTTCGGAGCCGACGGTCACATGGTTGGTCAGCGCGGTGAACCCGATGATGAATGTGCCATGGTCCATGAACATGGGTTGGTTCCATTTGACTTCGCAGACCAGCTGCGGCCATGTGGCTTGCACCCAGTCGAGCAGTTCCTTGAATTTGGCGCGATGCCGCTCATCGGCAATTGAGCCAAGATATTCCTCGACGTTCGCGTATTTCGCCATGTGTTGTTCCAATCCGGTCGGGACGCGCTCCGGTTGTTTCGTCCGGATGCGGCTGCGCTGTCCCCGTAAGCGTACCGTATCCGGCGAGGCGAATCGCCAGCCGGCGGCATCGTCTTCCCCGCTCCCCCAAGGTTCGCCGCCCGTTCGACGGCGAGCGCGCGTTGCAGCCCTATCTGCCGGTTCCCGCACGGCGCCGACCGCAGAACACGGCAGATTACAGACTACACGGCACAACATGCAGCAACCGGAAGACCAAATCGTTGTCCCTGCAACCCGCCGAAAACAGGAGCCCCAAGATACACACCCATCCGCGACCCGCCGCAAGTGACCGACCGCATCCTCCCCAAGATACCCACCCAACACCGGACCGCCGTCAGCAACAGGCCCTCGTCACCCGCAGATACGAACGCATCTGTCAGGTCCTGCAACCCACCAAATACACCATTGCCGAGATGCGCCCCGCAACCGCGGCTTCCCGCCGCACACGTATCAGCCAACAACGCAAAAGGCCGCGGAACCCACACGAATTCCGCGGCCAACAGCGTATGCCCCGACTACTCCCGGCTACCAATCGGCCCGGCCCACGGCTTGGTCTCCTCGGGCTCACGCGCGGACTGGATCGGCACGTCCGGCCAATGCTTGGCCGGCAGCGTCTTCGGCTTGAACGGGAACTTCTCGGCGCGCATCTTCTCGTAGGCGGCGATATCATCCTCATGCTGGAGCGTCAGATCGATGTCGTCATAGCCGTTCATCAGACGCCAGCGCACGTAGTCGCCCACCTCAAACGGCAGGGTCACGTCGCCGCAAGTCACGGTACGCGCACCCAAATCGACGGTCATATCACGGCCGGGTTCCTCTTCAAGCAACTTCCACAGCAGCTCGATGCTTTCCTGCGGCATGATTGCGGCCAGCACACCGTTCTTCGCGGTGTTGCCGTAGAAGATGTCGGCGAAGCGGGAGGAGATGACCACGCGGAAACCGTAGTCGCGCAGCGCCCACACCGCGTGTTCGCGCGACGAGCCGATGCCGAAATCCGGTCCGGCGACCAAAATCTTGCCCTGCCTGTATTCAGGGCGGTTGAGCACGAAATCAGGGTCGCGACGCCATGCGTAGAACAGCGCATCCTCGAACCCGGTTTTCTTGACCCGCTTGAGGAACACGGCGGGGATGATCTGGTCGGTATCCACATTCGAGCGGCGGAGCGGAACGCCGGTTCCGGTCACCACGGTCAGCTTTTCCATAACGATTCCTTTCATCGGCCGCGGGCGTGTTGTCAGCGGCCGGATTGCGCGTTTATGCGTCTTAAATTGTTCAGCCTGTTTGGCGTGGGGATTGCGGTTTACAGGTCCTCGGGGCTGGAAATCGTGCCACGGATCGCCGTTGCGGCGGCAACGGCGGGCGACGCCAGATGCGTACGCGATCCCTTGCCTTGGCGTCCCTCGAAGTTGCGGTTCGAGGTGGAAATCGAACGCTCGCCCGGCACCAGCTTGTCCGGGTTCATGCCCAGGCACATCGAGCAGCCGGCGTTGCGCCATTCCGCGCCGAAATCCTTGAAGATCTTGTCAAGCCCCTCACGCTCGGCCTCAAGCCGCACACGGGAGGATGCAGGCACCACGAGCACGCGGTGGATGGAATCGGCCTTGTGATGGCCCTTCATGATCTTCGCCGCGGTACGCAGGTCGTCGATGCGGCCGTTGGTGCACGATCCGATGAACACCGTGTCCACCGGGATGCTTTTCATCGGCTGGCCGGGCTTCAAGCCCATGTAGTCGATGGCGGACTGGGCGGCTGCGCGCTGCTCAGCGTCGGCGATATTGGCCGGATCGGGGACATTGCCGGTGATCGGCACGCCCTGGCCGGGGTTGGTGCCCCAAGTGACGAACGGCGTCAGATCGGCGGCGTTGAGCGTCACTTCCTTGTCGAATACGGCGTCGTCATCGGTCTTGAGCGTCTTCCAGTAGGCAACCGCCTTGTCCCACATCTCGCCTTCAGGCGCGTGCGGACGGCCCTTCAGGTACTCGAAGGTCGTCTCATCAGGAGCAATCATGCCGGCACGGGCGCCCGCCTCAATGGACATGTTGCAAATGGTCATGCGCTCGTCCATGCTCAGCTTGCGAATCGCTTCGCCACGGTATTCGATGACGTGGCCTTGGCCGCCGCCGGTGCCGATCTTCGCGATGATGGCGAGGATGATGTCCTTGGCACTCACGCCCTTGGGCAGTTCGCCCTCAATGTTCACGGCCATGGTCTTGAACGGCTTGAGCGACAGCGTCTGCGTGGCCATCACGTGTTCGACCTCGGAGGTGCCGATGCCGAACGCGAGGGCGCCAAACGCGCCGTGCGTGGAAGTGTGGGAATCGCCACACACGATGGTCATGCCCGGCTGAGTGAGGCCCAGAATCGGGGCGAAAGCGTGCACGATGCCCTGGTCGGCGTCACCGAGCGGGTGCAGACGGACGCCGAATTCCTTGCAGTTCTTCTCCAGCGTGCTCAGCTGAAGCGCGGAAGTCTTGTCGGGGTTCGGACGGTCGATGTCGACGGTCGGCGTGTTGTGGTCTTCCGTCGCAATCAGCAAATCCGTGTGACGCGGCTTGCGGCCCGCGAGACGAAGCCCCTCGAACGCCTGCGGGCTGGTGACCTCATGCATCAGCATCAAGTCGATGTAGATCAGATCCGGCGCGCCGTTTTCGCCTTGCCGTACGAGATGGTCAGCCCATACCTTTTCGGCCAATGTGGTTCCCATGCTGTCTCCTTTGGCGGAATTTCAACGTTTTCGCCCTAAAATTACTTCAGCCATGCGTTTCCACATGGCCCTCTGTACTCCACTATGTCGGTTTTCGATGGGTGTCTGCTTTTGCGTTTCGATATGTGAGATGGCATAATCCGGAATATGACTTCTTCCACATTGCGCGTCCCCGTGGGACCGGAACGCTTTGACACCAAGGATTTCATGGGTCCCAACCTCGATCAAAATCAGTCGCCGCAAGCCGATAGCGATATCCATTCCGGCGTCGGAGTACTTGACAAAACGGTCAAAATATTGGATGCGCTCGAATCAGGGCCTGCTACCCTCGGCCAGCTGGTCAACGAAACGGGCCTTGCCCGACCAACCGCACATCGTCTGGCCATTGCTTTGGAACGCCATCGTTTCGTAATCCGCGACCAGCATGGACGCTTCGTTCTCGGATCACGATTCGCTGAACTCGCCGCCGCCGCCGGCGAAGACCGCCTGCTCACCGCGTCCGGCCCAATTCTGCAGACTCTGCTTGACCGCACCGGCGAATCCGCACAAATCTACCGTCGCCAGGGAGACCAGCGCGTGTGCATCGCCGCCGTGGAGCGTGCCAGTGGTCTGCGCGATTCCATCCCCGTCGGGGCGCTGCTGAGCATGGAAGCCGGGTCCGCCGCGCAGATCCTGCTCGCGTGGGAAGATTCAGAACGCCTGCATCAGGGCTTGCGCCACGCGAAATTCACCGCCGCCAAGCTTGCCGCCGTGCGCAAGCGCGGATGGGCTGAATCCGTCAATGAACGCGAAGACGGCGTATGCTCCATCTCCGCGCCGATTCGCAACCCCTCCGGCCAGGTCATCGCCGCGATTTCCATCTCCGGGCCGACTGGCCGCATGGGTACGACCCCTGGCCGCCGGTACGCCCCGCTCGTGATGGCCGCCGGCAAATACCTCACCGAAGCCCTGCTGCGTGCCAGCGGCGAGCGCTGAGGGAGAGGACTGAGAGCGAGCGCTGAGAGACTGCCGTCTGGTCAGACGGTCTCCAACAATCGCAACCGTCCGCCGATATCTCGGCATCACCGATAACCTTCTACCGACGCTGAGACGCTCGTCAGCGTCGGTAGAAGGTTTTTCTTTGACAGACTGTCGCCGCCGGATAGCCGGCGAGGTGGTCGAACGATACCGCGATTCTTCGCAAACTGGTTACGCCCACAAGGCCGTTGGCGTAACCAGTTTGGAAAAGCTGGAGGTAACGAAGCGATATGGCAGCCGAGACATGCTCAGATATCTCGTCAGCGGGTTCTTGTCCATCATTGCGCGTCTGCCGCCCTGTCATGCGGCAAAAGAGAAGCCACGACGTTTCCGCCGGGGCCAAGGAGAGAGAAGAGAAGAAGAAGGGTTCAGTTATAATTATGGGGCTTCGGACGAAACCTCACCGGTTCGCTTCGCTCCGAGGGGGTTCCGTTTGCCGGTAGCTCTTATATAACCAGCCGATGCCTGGGGCAACGATGCAGCACACTGGGTATGCGCTACCAATTGCATGGCAGATCATTCAGCTTCATGCCCGGGTTCGTCCAGCCTGACGGCAATCGCCCCTGGGGCAACGGTAGGGGGCATTCTGACCAAATGCATCCAGATGGCACAGGGTTCCGTGACCCGCCACGGCAAAACTGGGCCTCGCCGAACAGGCCACTCGGCATGCAATCCGGGCCGGCGTGCACTAGTGTGGATGACATGAGCGACAAGCAACGTCCCGACAGCCGTCCCAATCATGGAACACGCAACGCCACACACCGTCCGACATCGGTGTCCGCACGTCTGGGACGCCTGCAGTTCCATGAATCCGGCAAATTCCGGGTGTTACAGCTTTCCGACATCCAAGACGGCCCGAAGGTATCGGGAGATACGATACGCCTGATCGCTGCTGCCACAGATGCCGCACGCCCGGATGTCGTCATCTTCACCGGCAATCAGATCGCCGGGTATGACAGCGCTTACGCCGATACGTTCCGCAAGCGCAGCTGGCGCACCCCGCTGGAACGCATCAGGCAGAACGAGGCGAACCGCGAGCAGCTCGACCATACGCGCGACATGGTACGACAGAGCATCAGGCAGTTTCTCCAGCCGCTGATCGACCGTGGCATCCCGTGGGTGGTCACGTACGGTAACCACGACAGCCAGTGCGGGCTGAGTCGCGAGGAAATGGACGCCATCTACCGCGAGTTTCCCGGGTGTCTCAACGCCGAATCAACCGCATCGCGGCCTGATTTACCTCGCACCCGCTCCAGTTCCGGACTCCCCGACCAGCGCATCTACCCGTGTGAGGCTGGGACACTCGCGCTGCCGGTGATAGATGTGGATCGCAAGCGCACCGTGCTGGGGCTGGCCGTGGTGGATTCCGGGGACTATGCCCGTTCCGGCGGGTATGGTTCGCCATCGGACGCGGCGTTGAAATTCCTTGGCCTCATGCCCGATGTCCTGCACACTCGCATGATGGTGTTCCAGCATTTCCCCATCCCGCAGTATTACCGGCTGCTCAAATCGGTGCCACCGAACGCGGCGCACGCCGTGGAAGGGTATCGCGTGTTCTCTGGACATAGCTATGTTCTGGACGAAGACAAGACCTTGCCTGGCAGTTATCTGGGCGAAGGCGTGAGCTGCCCTGATGCTGACAGCGGGGAATACGCGATTCTTGCGAACGGCGACCGATATTTCGCGATTTGTGCAGGGCATGATCACCGCAATGGTTTCGCTGGTGAAGTCGATGGCATGCTGATGGTCGCTTCCCCGACTTGCGGATTCGGGTCGTATGGGCCTGCGCCTGCACGCGTGGCGGCAAGGCTGTTCGAATTCGATATCCGGCACCCGTATCATCCGCGCACGCAATTACTGGAATTCGGCGATCTGGTCGGCAAGCCCAACTCGCATAAGACGTATACGTTCGCCATTGCAAGCGAGGCGGACCAGATCGGCGAGTCGATGGACCTGCTGCGCAAACCCGGATTGCTCGGTCGTCTGCGTCGTGCCCTACGCAAGAAATAAACCCTGCCTGTCAAACTGCCTACGCTAATACCCTCGTCAGCGTCACCAGTTTGTGGTCTGGTACAAACTGTCTACGCTAACGGAGGGCTCAGCATAGACAGTTTGGGAACGGGGACGCCAGCCGCATACGTGTTGACGACACCGTGTTGCATACATCTGCTTCTACCGACGCTCACATCCCCCAGCGTCGGCAGAAGGTTATGCCCCGCTTCCATCGACACTCACGATGCAGTCAGCGTCGGTAGAAGGTTGTGACGATTGTGCTCGCGGTTTGCTTGCTGCGGACACGCATGTTGACGATTGATCTGGGTGGATACGAAAAAAGCCACTGCGTTTGCAGTGGCTTTCCGTTGGCTGGGGTACCTGGACTCGAACCAAGAATGGATGAACCAGAATCACCTGTGTTGCCAATTACACCATACCCCAATTGGCAGGCGCCGCAGCTCTTGGAACTGCTTCGTCGGTCGTACCCCCGACCGGATTTGAACCGGTGTTGGCGCCGTGAGAGGGCGTAGTCCTAGACCGCTAGACGACGGGGGCGTTTAGTTATCTGTTTACGTCTCTCGACGCAACAGTTGAATAATATACAGCGGATGACACCGCCACGCAAATCGCTGGCAGCATCGGCGTGTCGCAATAAGGAGAGCGGTCTGGAACATCATGCTCCAGACCGCCCAATCACTACTGCCGCAAGGGCTTAGCGGCCAGCCTCGGATCGCCGCCGCCATGCCAAGCCCCGCGTACAGGTGTCACAGATGCTCGCGCAACCCCTTGAGACGAGCCACCGTCACCGGCTTGCCGATGATTTCCATCGACTCGAACAGCGGTGGGGACACACGGCGGCCGGATGCGGCGACACGCACCGGGCCGAACGCCAGACGCGGCTTGTAACCGGCATCCTCGATCAGCGCCTTGTTCAGGGTCTCATGCAGCGATTCAGCCTTCCAATCGGCCTCGTCCACGGCCTCGAGCGTGGCAATCGCCTTGTCAAGCACGTCGCCGGCGGAATCCTTGAGCGTCTTGCGCGCATCCGCGGCAGGCTCAATGTAGGGCTCCTCGCTCAGCAGGCTGCCGACCATGCCGGACACCTCGCCAAGCAGGCGCACACGCGGCTGCACCAGTGGCGCGGCGGCGGTGAGGATTTCCCGTTCACGGTCGGTCAGGGCGTCCCAGCTGTCGGCGGACACCACGCCGTCGCGGTGCAGGTACGGCACAGAACGGTTGAGGAAGTCCTGCGGCTCGAGCATGCGGATATGCTCCGCGTTAATCGAAATCGCCTTATCCAGGTCGAAGTGGGCGGGGTTCGCCTTGACGTCTCGCACATCGAACTTCTCGATCATCTCGTCCATCGAGAACACGTCACGGTCGGGCGCGATTGACCAGCCGAGCAGGGCGAGGTAGTTGAGCAGACCCTCAGGAATGAAGCCGTTCTCGCGGTGCAGGAACAGGTTGGATTCCGGGTCGCGCTTCGACAGCTTCTTCTTGCCCTCGCCCATGACGTACGGCATGTGGCCGAACAGCGGGACTTCCTTGGCGATACCGAGCTTGATGAGATAGCGGTACAGCACGATCTGGCGCGGGGTGGAGCTCAGCAGATCTTCACCGCGCAGCACGACGTTGATGCGCATCATCGCATCGTCCACCGGGTTGGTGAGTGTGTACAGCGGGTCGCCGTTCGGGCGGACGATCACGTAATCCGGCACGGACCCGGCCTTGAACTCGATACGCCCGCGGATCAGATCGTCGAAAGCGATGTCCTCGTCGGGCATGCGAATGCGCAGCGCCGGCTTGCGGCCTTCAGCACGGAAGGCGGCTTTCTGCTCTTCGGTCAGGTTTCGGTCATAGCCGTCGTAGCCGAATGCCTTCGGGCGTCCGGCGGCGACATTACGGGCCTCGATCTCCTCAGGAGTCGAATAGGACTCGTAGGCGTACCCGGCCTCAAGCAGCTTGGCGGCAACGTCCTTGTAAATCTGGGTACGCTCGGACTGGCGGTACGGGCCGTCCGGGCCACCGACTTCGATGCCCTCGTCCCAGTCGATATGCAGCCACTTGAGCGCATCGAGAATCTGGTTATAGCTTTCCTCACTATCGCGCTGTGCGTCGGTGTCCTCGATACGGAACACGAAGGTGCCGTGCGTATGGCGTGCCTCCGCCCAGTTGAACAGGGCGGTACGGACCATGCCCACATGCGGTGTGCCGGTCGGCGACGGGCAGAAGCGCACACGCACGTCCTTTGGCAGCTCAGGCTTGGTATCCTTGCTTTCTTTGTTGTCAGCTTCGGTCATACGCTCTATTGTGCCGCGCGTGAGGGACGTACGACGAACGAACATGTGAACGGACTTTTTATGAAAAAGTCACGAATTCGTCATGAAGTTACATCGAATTCAGGTTTTCTCCTTTATACTTGTGCTATGGCTTGAGAGAAGGAACACCTATGAGCAATCCAAGCAATAATCCCAATGGCGGCAACCCAATGATGGGAGGCCCGGCATGGTCGCCGGCCGCGTTCAATCAGATGCATGGACCTGTCTACCAAGGCTCGGAACTAGAGCTGCCCTGCTACGGCTGCTCGTTCCCAAAGGCGATTGCACGCATGTACCGCAAGTATTTCGTGTTTTCCGGCCGCGCGTCGCGAAGCGAATTCTGGTGGGCGTACCTGTACATATCCATCTTGTGCGCCGTGTTCTACTATCCGGTGGATACCGCGACGAAGCATCACCAAAATATGCTGGCGTTGGTGCTTGATTTGCTGATGTTCGCGTTGGTTTTCCCTATCATCACGTTGACGTTCAGGCGTTTGCATGACACGAACCGCTCCGGCTGGTGGATTTTTGCACCATCTGTTCCGGCGATTGGATGCGGCCTGATTGGGGGACTGATGTTGGGCATAGGAATCAGCCAGCCCAACAGCTCGGAGTTCGCAGTGACCGGTAGCGTCGTGGTGTTCGCGTTTGGCTATATCCTTGCCATGGCAACATGGCTATGGCTTCTCGCAGGTTCCTCGAAGCCGGAAGGCGCGCGTTTCGACAAGAGCAGCATGGTCTGGGTTCCTGGCAGCAGCCAGGTGACGCCGACGAATCTCGGTATGCAAGCCGGGATGACGTACCAGCCGATGGCCCCGATTCCCGCTCCGACAGCTTCTACGACCCCAATGGTTCCAACAGCTCCGACCGCTCAGGCAAGTGGCGGGAATACGATGCCCGCGGCCGCACCGAATATGCAAGGCACGGCGAATCCCGTCGCCGGCGTAGGGGTCATTACGGGTGGCCAGCAGTTCGGCGTACAGACATCCGCCAGCACACCGCAGTCTAGCGATACCCCACAGTTCGGCAACATCCCGCAGATACAGATGCCTGATTTCGGGGCGCCGGCGCAACAATTGCAGGCCATGCAAACGGCACAAGCCGAATGGACCGTCACGCCAATGCCAACGCCGAGCACCAGGTCAGACGGCACATTCCGAGCTCCGGCCGCACCGGCGCAACCGCCTGACACCCAACCAGCCGCTGTTTCCGACCAACCGGCAGCCAATCAGTCAGCATCAGATCAGTCGGCAACCGCACAGACCACGACGGACGAAGCGAACACCACCAGCACCGCCCTTGCCACGATGCCAGGAGTCACGTTCATGCCATCCTCCCTCGGCGTGCCTGATATGCCCGCGGTCAAGCCGCAGACCGTGCACGGTATCCAGATGCCAACCGGAACGTACACACCCGACGCCGATTTCAGCTTCATGCCTGACCCGCAAACCCCAGTCATGCCGACCGACCCGGCTCAGGCCCTCCAATCAGTGTCTTTCCCCACCGATGAGGTCCACATCCCCGCACAGCCGCAGTTCCCGTTCACCGGTCAGCCGACCACGGCACCGACGGCCCCGGGCAACCCCGGCACGCCAGCGATTCCAACGAATTTCGCGGATTTCGGTGCCAGCACCACCGCCCAATCCCCGGCAGCGCCGACAACCCCGTGGGACATTCCCGGTCAAGACAACAAACACAACCAAGACAGCGAAAACAGCCACAACAGCCAGGCGTGACATGCCCTGTCCGCCGCGTGAAGCGAGTGCGCACACAATGCCAAACGGCATCACACAGCACCAAACGGCACGCGCATTCGCTTCACGCGTCGGCGAAGTCGGCCATGCTATTTGGAGAATTTCGCTGACAGTTCGGCTTTATTCCGGCGCTCATCAGCCTCTTTCGCCTGACGTTTCGCCTCTTTCGGATCCCACAGCACATCGCCGCGATGCTGCGCCCATTCCGCGCCGGCGGCCTGGGCGATAACCGAAACGAACGCGTCGGAGACACCGTCGCCGTTGGCCTCACGCGCATCCATCAGCTGTGACAGCAGTTGCTGCGAATAGAACAACCGCGGCAAGGATACGCTGTCACACCACTCGTTCAACGCGAGCAGCACAGCGCACGCCCCTGCCGTACCCGCCTGCGCGGCATCCGATTGACGGAGCATGGCCGCTGCCGCAAGCGTATATACCGCCAAGTCACCGGCGACACGCAGCACTTCGGATGCGGTGCCGCTTTCGGCGGCGCCACTTGTATTTCCAGCATCATCCGCCCCATCGCGAGCTACAACATTATCAGCGGCAAACTGTGAAGCCCGCCGGACAATATCCGCGATATCGCCCGCAATCTCGGCATTCCAAGACGCCCCCAACGCCTGCGCGACACCCGCGAACACCGTAGAATCCGCCTTTCCGCGGTATGCAGCAGCCGCATCACAGGCGTCATTCGCCGCCAACAGCGCGTCGACGATATCCTGCGGACGGCCAGGAATCGTGTCCGCGCCCTCATAGACGTATTCCGCATCGGCACGGGTCACGTCGAGCCCCGTCAGCACGTGCGCAATCACCAGACTTTCCCGTACCTGCAGATTTTCCGCATATTTCGCGTCGTTGCCCATCATCATCGCATCGGTCAACGGCCATAGGGACGTCAACGCGGCGCCACGCCCCGCCGCATCGCGGATATCCGGCAGACTGGCGAGCCGCCGCACTGCATCTTGCACTTGTCCGTCCATCATGGTCATGCTCATGCTCCTTTGCCCACATTCCAACGCGTATATTCGCACTTATTCAACACTACCGCGCTTCTGCAGACTTTCGCGGCGTGTCAGCACGTTGTCGTCATCGCCGAAGGTGCACGACCGTTCTGCCGCCTCTTGCCTTCGTGCCGTGCCTTTGCGCTCAGCGCACGTCCTTCGCGGGATCGGCATAGCTGATGGACAGCATCTTCCCCGTTTCGCTGTCATAGGTGATGGATGTGACCGAGGCAAGCGCGGTATGACGCAGGAACATATTATGCTCGGGATGCCCGGTTTCCAGAAGATGGCGATACGACCAGATCGGCGATTCGTGACTGACCGCGATGATCTGTTTGCCGGCGTATTCGCGGACTTTCTCCTGGGCGAAATCCCCTACCCGCGCGGCGATATGCTGATAGCTTTCACCCCAGCTGGGCTTCCACAGATTGCATACGAGACGCCAGTTCCCGTTGCGCCACAGCGCCCCCTCGCCGTATCCGATGCGCTTGCCACGGAATTCGTTGCCTGCTTCGATGATGCGGCTGTCGGTTTGCAGTTCGAGTGGCTCTTCCCCGCGTTCAGCGCGGACCTTGTTGAGCGCGTCGAGAATAATGCCCGCAGTTTCGCGAGTCCGGTCAAGTGGCGAGGAATATACGGCCACGACGTCGGACAGTTGAGGATCCGCGGCCGCGTAATCGGCGGTCGCCTCTGCCATGCGGCGGCCGAGATCAGACAGATGGAAGCCGGGAAGCCGCTCATACAACAGGTGATCGGGATTCTCGACCTTGCCGTGACGGATGAAATGGATGGTGGTTGACGGC
Source organism: Bifidobacterium thermophilum (assembly GCF_002846655.1). Taxonomy (NCBI): domain Bacteria; kingdom Bacillati; phylum Actinomycetota; class Actinomycetes; order Bifidobacteriales; family Bifidobacteriaceae; genus Bifidobacterium; species Bifidobacterium thermophilum. The sequence goes on along the minus strand of NZ_PCGX01000002.1, from coordinate 106,657 downwards.
ATGTGGTCCTCCTGCGTATGCGGTGTGATGCGATAACGAGACGCCGAAATCCGGCGTCTGCTTTTCCAATGTACCGCGTGTCATGCACGGCACCGGGCTAAAGTTGCCATGGCTGTCCGAACAGTGACAAGCGGAGCGCCATAACACCTTACATCGCAATAGATGTAGCGCTTCAGTAAACAACAGGCGAACAGACATCGACAAACCGTCGTCCACGGCCGCCAACAACTTGCCAGACAGGCACGCAGGCACAAGACGCCCGGCCGGCAGACACCCAATGCCCCGCCTCAATGCCCCGCCACACGACGGACAGACCGGAAGACAATGCTTCGACAATCACATAGAAGACACGACAACAGAAGGCCGCACGATATGACCACATTCACCGCCGGGGTCAAAGACCTCGCCCGACGCCTGTTCGGAGGATACGCCGAGCTGCTGCGCATGCCGCACACCGCACGATTCGCCATCGGCTCGGTGATTGCGTGCATGCCGTTCCCCATGGTCGGCATGACCATCACGATTTCCGTGCAACACTATTATGGCAATTATTCGCTCGCGGGCGCGCTCACGGCGATCCAAGCCATCGCGACCGCGCTAGTCGGGCCGTTGCTGGGCAAGCTCGTGGACATCTATGGCCAGCGGCAGGTGTCGATTCCGACCATCATCGTGTGGATCATCGCCTCGACATCACTAGTCACCGCAATCACGCATCATGCACCGCAATGGGTGTTGTATGCAATTGTGCCGTTCATGGCCGCAATCCCGCCGTGGGGCGCGATGAGCCGCGGGCGGTGGGCTCGACTGTTGCGCGGCGACCACGCACGCACCGACCGGGCGTTGTCGCTTTCCGGCGTGCTCGACGAATGCATGTGGGTGATTGGCAATCCGCTTGCCTCCACGCTTGCGGTGATTTCCGGACTGCTCGCGTTCTCATTCACCGGCATGTGCGTGATCGTCGGCGCGCTGATGTTCCTGACCGAGCGGACCACGGAACCGCCGTCGCAGACGCAACTCGCCCGCGAGGCGGGACTCACCCGCGCCCAGTATCGCGAGCGCGAAGCGCAGAAAGCCGCAGCGCTGCAAACAGCACGTTCGGCGCACACCGCCGACGCGGATGCCACCACCGCGACACATCAACCGGCGGAAGCACATGCGGCCACGAACGCCGACAGACACCAGCCAGTAGGCAAACCCACGCACTCGCATGGGTCAATCTGGGGGCCGGGCCTGATTGCCGTATGCGCGACCTGGTTCGGGCTCGGCGCATTCCAATCGGCCGCGAGCATCTCGATCATCGCATTCGCGACGGAACAGGATATGAAGCAGTACACGGGATTCGTTTTCGCTTGCTTCTCGCTGAGCTCCCTGACCGGCGCGCTCGTCTACGGCGCGAAAGACTGGATGATACCGCTGTGGAAACGGTTCTATGTGTGCCTTGCCGTGGTGAATCTCGGCATCGGCTCGTTCCTGTTCGCGAAACACCTATGGGTCATCATGGTGATTTACCTGGTGATCGGCGTGTGTCAGGCACCGACGTGGATCAACGGCAACCAGCTCATGCTGCATCTCGTGCCGCCCTCAAGATTCACGGAAGGCATGGCATGGATGGGCGCGATGAATTCCATCGGCTCGTCCGTCGGATCGGCGATTGCCGGCGTGTTCATCGACAAGGCAGGCTCGCACGGCGGATTCGTCGTCGTCACCGCGTTGGCGATCGGTTCGCTGCTCATCGCGCTGACCGGTATACGGCAAATCAAGTCGAGTACGGAAACGCCCACCCTAACCGAAGTCGAAGTGTGAGCGAGGCGGGCTCGGGGCGTGATCACCTCAGCCCTAGGTACCCTAAGTGCGAGTCTCAATACGCAGGGAGTGGGCACATCTGTTTGGTGTGCCCACTCCTGCCGTTATTTCTTAATTCCTTACTTCGGCCAGCCCGCAGGCGTATGCTCAAGCGACCACATGCCCAGGCGGTGGGAGAAACTGCGTTTCCATCGGGCGTCCAGCTCCTCCTGAGTCAGCCTGTTATCGGCCTTGCGCAGACGGTTCACAGCATTCGTATGGGTATCGTCCAGCAGCCATTTGCGGATGACGAAATTCCACACCGCGACCACGACAGTGGCAACCAGCTTACCGGCATTGGTACGCAGCACATATACGGCGTGCTGGGTGACGATGGCGTCGGCGGCCATGCCAAGCGTGCTCACCGCGATAATCGCGTCATTGATCAGCAGGCCAATCACCGAGGACAGCAGGAAAATCAGCATTTCCATCCAACGGGCCATATCATCGCGGTGCTTGAACACGTATTTCATGCTCGCCAGATAGTTGAAAATCAGCGAGACGATGAACGAAATCGTGCTCGCCGCAACATTCGGCATGTGCAGGAACCGCATCAGCAGGTTCATCACGCCAACATCGATGATGAAGGCGACAACCCCGACGACGCCGAATTTCATGAGCTGTTCGATGAGTTTTTTCACAACCCACCATTAAACACGCGTACGATGACGATTCCACGCGGAACCGGGAATCCTCACGGTTCCTCACCAATCCGTACGCGTGCGAGGCCCTTGAGAAAGGCCATGCCAAAGCCAATCGCCGGTTGGTATCGTCGTTGACGTTGGTATTGATACCAGTGTTGATGTCGCCGCGACGAACCGATCGGAGCAACTAGACTGGAAACAACAAGCCGGTCCGATTCCCGGGCCGACACGTTTCAGGAGGAATCCCATGCCAGTGATCCACACCCATGTTTCAGTCCCCACCACCAAAGAGCAGCGCGAAGCGCTGAAGACCGCATACGGCAAGGCCATCACCGCGGTCCCCGGTAAGTCCGAAGGTTGGCTGATGTGCCCATTCGAAGATAATATGCCCATCTATTTCGCGGGCAGTGACGACAAGCCCGCCGCCTACGTCGAAGTGAACGTCTTCGGCGCCAGCGTTCCCGGCTCCGCTTGGGAGCAGCTGACCCGGCAGATCATGGATGCACTGCAACGCGAACTGGGAATCCCCAAGGACCGCACCTACATCCGATATACGGCCACCACGGATTGGGGATGGAACGGCGGTAATTTCTGACTGCCGCTCGGGGTGCCGACGCAGGATTTCCGGCACCCCAACCGGTCCCCGGCGATTGTTGAGAACGGACAATCCGAATCGTCCCGATGCATCCTGCCGATTCACAGATAGCGCCACGGGGCGGATGGTTACGAAAAAATCGCCGAAAAGACTGCGTCATCATCGCAAGTGAACATCACGCACAACATCATGGTCATGTCCTATAATTGAAAATACTCGAATCACTGTGGACGAGGGAAACCATCATGGAAGACGACAGGACTACTGAAGTACCGGAGGGCACGCCGCAAGACGGTGACGCGACCGCCGATGACTGGACCTACAGCAACGGCTATCTAGCCGGGCTCAAGGGCGTCACCATCCCGAGCACCGCTCCGTCGTTCGGTGATGCCGGCAACCGCGGCCGACACAACTCCAATGAAAACACCTTCGACACCTCCGATCCGCATCTGCGCGACTTGCTGAAGATGCTTGATCAGCAGGATGCGCAGGACCAGGCGAAAGAGGCCGACCAAGCGGCATCATCGGAAGACGACTCGAACGCAAAAGCAGCCGCCCCGGCAGCGGACGACAATCACAAAGAAGCCAAGAACACCAAGCAAGAACCTAAGAAATCAGCTTGGGAAGCCGCCATGGACCATGCCGTGGCGCAAGCCGCGTACCATCGCGATCCCGCCGCCCGAGCGAACAGCGATGCCGCCGCGCGGTATGCGAAGGAAGCCGCCGAAGCCAAAGCCAAGGCAGACGCAGAAGCTGCCGCCAAGGCTCGCGCCGAAGCAGAGGCCAAGGCCAAGGCTGAGGCCGAAGCCAAAGCGAAGGAAGCCGCCGAAGCTAAGGCTCGTGCCGAAGCAGAGGCCAAAGCCCGTGCTGAGGCCGCTGCCAAGGCCAAAGCCGAAGCGGAAGCGCGGGAGAAGGCCGCTGCAGAGGCCAAGGCCGCCGCAGAAGCGGCAGAACGCGCCAGGGCGGAGGCGAAAGCCAAGGCCGAAGCGGAAGCTCAAGCCAAACAAGACACCCATGATGCCTTAGCTGCAGCGTCCTCATTTATCGATCAAGTCGAAGCACAAGCGAAAGCCAAGGCCGAAGCGGCACAACAAGCCGCAGCAGAAGCCGCACGCGCCCAAGCTGAAGCGCAAGCCAAGGCAGAAGCGGAAGCCAAGGCAAAAGCCGAAGCCGAGGCGCAGGCTAAAGCCCAGGAAGCAGCGCAGAAGCAGGCTCGGTTGCAAGCGATTGCGGCGGCTCAAGCCAAGGAGCAAGCACAGCTGCAAGCACTGGCCGCGCAACAGGCACGTCAGGCGCAAGCCCAGGCTTATCAACAGTTCCAAGCACAGCAAGCCGCACAAGTCCAAGCTGAAGCCCAATCGCAAGCCCAATCAAAGGACAATGTGCAGCAACAACAGCTCAGTGAGGAGCAACAACTGCAGCAGATGCAGATGATGCAGGCGCAACGGATTCGGCAAATGCAGCAGGCGGCGCAGATGGGGCAGGCTGCGATGGGTCAGACAGTGATGAACCAGGCAGCTCAGGCGCAGGTAGCTCAGGCTTCAGCACCTATGGGGCAAACGGCGCAAGCTGCGACGTCCGTACAGACCGTACAAGCCACACAAGCTGGGTACGCGCAGCAGGCGGCATTCGGCGGGCATCAACTCGCGCAGACCGCCCAGCAATCCGCTATGAATCAGGCCCAGACCGAAACAGAGGCGGCGGCGCAACGCGTGCTCGACGCGCAACATCTGCGTTCGACCATGGACGAATCGCAGCTTGCCCGCCAACGCGGCGCATGGAACCCCATGGCTCCGCACGGCAACGTTCCGACTATGGAGCGCCCGGCACAGCCTCAGACTCAAATGCCCGTAGTTCCGCCCGCCAACTTGCAGACGCCGACCTTCGTCGTTCCCGATAACAAGGGCAAAGACGACGCGGTCACCAAGGAACGCATCGCCAAGGCGCAGCTGGTCGCGCAGACCATGTACTCCGAGCATCCGGATGCCGATCCTGAATTCATCAACGCGATAGGCCAACTCGTGGCGTTCAACGCGTCCGATTTGCATCTGGTGGTCGGCGATTATCCGATGCTGCGTGTGGACGGCAAGCTCGTCGCCACACCGAACACGTCCGTCTGGGATAAGGAGCGGACGTTGGCTGCGGTGCAGGTGATGACGACGGATGAGGAGTTGCAGCGGTTCGAGCAGGAGCTCGAGTTGGATGTGTCGTTCGCGATCGGGGATCTGGTCAGGTTCCGTGTGAACGTGTACCAGGATCGTAACGGCGTGTGCGCGGCGTTGCGTACGATCCCGTTGGAGATCAAGACGGTCACCCAGTTGGGCCTGGACCAGAAGATCGCGGACCTGGCGCTCCTGCCGCGCGGCCTGGTGCTGGTGTGCGGACCGACGGGTTCGGGCAAGTCGACCACGCTGGCCGCGATCGTGGACAAGGCGAACGCGGAGCGGCACGACCATATCATCACGATCGAGGATCCGATCGAGTTCGTGCACCGGCACAAGAACTGCGTGGTCAGCCAGCGTGAGGTGGGCACGGACACGTTGAGTTTCGCGGAGGCGCTCAAGCACGCGTTGCGTGAGGACCCGGACATCATCATGGTGGGCGAGTTGCGTGACCTGGAGACGATCAGCACCGCGTTGACGGCGGTGGAGACCGGCCACCTGGTGTTCGCGACCCTGCACACGCAGGACGCGGGGTCGACGGTGGACCGTCTGATCGACGTGTACCCGGAGAACCAGCAGCAGCAGATCCGCGTGCAGGTCGCGTCCACGTTGCGGGCGGTGATCGTGCAGACGCTGCTGCCGAAGGCGAGCGGGCACGGGCGTGTCCCGGCGACCGAGGTGATGTACGCGACGCCGGCGATCAGCGCGTTGATCCGCGAGGGCAAGACGCATCAGGTGCGCACGCAGTTGCAGTCGGGCGGCGACCTGGGCATGCACACCCTGGACCAGGACCTCGCGCGGCTGGTCAACCGGGGCGACGTGCAGCTCGACATCGCCGAGAAACGCTGCCAGGACCGCAAGGAATTCGAGAAGCTCGTCCAGGCCCGCGCCGCCTACTGAGCCGTGGCGGCTGAGTTACGTCTCCTACCGAGCTCCCCGGCGTCTGAGTCCCTAGCGGCGCCCAATCCGGTTTCGGCCCCCGTCCACACCATGCGGGCGGGGGCCGAACCATACCCCGGCACCCCGGACCGCCATCGTGCGAGCCAATCCTCACAAACCGACGCCCCGGTCCAGTCAACCCGCCAGCCACGCCTACCCGGACCGCCAGTATGTGAGCGCATCCTCACACAACCACGGTCAAGCCACACCGAACCGGCAAAACCCGCCCGCCGAAACGGCATCGTGCGAGTCAATCCTCACACAGTCACCCATAGGTGACGTCGCCACCGCAATCCGGTCACCCGAACCGTCATCGTGTGAGCGCATCCTCACACGGACACGGTCAAGCCGCATCGGTCCGACAGACCCCGACCGCCAAACCGTCACCGTGCGAGTCAATCCTCACACAATGACCGCCGCGCGCCTCAGAATCAGCCAACCCCATCAGCCCACCCGCCACCGTGCGAACAAATCCTCACACAATGACACCCCGACCCCACCAAGCCAACCGATTCCGCCAGTCCGCCCGTCACCGTGCGAGCAAAACCTCACACAATGGCCACCGCTCACCTCCAAATCAGCCAATCCTGCCAGTCCACCCGCCATCGTGCGAACTAATCCTCACACAATGACCGCCGCGCGCCTCAGAATCAGCCAACCCCATCAGCCCACCCGCCACCGTGCGAACAAATCCTCACACAACCACGGTCAAGCCACACCGAACCGGCAAAACCCGCCCGCCGAAACGGCATCGTGCGAGTCAATCCTCACAAACCGGCGTTCGGAACGATCATCGGGAAATCAGCGCATGTCCCCACATACGCAACACGACACAACACCCGGCCAACCATCGCCGGCCCCGCCAAACCGTCACCACCCGCAAGCCACGGCATACGGAACCCGACAGAACCCACCATCAACAGCCCCAACAACACATCCAACCACCGGGCAACGCATGCCCCGGCATACACGACCCAACACATCGGACAAAACCCCGGACAAGCGCCACCAACCATCATCACCCGTATCCGCCGGCATACGCAACACAACACATCACCCATCCAGTCCCTGCCGCCCGGTGTGAGGGGGCCATTGTGTGAGGATGCGCTCACATATCGCCGGACACCACCGAAACCACCACCCACCGCCATCCGAACCGCCATCGTGTGAGCGAATCCTCACACAACCACGGCTAAGCCACGTCAGACCGGCAGATCCCGACCGCCAAACCGGCAGCGTGTGAGCGCAGGCTCACACAATGGCGTCCCCAGCTCGCTAACCAACAAATCCAACCGCACAAACCGGCAGCGTGTGAGCGAATCCTCGCACAGTCGTCCACCGGACCCACTGCATCGGACAATGACTTGGGTCGCACCTTGATGACATCCACCCCAGATCCGACTCTGCTTCTGCCGACGATGACGACCGGCTGACCGTCGGTAGAAACTTCTGCCGACGCTGAGAGCACTGTCAGCATCGGCAGACGGTTACACAGACAACAACGGATGGCACGAGCGACAGAGCGTTGAGAGCCATCCGCACACGGGTGGACGGAGCTTCGCTCCCAGTCGGCTAAGGCTGTGGCGTTCGGAGCCATCCGTGCACGGGTGAGACGGTGAACCGCCACGGCTCTTCGGTGATTCCGGGCTATTGCCTCGCAATGCGGGAACCGATACCAATCTGCACGGGCGGACACCAGTCAGGTGTCCGAGTCAGACCACCGCCGGCCTGGGCAATCACTACACCGCATAAGAAACCCCGCGCACCAATCGGTACGCGGGGCATTCGTCACTCATCAGGGTGTCGGCAGACTGGTTCCGGGTTGTCTGATTCCAGTCCCGTGTCAAGCGGTGACACGAACAGGAATCAGGCGCAAAGCATGGACTCGATGGCGTAACAACGGCGACGTGAGTCAAGCGTCCAACCCGCAGATCGGTTCGCGGACAACGGACTCAGCACACCTGATTCAGTCAAGCGACCAGTCCACACACAGCCGACCTACGAACAGCCCGTCCGCAACGTCCACAGACGGCCCGCAAGCAGACGGACCGTCTACAAACAGCCGACCCGCAAACAACCAGCCCGATCTGAGCGTCAGACGATCTTCGGCATCGGCGTGGTCAGCGAGGTGGTCAGATTGACCTGCACCAGACCGGCGCCGGCATGCACCTCGACCTTCTTCAGGGTCACGGTACGCTCGTCAGCAGGTGCGGAATCGTTGTCGGTCATGGTGGCCGGAGACTTCACAGCAACCAGCGCAAGATCATTCAGGCTGAATCCGGCATCAGCGCACAGCTGCTCGGCCGCAGCCAGCGACTCGTCGAAACCGTCGCGCTTGACGACACGCTCGGCGGGCACACCGTATGCATTGCCGGCAACCCAACGAATGTCATCAATCAGCGGCATTCCCTTGTGACTGTCCGGGCTGGCCGGAGCCTTGCCGTCGCCGACACCCAGCACATCCACGAATGCATCGAGCTGCGGGGCCAGCGCAGCACCGCCGTCACGGAACAGGTTGCCGATGATCGGGTCGCGGAACTTCAGGTCCTTCGCGGTCGCACGCAGCGAATCAATCTGATCGTCTTCGCCGCTCCACAGGTTGATCAGCGGGAAGGTCGGGATGTTCAAGCCTTCGAGACGCTGCACGTGGAACGGATAACGCCACTGCAAAGCCGGGTCGTCGCGCCAGGTGGTGGCACGGGTAACCACAACCGCGGCGGACGGCCATTGCGCGCCGTACTCGCGGCAGGCGATATCCAGCCACTTCTGAGCGCCCGCATCGGCGCCATAACCGGCTTCGACGATGACGACGTCATGCAGCGCGCAGGCGAGTTCGACGGACACAAGCGTCGGGATGCCGATGGACACGTTCGCGAACGGACCGCCGTGCACATACACCGGCGAGCCGTTGACCGTCTCGGTGAGGGCCGGCTTGACGGCATCGCCCAGAATGCCGGTGATACGCCACAAATCAATGAATTCGCCGAACTTGACCGGCTTGCCGTCCTTCGTGCCGGCGATCATCGCGGCGACACGCTCGGCGATTTCGTCCAGCGAACGGGAAAGCACAACAATCTGCATGAGTTCGCAGGTCGGGGTGAGCACCACGCGCTCGGCAACGTTGTTCTTGCCTGCGTCGACAACAATCTTGCGCAGCGAACGGGACGGAACCTCCGAAACGCGCGGCACGAGCACGGTGTCGAGCTTGCCTTCATCCACGGCCTTCTCTGCGAAGGAGACGAGCAGGTTCTGAGCCGCCTCGATCGCGGCCATTTCGCCGCACAGACCCCAATCGATGAGCTCCGGATGGGTCAGGGATGCCTTGCCGCCGCCGGACGCACCGCCCTTGGAACCGGCTGCGGTGATGCCCATGCTCGGCTGGCGCAGCACGGCGGTTGCGTCGATGCCGCGCGCACGCAGCGCATCGATCAGCGCGATGGTGGTGGTGGTCTTGCCTTCGCCGCGGGATGCCTTCAGTGGCGTGTCAGCGGTGACGAGCACGATTTTGCCATGCTTGCGCGGCGCTTCGGGATGCGCCTTGAGATAGTCGAGGTAGCCGTACGCATCAATCTTGCGGACCAAGCCGTACTGGCGTGTGTAATCCTCGATACCGGTCATGGGGTCTCCTTACCTGTCGGTGATACTGCACCGTCGGCGGCCGCCGACGGCAAGTCTGGTCGGGCAAGTCCACACTGTAGACGCGCTGCTACAGCCACAAGCAAGAAACCATGCGCAAGCCCGTGTTGCGCATGTCTTTACTATAATCGATGGCCCTGTCAGCAACGCCGGGTTGTCCGGAAAACAGACACCGCTTATGGCGAACAGGCAGATACGGAAAAACCCGCGTGTCGGGGCGTGGTCATATCTACACCACAGACACGCGGGCTGGCTGAGACAGCCGGGAAACCACGGCATTCCCGCGGCATGGCCACGGCAGCAACCGTAGGTCAGTTATCCGAGCGGTTGAACCCGTTCTTCATCTTCATGCTGGTGATGTACAGCACGGTGTCGAGCAGCTTGTCGGTCTCTTCCTTAATCTGGTCGGCCATGGTCTGGTTCGCGGCGGCGAGCACGTCGCGCACCTCCTGATCGCGCACAACCTCAATGATCTGGTCGGGCTCGAGCGGCTCCACATCGCCATCGAGATTGTCCGCTTCGAACTCGTCCTCCAGCTGCCTGGCCTTCGCCTCGTTCTCACCGCCGAGACGGGACACCTGCTCGTCGGTCGCGGCGATCAGACGGTGGGCCATGCCGCCGGTCTTCTCCTGATAGCGTTCCACAGCGTTCGCGGTGTCGGAGAAAGCAGCATCGCACAACGCCGCGATAATGCGATTCTCCCAGTAGAAGTTCTCGGAAGTCACGCGGGTAGTCGTGTCCTCGAAGTACTTCGGGGTCGTATCCACGTTCGGGAAGAACGGGACCAGCGTGTTGAACGGGTTGGAACCATAGGCAATCCACTGGATTGCGCGGTTGGACTGCGGACGGTACGGACGAATCTGCATGACCGACAGCTGGCTCTGACGGTTGATGCCAATCGTGCGGTACATATGCCGGGTGTGTTCGTCGCCCAGATGCCCGTACGGATCGAACGGCGTGCCCTGATAATGCGAGCTGAGCACGTATTTCACGTCCTCGATGGTGATCTTGCGCTCCGGCTGGCGAGCCCACGGGATGTCGTTGCTTTCCGGCGTATGGTCCGCGTCCTTGCCGTCCCACACCTCGTCATACGGGTTGAGGAAACGCTGCATGTACCATGCGCGCGGCGTGTTGTACACGTGGTCGGAATCCGAATGGGATCCGAACGCGTCACGCGGGTTGAACGGCGAGGTCGATTCGACAGCGAGGTCAAGATGGTTGTGCTCGATGAACTCGGCAAGATCGGCGGAGCACATATGGCTCTCTTGCTCTCCCAGCGCATCATCCAAATCGAATTCGTCGATGCCCAGTTGGTTTGGCATGGTCACATATGCCTCGTCCGGCACACGCTTGGCAATCCAATGATGTCCGCCAACCGTTTCCAGCCACCAGATTTCGTGAGCGTCGGAGAACGCGACACCGTTCATTTCATAGGTGCCATACTGTTCGAGCAGGGAGCCGAGACGCTCCACGCCTTCGCGCGCGGTCTTGATGTACGGCAGTACCAAGGTGAGGAAGTCCTCCTCGCCAATGCCGCCGGCGGTTTCGGGCTCGTACCCGTCTTCGCCGGGCTTGCCGGTGGCGGGGACGAATTCGACGAACGGATCGGCGCCGAGCACGCGCTCGTTGGTGGTCAGCGTCTCGGTGGCGCTCATCGCCACGTTCGCTTCGTTGACACCGGCTTCGCCCCAAATGCCTTCCTTGGTGTCAGCGTTCGGCACGGCTGTGTATTGCAACGGATTGTCCGGCAGATCGACTTCGACGTGGCTGAGCACGCTGCGGTAATGCCGCGGCTGTTCGCTCGGGCGAACGACGATGAAACGCTTCGGATTGAATTCGCCGTTGGCGGAATCCTCGTTACGGGCGATGATGGTCGAGCCGTCATAGCTCGCGTCCTTACCTACCAAAATCGTGGTGCAGGCCATGGTGTTCCTTTCAGTTTTGCCGAATTTCCAAGCCTTCGCGCGTATCCGGCTTTCGCAAACGTGTGATTGCACGACGTGTGACGTTTGGGATTGCGCGATTGAACCGATTGCATCGATTGCATCTACCAAGCGCATTGTGCCACGCGGGCCATACGACGGGCGGCGGGATGCAAGACAGGCCGGTTGTTACGCGCGGCCAGTAAAGAACGCGCCACCCTGATCAACCAGACTGTCGGTCTTGCGCAGGCCGTGCAGCATCTCGTTGAGCCAGAATCCTTGATTCAGCCCGGGCAGTTCTTCGCGGGTCGCCCATACTTGCAGCAGATAGTCATGATCCTTGTCCGGCGGTTGCGGACCGTTGTAACGCATGGTCACTGCGGGGTTCGTGGCTCCGACGAATTTGCTGGCCGCCGATGTACGTCCTTGCACGGCTTCAGGAATCATCGCAGGCAGCGAACGGGAGAAGTCGGCCGGGATTTGCAGGGCGTGCGAATCGTTGAAATCAAACATGAGCGCATCGACCGGCACGTTGGCGACCGCCCAATGAATCCATTCGAAGCCGCACACCGGAATCGAATCCGGGTCGACAAGTTCCCAATGCAGGAACATCGCGTCTGGGGCGAGATCGTCGATATAGAAGGGGAACGAGACGATCGGCGTGCCGTCCGCGCGGTTTTCGGCGGGCGCGCGCTTGGCGAAATCATCAGGCACAACAGTAAAATCAGCGGAGATTCTCATGCTTTCAGTATCGCGCATCGTGATGACGTGCGTGCAAAACACCACTGGGCGGCAATACCCATCACACCGCGGGCAGATAGGGCACGCTCGGGCACCGGCGACAGGCTACCGGTGCGGCGTGAGACAATACAACCGCATCACAGACAGATACCAGCCGACAACGCACCCCCATCGACTTTCCAAACGACATCCAGCAAACGTCACAACCCAACGCACAACACGAATCCGAAGCGAATCCCGCACCCCGCAAGACAGGCACTTCGAGACCACACGCGAGCACAAGAAATAGTCAGCGCAATTCTCGACCCATCTCGACCCATATACGCAACGGGCCGGTCCCACGAAGGAACCGGCCCGTCCGAAGCTATATCCGGAGCATCAAGCATGAAGCCCGAAATCAGAAGCTCAATCCAGCACTCACTGCTCCGGCTTGTAGAAATCACCATTCAGCGCCGCAGCAGCCTTCGCCTTGGCTTCCTCGAAGGTGACCGAAGCGAGCTGAGCACGGACATCGTCCAAGGCCACCGGGGTCATCGACAGCGAATTGACGCCAATACCGGCGAGTACGACCGCCAGATCCGGGTCAGCCGCAGCCTCACCGCACACGCCCACCGGCATGCCGTTCGCGTTGCCCGCGTCGGCGATGAGCTTGATGGCGCGCAACACCGCAGGATGCCATGCGGTCTGGTAGTGCGCCACAGAGCCGAGCGTACGGTCGGCTGCCAGCGTGTACTGGGTCAGATCGTTCGTGCCGATGGACACGAAGTCCGCAACCTGAGCGACTTTGTCCGCCATCAATGCGATCGACGGGACTTCGGCCATCACACCGACCTTCTTGAGCCCCTTGGACTTGCCAAGCTTGACGAAGTACTCAGCTTCCCACTGGTCGGCGACCATCGGGACCATCACCCACAGGTCCGCGTTGGTCTGGGCGTCGGCACGGGCGATGGCCTCAAGCTGATCCTCAAGCACCTGCTTATGCACGCGCAGCGTCCGCAGGCCACGCAGGCCGAGCGCCGGGTTCGGCTCATCCTCAGGGGTCAGGAACGGCAACGGCTTGTCCGCGCCGGCGTCCAGCATGCGGATCACGACCTTCTTGCCGGGGAAACGGCTCAGCAGCTTGGCATACGCCTCAGTCTGCTCTTCGACGCTCGGCGGCTCCTCGTTGCCGAGGAACAGGAATTCAGTGCGGAACAGGCCCACGCCTTCGGCACCGTATTCGAGGGCCGGATCGGCATCCTCAGGTTTGCCGACGTTGGCGAGCAGCGGAATGAGATGGCCGTCCTTGGTCTGCCCGGGCTTGCCGCGCAGCTCCTTGGCCTTGGCTGCGTTCGCCTTGGCTTCATGCGCCTCGGCGATTTCCGCTTCGCTCGGATCGACAATCACCGCACTCTTCGCGGCGTTGACCACGACGGTCTGCCCGTCCTTGATGTCATCGGCGCCTTGAGCGGATACCACGGCCACGATGCCGCGGGCACGCGCCAGAATGGCGGTGTGGCTGGTCGGACCGCCCTGGCTGGTGACGATGGCAAGGGTCTTGTCCAAGTCAAGCGCAGCGGTGTCAGCCGGGGACAGGTCCTCAGCCACAAGCACGAACGGCGTGTCGCTTTGCGGAACGCCAGGAGCAGGCAGCCCCATAAGATCCGCGATCACACGCTGGCCGACATCATGCAGGTCGGCTGCGCGTTCCGCCTGGTAGCCGCCGATGGCCTTGAACATCTCCTCAACCTGGCCGAAACCTTCCAATACCGCGCGTTCGGCGGTCTTACCGCCAGTGATGAGATTCTTGATTGATTCGGCCAACGACGGGTCGGAGGCGAACATGGCAATCGCTTGCAGAATCGGGGCGGCTTTCTTGGTGGCCTCATCGCCGTTCGCGGCTTCTTCGGCACGGCGGTTGAGATCGGCGTTGACGGTATTGAGCGCCTTCATCGCGCGATCGATTTCGTCTTCGGCGCTCACACTTGCGTTCCTCGGCGTGTCCGCCGGTTCGGGAAGCGGGGCTGCCATACGGATAACAGGACCGACAGCGACGCCGCGTCCGATTCCAACACCAGTGATGACCATGGGGACTCCTTTTCGTACTGCACCGGTTTCCGCCGGCGGAAATCGTAGTGGGAGACGCTCACGCCATCGCAGGCGTCTCTTTTCTATACTGCATAACTATATACCAGAAATCCGCAACGCAACGCCGGTAAACGTTTTCTCTTTTTCAGAAAATCGTGGTACGATTACTCCAGAACGCTACAGCCAAGGTTGTGGCGTGCAGCAGGTGCAGTCAAGCACCCGCATGACATACCGCATCCGCATGACGCAAAGGAGTGTCTCATATGGCAACCGCAACCCGTACCGCAACCGTGAACGATCCAGTCGGCATCCACGCTCGTCCGGCCGCGGAATTCGCCCAGGCAGCAACCGCTTCCGGCTGCACCGTCACCATCGCCAAGCAGGGCGGCAACGCCGTCAACGCCGGCAGCATCCTGTCCGTGATGGGACTTGGCATCAAGCAGGGCGACACCATCGAAATCACCGTGGACGGAGACAACGCCGAAGCTGTCGCCGACAATCTCGTCGCAACCCTGATCAAGGACTGAACGCAGGCCAACACCCGGCGGTTCCACCGATTCGGGCATGTCTAAACCAGCCGCGACCAGCGACCAGCAGTAAGCCGTCCCGCCCAATACCGGGACGGCTTACTGCTATACGGCCATACGGCAATACGGCCCGGAACGCAGACCGCGGACGGAACTATGCCGGCATCCATCGCGCCGCCGCACCCGCGGTACCGCTGTCTTGCCGCGCAATAGGAACGCGAAACCGCAGCGGCCCCGCCGCACGCGCACGGTACAGCCGAACGCGACGAGCACGGTCATACCGCCGACGCCTCGAACCGCTATAATCCACACGGCGGAAGGAATGGTTGCGAAAACATCCGATTCCTGGCAATCACTGACTTGGAGCACACATGGCATCATCACACGGCAAACAGAACGGCGCGTCAATCACGAACGTCGCCGCCCTCGCCGACGTCTCGATCGCCACAGTATCGCGCGTCCTGTCAGGCAGAAGAACCAAAGATGACGATATCGCGCGGCGAGTGCGCAAAGCCGCCCGCGAACTCAACTATTCAGCCAATAGCGCGGCGAGCGCACTCCGCAGCGACGTGAGCAACACCATCGCCCTATCCATGCCGGCAACCTCAACGCTGATGGCCGCGAGCGTGGTCACCGCCATCAGCGAAGCGGTCAGCGTCTCCCATATGCAACTATTGGTCGGCATCGACGGCACCGCAGCCGCACAGCACCGCAGAATCAAGGAATTCTGCCGGCACCCCGCCGACGGCATCATCGTGTTGCCATGCCCACACGCCGGCGTATCGCTCACCCGAGGCATTACAACGGACACTCCGATCATCCAACTGCTCGGATCGACCAATCTGCTTCGGCACGATTGGATCAGCATCGACAACGGCGCTTCCGTCGAATTGGCGGTCACCCATGTCGTCGAACGCGGGGCGGCGTCCGTCGCGTATCTGAGCGATGAGGTCGCCTCCAGCGATGGTGCGGAAACCCTGCTCGCGTTCCAATCCTCACTCAATTTGTTGCACGTGCGCGCCGACAACGAGTGGATCACCATCGCCGATGGAACCGTGCAACGTGGGTTCTCCGACACCATGCGGATGTTCGCCGGCCGTGGGGCGGACCAGACCCCCGAAGCAGTGATCTGCTCGTCATCGGACACGGCGATTGGCGTGCTCATCGCGCTTGGGCAGCTTTCCATCAACGTGCCCGGGCAGGTTCAAGTCGTTAGTTTGCAGGACAACGAGGCAGCAGCATCCAGCATGCCCGCATTGACTTCGATGCGTGCGCCTTTGCAGCAAATGGCTGCAGAGAGTCTGCGGCTTATCGCCAACGCTCAGGCGAACGGATCCGACACCGAGATGGGGGCACGGCTCGGGCGTCATGTGATGTTCCCCCGCCTCGTCATCGCCAGACAATCCACCCGCGAGTCCAACGACGATTGACGTTGTTTGGGTTGCGTTGTTTGGACTGACACGGCCCAAGTTGATGTTGCCCAGATTGACACCACCTGGATTGACATGACCCTAGCGTACTTTCGCGCTCGGAAGCGGCAACACCCGTCAAGAACAGCGCCTAGGCAGTAGGCAGATCGGCGGCCGCAAGGGCGGAAGCATCCCGCGGGAAGGGCGCAAACGGAAGCGCGCCAGAGCGGAAAGGGCGTTACAGCGGAAAACCCTTAGCAGGGCAACACACCGAGTCGGCTCAAACGAGCAAAGCGCAGAACAACGCCTCGAACACCAGCAGCGGATTGCCGTTGCCCGCGAGTCTGCGACGAGCCGTCGCAATGTCCTCCAGCCTCCGCACGGCATCCCGGCGCGTCAATCTGACCGAAAGCTCGGTGATGGCTGTGCGATTCTCGAGATTGATCAATCCGACGGCATCATCAGCGTTGTTCTGGATGACGGCGACATCGCGGTACACACTCGCCACAGTGGTCAACGCACGGTCGAGCACATCACGCGTACGTCTGGTGGCACGGCGTTTCAGATCATCCTTCTTGCTGATCGCATGGTAGGCGGAACGCAGCTTGGGCGGAATCCGGTCCTTCTCCCCCAGTCCGTTGACCCGTCTGAACTCGCGTTCGTCCTGCTGCGCCTGACGGTCGACATCACTCTGCGCTTGCGCCTTGGCACTGTCGGTCAGCCGTCCGGCGAGCAACACCGCGTCCGACGCCCGATGCATGCCAAGCACCCCGACCACGAGCTCATCGCGGTCGGCAAGCACCTGATCATTGCCAGCGTATAGCCGGGCAATGCCGATATGCCCTTCAGCGAGCCGCGCCGCACGGGACGCCAAGGCGGGATCGACGCCGTCGTGCTGTTCCAGGAAGCGCGCCACCGCAGCATTCGAGGGCACCGCCAGATTCACAATACGCGTACGCGAGCGAATCGTCGGCAACACGTCCTGCGCGCTCGGGGCGCACAACAGCCAAATCGTATGCTCGGCGGGTTCCTCGATTTCCTTGAGCAGCACGTTGGTCGTGCGTTCGAGCATCCGGTCGACGTCTTCAATGATGATGATGCGCCACGGCGAAATGCTCGGCATCTGCTCCGACATGCCAATCAACTCGCGGACTTCGTCAATGCCGATAGTCACTTTGTCGGTTGACAGGACCGTGACATCCGGATGTGTTCCGGCCAACACCAGATGCGCGGCACGCGTCGGTTCGTCGCCGAGTCCATGGTCCGGGCTCTCCAAAGCCGCGGCGAAGGCCTTAGCGACATTCGAGCGCCCCGATCCGGGAGGCCCGCAAATCAGCCATGATTGGGCGATGGCCGCGGGGTCGCCGGCCGCAATCGCACTCAGCTGACTGACCACGGGCTGCTGCCCGACAATCGAATCCCATACACTCATGAGCTGTGTTCCCCCGTCTGCCGTACGTCGCCTGATATTTCCGGAATTCCTGATATTTCCGGCATTCCCGTGGATGCCGCCGCTCCCCCGAGCAGCTGTTCGGCATCGTTACGAATAGTATTCCAGACGGCCTCGATTCCTTGTGACGCATCAACCACCAGGAATCGCGCAGAATCCGCACGAGCGAGATTCAGGAATTCCTGACGGGTGCGACGCTGGAAATCATAGCCTGCAGATTCCATCCGATCCTCGCCGTGGGTGAGTCGCCTATGCGAAACCTGCGGATCGACATCGAGCAGGTATGTGCGTCGCGGCAGCAATCCGCCGGTCGCCCACATGCTCAAACCCCGCACATCATCGACGGTCAGTTCCCTTCCCCCCGCCTGATACGCGAGCGAAGAGTCGAGGTACCGGTCAGTGATGACGATATCGCCGCGTTCCAACGCCGGAACGATAATCTCCGCTACATGCTGGGCACGGTCGGCGGCGAACAAGAGCGCTTCCGTCCTGGGGGCGATATCGCCCCCGTGCAGCAGCATAGTGCGCAATTGCACGCCAAGTTCGGTCCCGCCGGGTTCGCGCGTCACCACGACGTTTCTGCCCATTCCCGCGAAATAGTCGCGCAGACGTTCGACCTGCGTGGTCTTGCCCGCCCCGTCAACGCCTTCGAAGGATATGAACAGGCCTGCTGGGGCGTGTGTGGTCATTACTGCTCCTTCGTGGCGGCTGCGCTCTTCGTGCTGCGCTTCGTTCCGGATGCCGATGAGCTGGCGCCTGCGGTTTTCTTCGTGGTGGTCTTCTTGGTTGCGGTCTTCTTGGTTGCGGTCTTCGCTGTAGACTTCTTCGCCGTCGTCTTCTTCGCCGTCGTCTTGGAACCGGACTTCGAAGCACCACGCCGGGTGCGCCGCTTGGACGGGCCCGCAGCACGTTTCTCGGCGAGCAGTCGGAACGCCTCCTGCGGATCGATTGATTCGGGCGTGTACTGCTTGGGCAGCGTGCGATTCGTCTCACCGTCGGTGATATACGCCCCGTAGAAGCCGTCCTTGATAGTCACGGGCTTGCCGGTCTCCGGGTCGTTGCCGAGGGTACGCAGCGGCGGTTTGGCGGAGCCACGGCCGCGGCCACGCCCATACTTCGGCTGGGCGAATAGCTCTTGGGCTTTCGCCAAATCCACAGTGAAGATCTCGTCCTCGCTGCCCAACGACCGCGTCTCGGAACCGCCATCGGCCGTGGTCTTGGTCATATACGGGCCGTAGCGGCCGTTGCTTGCGGAAATGGTCGCCTGCTTGATTTCGCCGGTCTTCGCATCCGTCTCCTCGACCGTACCGACGACACGCGGCAGACTCAGCAGCTGCAACGCCTGCTCCAAGGTCACGGTCTCAGGCTTCATCGACTTGAACAACGACGCCATCTTCGGTTTCGGGGCGCTGCTCTTCTTGCTGCTTTTGGCCCCTGCCGCCTTGCTCTGCGCATCCTGCGACTGCGGGATGGTCAGCGAGACATACGGGCCGAATCGGCCGTTGCGCACTTCGACAATGCCGCCTGTCGCCGGATCGGTGCCCAGTTCACGCGGACCGCCGGCGTTGCTTTCAATCAGCTCATGACCTTTCTCGACGGTCAGCTCGTCGGGGGCGAGCGTCGGCGGCAGGGATGCCCGCTTGGGATTGCCTTCGGCATCCAGATGATTCATATCCTCGAGATACGGGCCGTAACGTCCGACGCGCACATGCAGGCCGTCACCGATTTCAATGGTGTTGATCGCACGGGCATCAATCTCGCCCAGTTGCGCGACCTGCTGTTGCAAGCCTTCATGCGCTTCATCGGCGTTCGCCGCCGCACCGTCGCCGGACCCGAAATAGAAGCGGGTCAGCCACTCCTTGCCGGTCTCCTTGCCACGGGCGATGCGGTCGAGGCCGTTTTCCATATCCGCTGTGAACTGGTAATCCACATACTTGGGGAAATTCGTCTCCAGCAGCTTGACCACAGCGAACGCAAGCCATGAGGGAATCAGCGCCCGGCCGCGTTCATACACGTAACCGCGGTCGATAATCGTGGAGATGATGCTCGCGTAGGTGGACGGGCGGCCGATCTCCTTGGCTTCCAAAGTCTTGACCAGCGAAGCCTCCGTGTATCGGGCCGGCGGCTGCGTCTCATGACCATCCGCCTGGACATCGTCGGCGGCGAGCACGTCCCCCGGGTGCATCGGAGGCAAGGAGACGTTTTCGCTCTCTTTGCCCGACTTGCCGCGCGTCGCGAGCTGCGCCCCGCTTGCCGAAGCTCCGCTCACAGAGGTGGACGCCGATTGCGCGGGATGCTTGCCCTCGCCGGTCGCCCGCATGAATCCTGGGAACTCGATAACCGTGCCGGAGGCCTGGAACACCGCCTCGCCGCGGGACCCGGCGGCTGCGTTCAGGCGAACGGTCGCCGTCGAACCGGTGGCGTCGGCCATCTGCGACGCCAAGGTGCGCTGCCAGATCAGCCGATAGAGTTTCGCCTGGTCCGCAGGCACTTTACGCGCCACATCGTCAGGATCGCGGAAGCTGGAACCCGCCGGACGGATGCATTCGTGCGCCTCCTGCGCGCCCGCGGTCTTGGTCGCGTACTGTTTCGGGGCGTCGGAGAGGAATTTCTTGCCGAAGTGGAATTCGACGGCGTTGCGCGCCGCAGCGATCGCCTCCTGAGACAGGGTGACGGAATCGGTACGCATATATGTGATGAAACCGTTCTCGTACAGCCCCTGCGCGGCCCGCATCGTCTGGCGGGAGCTCATGCCGAGCCGGTTGCCGGCCGTCTGCTGCAAAGTGGATGTGGTGAACGGCGGCAGCGGACGCCTGCGGTACGGGCGGGATTCCATCGATTCCACGGTGAATGGCGCTTCGCGCAACACCTGCGCGACCTCCGCGGCCCCTTCGGCGTCCAACTGGCAGACATTGTCCGCGAAGCCCGCCGGCGTGAGCTTGCCGTCCGCGCCGAAATCCTTGGATGTAGCGAGTCGTTTACCGCCGAGCTGCACCATACGCGCGTCAAAGCGCACCAGTTCGCCTTCTGCACCCGGCGCCGACAGCGTCGCCACGACATCCCAGTAGGGGGCCTTGACGAAGGCCATACGCTCGCGTTCCCGCTCGACGATCAGGCGCGTGGCCACCGACTGCACACGGCCGGCCGACAATCCCGGACCGACCTTGCGCCACAGCACTGGCGAAAGCTCATAGCCATAGAGACGGTCAAGCACACGCCGGGTTTCCTGCGCGTCCACCATATGGTCGTCAACATCTCGAGTGTTGGTCAACGATGCCTTGATCGCCTCAGGCGTGATTTCATGGAACACCATGCGCTTGATGGGGATCTTCGGCTTGAGGGTCTGCACGAGATGCCATGCAATCGCTTCGCCTTCGCGATCCTCATCAGTCGCCAGATAGAGCTCGTCGGCGTTTTTCAACGCGTCCTTGAGCTGCGACACGGTTTTCTTCTTGTCAGGGCCGACGATGTAATACGGCTCGAATCCGTCATTCACATCAACGCCGAACTTGCCGAATTTGTCCTTCTTCGATGCGGGTACCTGGCTTGGCTGGGCAAGGTCGCGAATATGACCGACCGATGCGAGCACGGTATATCCATCCCCGAGGTATCCCGCGATTTTCTTCGCTTTCGTCGGAGACTCCACGATAACGAGCTTTGTGCCGGCTGTCATTGCCCCTCCTTACGTACTGCTTACGGAACGCCATAATACTCACGGCGTATGGTCAACGCCGTATCTGGTGTGCCGTGCTACTTTGACGGCGGGGCCGGCGGGGCGCCGACCAGACCGAGTTTTGTCAACGGTGAAGCGGTGAGTTGGCGCATCGCGAGCACGAGTCCGAATACCAGCATCGACACGCCGCACACCAGCATGGTCGTCGCCGCGCAGGCACCGGATTGCGTCCAGCTCGCGCCCAGCGAAAGCCCCGGTTCAATCTGCCACACGAGATACGCCCCGTACAAGCTGATCATGATGCCACCGGTGATCATCACGCTGCCGACAATCTGGATACTCGCCGAAGCCGAACGGGTGCCGATTTCATCCATGCCGGATGTGCGTGTGCAGGCGAGCACCAGCAACGCCCATCCGCCGACGATCAGCAGGCTCATCACCACATCCGTAGGGCGATGCCACTTTCCGGCGACCAAGGACAACGCAACGAGCAGCGTATAGGCCGAACCGACTGCGGCGCACGCGGCACGCCAAGCGCGAGGCACCGCGCACACCAGAACCACGACAGCCGCCGCGGCGAGCAACGTATGCCCCGACGGCGCAGTATTGCTGGCTGAAGAATTGATATTCTGCAGGTACGGGCGAGGCAGGACGCCTTTCAACAGCGAAGACCCGTAGCACAGGCCAGCGAATACGACTAGCTGGCCGAGCAGCCACCACCGCTTGCGGACCGCGGCGACAACGATTCCGACGAGTGCGAAGACGACGCTGATGGCGATCACCGTACTCGACACCGCAAGCAGATGCACCAGCGATTGCAGCCACGACGGCAGCGAGGTGTTGAGTCGAAGCCACACTTCGTCATCGAAATTCTGCCCGTTTGCCGTGCGCACGCCAAGCCACCACACGCCAGCGGCCGCGGCGAGCAACAACAGCCCGAACACCACGCACAGAATTCTGCTGGACAGCCGCGGGTGGACGGCGAGCGGGTCAAGTCGGGCAAGACCCGAATCCATGCCTTCGACCGTGAGATCGCTATCCGCCGAGGCTGCAGCCTTTGCTGAAACCGCCGGGGAACTTGCTGATATTCCGGCCAATAATCCGGAGTCTGCGTTATCGCCGGCACCGGTGAGCGCGCCTGCATTGCGTCCGCGTTTGGATGACGGAGACGCTTCAAGCGGGTCGGACGGCCAAAGATTGCGCATGCGCGCATCGGCCAGGTCGCCGGCATCGGCATCATCCGGAATCGGCGCGAACATCGGTTTCGTTGGCGTCCTGGGCGTTGTCTGGCCCTGCGCGTCATCGGTCTGTGGGAACAGCATGGACGACTTGGGGTGCTGCAGCTGCTGCGATTGCTGCGGGGCTGTCTGCGATGGGCCGGTAGGGCCGGACAGGCGTTCTGACGCCCCCGACCGAGACGGTGAGTGTTCCGCGGACTGTTCCGCGGTATCCGTGTGGACGGTATCTCCGCGACCGGAGGCGGCATCGTGCGCGGGTTGCGATGAAGCAATCCCGGAAGTGGGATGCAACTGTGCGGACTGGTCTGAAGGCGCGGTATGTATTGCTGGCATCGGAGGCATCGGAGGAACGCGGGGAGCTGGCGGCACCGGTGGCGCTGCAGGTGTCGATGGCGCTGGTGCAGGCGCTGAGTCAGCATATTCCGAAGGCACAGAGGCGGCCGGAGGCGCAGGCGCAGGTACGGCAGGAGGCACGGTCGAAGCCGGTGGTACCGCGGATTGCGCAGATGCAGCAGGCGACTCAGCCCCGCCTTGTGCGGCATTCTGTTCGGGGGCATGAACCGGTTGCATCACGTCCTGTTCCTGCGATTGCGAGTCTTGTGCATTCTCGTCCATAGTCTCTGACTATACCTTCAGCGCTTCTGCACGCTTGCGCAATTCCCAGTGATTGTTCACAACCGCGGCACATCAAGTCAATCAGGACATGTAAAAAGACAGCAGCAGGGATCATGCAATCCGGCGCCGAATTATCCGGAGGTCGTCGACAGCCACCGCCACCTCACCCTCCTGCTTCTACCGACGCAGAGAACCCCGTAAGCGTCGGTAGAAGGTTGAAAGACGACACATTGTCGGGCACCCAGCTTCCGCCGACGAGGAAAAAGAAAAACCTCCGCACACCCGTCAGAGGCCACTTACCCTTGCTGCATTCCTGCCCTGGGGGAGTTGGGTGACGTAACGCCATGCGGAGGCGTATGCGAGTATACACCATTGTCGGGGACAAGACGAATCGGCATGGTGGCATCGTGGGACACGCCGGCTACCAGGGGATGATATTGTCACGCGAATAATACACGTATCCCGGGCGCGGGTACTGCCCGGTCAGTTCGTCGATGGTCACCATCCGATAGCCTTTGGCATGCAAGGCGTCTAGGATATGCGGCAGCGCAGCCGCAGTATGTTCGTGGATGTCATGCATGAGGATGATCGAGCCCGGCCTCGCCTGCGCGGTGACCTTCCACTGGACAGACCGTGCGGATGCGCCTGCCGCCCAATCGTAGGAATCGACGTCATACAACGCGATGCCCACACCAAGATGATCTGCCAGGTACCGCCGGCTCGCCTCGTCCGCGGCGCCGTGCGGCGGACGGAGCAGATTGACCGGGCGGCCCGTCGCTTCGCTGATGCGCGCGGAAGCGTCATCGAATTCCTGACGTTCGGTTCCCGCCTGCATAATCGCCGGCAGATCCGTATGCGACATGGTATGGCTTCCCACCGGCATGCCGTAGCGCGTGTCATCACGCAGAACCGGGATTGTGGCATCGTTGATTGCCCCGCCAATCGCGAAAAACGTCGCCCGGTCGCCCTTGTCCCGCAGCGTTCGCACGACACGACGGCTCGTTTCGGCTCGCGGGCCGTCGTCGAATGTCAGTGCGACACAAGCCGTACGGCCGCAGTCGATGCCTCGTTCGGCATTCCGGGCACGGACCGCCGCATCCGCCGCCGCAAACATCCGCCGTTCAACATCTATCAGCGTCCCATATGACGTATTCACCCCATCCAATGCCGACTGGGCGTCGTCAATGGCAACGCGTAAGGCGTAACCGGCGTGGGTATCTCGCAATCCGGTGGTTTCCCGGGCCAGTTCACGCACGCCCGGCAATGCTGCGCGGATTCTGGCGGCGGCCTCATCTACTGCTTGCCGGTCGTGTGCCAGCACGCGCGCCGCAACCGGACGCTGTGCCCTGTGCAACTTTTCCACCCACGGCTTGAGTGTCAACGCGGCGTCACGATAAGCGTTGACGCGCGTTCGGAGTATGAGCGGCGACTGCTTCGCCCGGCAGGCCGACGGAACATCGACGGCGGATTGTACTAATATGCCGGCTCGACGACGTTGCTGCGCCGCCTGCGCCACGGTGCCGTCGAGTCTGCGCACAGCACCACGGTCCACAACCCCGCTACGGGAGGCTTGAACGGAGATGCCGGTTGCTTGCTCAGACAATGCCGCGACATGCTCGTCCATCAACCGATAGGTGTTTCCCCATTCCACGCAGTCCGCCAGTGCGCGGCGATACCACGCGTACGCGGCCAAGCATCCCAACAGAACGGAGCTGCCGGCGAACATCATGATGATGAGCGCCGCGACCACGCGCCGGGCGAGCGTTCGGGACGTGGAATGGGATTGAGAGCGAAGTATGGGCGATTGCGCCGGTTGGGGTTGTGACTGGGACCGGGGCTGGAATTTCGATTGCACGTGACCGGCTGGTACGCAACTGCGCGTCGGCAGGTCGTCACGGTCTGTCATCATGCCATGTTCCTTTCCCATGTCCCTTCCGGAATCGCCACCGCCGCGACGCATCCCCTTCATACGGCCACGCACGCCTCACGCTCGATACACCATATCCGTTCCGCACAGCGCAGCACACTGCGCTGTGCCAAGTAGACGCACTTTTCAAGTAAGCGCGCTGTGTCAAGTAAATCCGCGATGCCGCGACGGTTCGTGCAGACCTTACGATTATCCCATACTCTGATGATTGCTGCAAGGATGCCAGATTGATGATTGACGGAGGTCCGCAGGCCTAAATCCAAAATTGCAACCTGAAAACAGAATCAAGCCCGGTCGTGGCCGACCCCACCCCATCACCACGACCGACAGCACACCGAAAACCGCAGAACACCAACAATCTCACCCACAACCCACGCACACCACACCCCGCCGGCCCGCACCAAATCCGACATCGCACCCCGAAAACCGATTCGAGCCACCGACCCAACCACCCACAACCCCACACCCAAACCAGTCATATGCTCAAACCCGCGGAATACCGCCAAAACCCAAGCCACACACCCACAACCCACACCACAGCAACCACCATCACGGGGCCAAATCCAAGATCGAAACCCGAAAACAGAATCAGGCCCGGCCATGGCCGCCCTCGCCCCATCACCACGACCGGCAGCACACCGAAAACCGCAGAACACCAACAATCTCACCCACAACCCACGCACACCACAACCCGCCGACCCGCACCAAATCCGACATCACACCCCGAAAACCGAATCAGGACACCGCACCGACCGCCCACGGCCCCGGCACCACGGTCTTCCGCCAACACAGCCCAGCGACCTTCGCCACGCAACAACACAAAAGCCCCCGGATTCGGGGGCTTTCGCATGCTTAAGCTCAGACTGTTATGACCATGTCATGAGCCGAAATCGGCGGCATGGCCGGAGTCTGGAATCGGTTACTCCGCGACGACCTTGACGGTGAAGGAAGCGGAGATCTCCGGGTGCAGGGCCACGGTGGCGGGGAATTCGCCGGTGGTCTTGATGGTCTCGACCTTGATGGACTTCGGGCTGATCGGAGCCTTGTCAGCAAGGGCGGAGGCAATCGCGTCAGCGGACACAGCGCCGAAGAGCTTGCCGGACTCGGACACCTTGGCGGCGATCTCGACGACCGTGCCCTCGATGGCGGCCTTGGCAGCGACGGCATCCTCGCGGGTGGCGAGGGCCTTGGCCTGGCGTGCGCGCTTCATCGCTTCAATCTGAGCGGCAGCACCCTTGGTCCACTTGAACGCGAGACCCTGCGGGAAGAGGTAGTTGCGGGCGTAACCCGGACGCACCTCGACAACGTCACCGGCGTGGCCCAGGTTGGCCACGGTCTGGGTGAGAATGATCTTGGTTTCAGCCATGTCGATATCCTCCTGTTCAGCGACCGGTGGTGGCGTACGGCAGCAGAGCCATCTCGCGGGCGTTCTTCACGGCCTTCGCGATCTCGCGCTGTTCCTGGACAGTCACGCCGGTGATACGGCGGGAACGGATCTTGCCGCGATCGGACACGAACTTGCGCAGCAGCGCGACGTCCTTGTAATCGATCTCGGTGATCTTGGCGGCCTTGAGTGGATTCGGCTTCTTCTTGAACGGCTTGACCGGCGGTTGCGGCCTCTTGCGTGACATCTGATGTTCTCCTTAGTGCAAACTTGATTTACTGCTGGAAGCAAAGTCCGGCGTCAGAACTCGGGTTCTTCCGAATCGCCGCCGAAATCGTCGCTGGATCCGAACGATCCGAAGCTGGACCCCGACTGGCTGGAGCTCGACGTGCCCCACGGATCCGCTGCCGGAGCGGCGGGTGCCTGTTGGGCAGCCGGAGCGACGGAAGCGCCGCCGGTGTAGCCGCCCGAGTAGCCTGCGCCACCCTGGTAGCCACCGTTGCCAGCGAACCCGCCATTACCGGCGTTCCCCGAGTTTCCTGCGAATCCGCCACGATTGCCGCCAGCGAACCCGGAGCCGGAGCTCTGACGGGTCACCTGCGCGGTGGCGTATCGCAGGGATGGACCGATCTCATCGACCTGCATTTCGACGACAGTACGGTTTGACCCGTCCTGCGCCTGATAAGAACGTTGCTGCAGACGGCCTTGCGCAATGACGCGCATGCCCTTGGTCAAGGATTGGGCGACATGGTTCGCCAAATCACGCCACGCAGAGCAACGCATGAACAGCGCCTGTCCGTCTTCCCACTGACCGCTGTTGCGGTTGTAGGAGCGCGGTGTGGATGCAATGGTGAAACTTGCGACCGTCGCCCCGCTGCCAATGGTGCGCAGCTCAGGGTCGCCGGTGAGATTACCGATGATGGTGATTGTTGTCTCGCCTGCCATGACGCTACCTTCTTACCTGTTGCGGACTCGTCTGTTGCGAATCGGATGTGACCGGACTTGTGAATCGGACGGCTCGTTGAGCCTTGCTTCAGCAGTGCTGAACGACTTACTTGTCCTTGCGAAGAATCTTCGTGCGGATAACGGACTCGCTGAGGTTAAGCAGACGGTCGAGCTCGTCACTCGTAGCCGGCTCAGCGGTGTAGTTGACGACAACGTAGTTGCCCTCGGTGTTGCCCTGGATCTCATAGGCGAGCTTGCGGCGACCCCAGTAATCGGTGCCGTCGACAGAACCGCCCTCCTTGGTGACGATCTCCAGATACTGCTCGGTCAGCTTCTTCAGACCGCGCTCATCCAGCTCAGGATCGGCAATGAACATCAGTTCGTACTTATGCGCAGACATCACCCACCTCCTTCGGACTAAAGGCCGTGGACCTTCCACGGCAGGAGTGTGTATGCGACTGCCCGCAGGTGCTGCGGACAACCATGCCAGCATACTCCCGATGCCTGACTTTCGACATGCGTCGCGCGGCACGCCTGATTTGTCGCGTTCCCCCGGATTTGACGCACATCCCGCCTCCACCCGTACCGTCTTATGCCCCTGCCTTGTTATATTAGGTGATGTTTCAATCCCATCAATCGACCAAAGGGTCGGGAAGGCGCAAGATGTCGGCAATTCTCGAAGGCAAACCGGACAAGCGATTAGCAGTGGTCACGGGACGCGCCTACCCGCAGCTCGCTCAGGAAACCGCCGAATACCTGGGCACGCATCTGCTGGAGACCACCGCATATGATTTCGCGAACGGCGAGATGTACGTACGGTTCACCGAACCGGTTCGCGGCGCCGATGTATTCGTTATCCAATCGCATACCGACCCGATTAACAAGTGGCTGATGGAGCAACTCATCATGGTCGACGCGCTCAAACGCGCCTCCGCACGCTCCATCACCGTGGTCGCGCCGTTCATGGGCTATTCGCGTCAAGACAAGAAGCACCAAGGCCGCGAGCCCATCACCGCGCGCCTGATGTTCGACCTGTTCCGCACGGCGGGCGCCGACCGCATCATGACCGTGGACCTGCACGCTTCCCAAGAGCAGGGCTTCTTCAACGGTCCGGTCGATCACCTCACCGCCATGCCGGTGCTGCTTGACTATGTGCGCAGCTCCATGCCGATGGAGAACGCGACCGTCGTCTCCCCCGACGCCGGGCGTATCAAGGTCTCCGAACAGTGGGCCGCGAAGCTCGGCGGCCTACCACTCGCGTTCATCCACAAGACCCGCGACACTACGCGCCCGAACCACGCGGTCGCGCACGGCATCATCGGCGAGGTCGAGGGGCACGATTGCATCGTCGTCGATGACATGATCGACACCGCCGGCACGATTTGCGAAGCTGTGCGGACGTTGCGCGACGCCGGTGCGAAGAGCGTCACGCTGGTTGCCACGCATGGTCTGCTGTCCGGCCCCGCCATCGACCGACTCAAGGACTGCGGGGCGCGCGAAATCGTGCTTATGGATACCGTCCCCGTGCCCCAGAGCAAGCGCCTGCCCAATATGACCGTCCTGTCGGTCGCGCCACTGCTGGCCGCCGGCATCCGTTCCGTGTTCGAGTCCAGGTCGGTGACCACACTGCTCAACGGTCTGCCTGACGACATGCGTCCACGCAATATCTATGCGTGATTTACGCGTGAACGAATCCGTGCGATGCGTTCACGCGTGTCTATCCTGCGTGGACAGACACGCATGAACGGACACTTGTAAACGGATGCCTGCGAGCTGATACCTGCGGCAACCGGTTCGTGCCACCGCAACGACGCGATGGTACGAACTGCGCAAAGCCTTACTGCTGGGCCGAAACCGACCGACCACGATATGAAAACCGGACACTTGCTGAGTATGCGTTCTGCTAGCATGGCTCGCACACGTACACGACCGAAGGTTCGGGCATTGTACTGCGCAGTTACCCTTGCAATCGAAAGGCCATAATGTCACAGAAAATCAAGGTCGGCATTCTCGGCGCAACCGGCATGGTCGGGCAACGCTTCGTCACCCTGCTCGAAAACCACCCGTGGTTCGAGCTGGTCACGCTCGCTGCATCGGCGCACAGCGCCGGCAAGACCTACGAAGAGGCTGTCGGCGGGCGTTGGAAGATGGAAACCCCGATGCCGCAGTTCGTCAAGTCCATGGTTGTCAAGGATGTGGCGGATGTCGAAGGCGTCTCCGCGGATGTGGATTTCCTGTTCTCCGCAGTCAACATGCCGAAGGACGAGATTCGCGCAATCGAGGAACAGTACGCGAAGACCGAAACCCCGGTGGTGTCCAATAACAGCGCGCACCGCTGGACGCCGGACGTGCCGATGGTCGTGCCGGAAATCAATCCGCAGCATTTCGACGTGATCAAGTACCAGCGCAAGCGTCTGGGCACCACGCGCGGCTTCATCGCCGTCAAGCCGAACTGCTCAATCCAAGCGTATACGCCGGCTCTCGCCGCATGGAAGGAATTCGAGCCGCACGAGGTCATCGTCAGCACGTATCAGGCGATTTCCGGCGCCGGCAAGACCTTCAAGGACTGGCCGGAAATGGTCGGCAACATTATCCCGTACATCGCGGGCGAAGAAGCGAAATCCGAGAAGGAGCCGCTCAAGGTCTTCGGCCACGTCGATGACGCGACCGGCCAGATTGTGCCGTTCGAAGGCCCGCTGCGCATCACCTCGCAGTGCATCCGCGTGCCTGTGCTCAACGGTCACACGTCCACCGTGTTCATCAACTTCGGCAAGGACCCGTCCAAGGAGGAGCTCGTCGACCGTCTCGTGAACTACACGAGCGAAGCCGCCAAACTCGGCCTGCCGCACGCGCCGAAGCAGTTCATCCAGTACCTCACCGAGGACGACCGTCCGCAGGTGAAGCTGGATGTCGATTACGAGGGCGGCATGGGTATCTCCATCGGCCGCTTGCGCCCGGATTCGATTTTCGATTGGAAGTTCGTCGGACTCGCGCACAACACACTGCGCGGTGCGGCCGGCGGCGCGCTTGAATGCGCTGAGATGCTGCACGCGCTCGGCTATATCGAAGCGAAGTAAGACCAGCGTCGGCGAGCGTTGAGAGCAGGTGGACGTCTGTCGGCTGTTGCAGTCCAGCTGCGATGACGGTTGCCGACAATAATGAAGATTCAGTAGCGACGATTGCTGACAGCGGTAACGGCGGTATTCGTCTTCTCACGTATGTCACGGCATACGCGGGCGGGCGGATACCGCCGTTTGTTGTTGCTACAGCTTGTCCATTCGATCAGTTGCGCATGCCGAGACATACACAACGCAACGCATACGCCAACATTCTGCCACCCAGCGACCCGTGCGTTTGAATCGTGTATGCCGTGACATACGTCATATGCCAAATGCGGCAACGTCCGCCGCATTGGTACGTCAAACCACCCGGTCACGCATGCCAAGACATACACGACGCGACACATACGGCAACGTCCACCACCCAACAGCCCGTTCCGTCTAAATCACGCATGCCGTGACATACACGACGGGCAGAACACACCCGACGCGTCAGACACACCAGACAATCCTCAACATCCACCCCCAACGACACACAATCCCAAACCACAACAGGAAAGGCCCGCCGCCGGCATACAACCGACAACGGGCCTTCGCCCCATCTACACCCTGCCGCCCCGAGGCAGGAGCATCACCGAGTTTGCGGCTCAGCAGCTCACAGCCCGGCGATTCAGCGACCGGTGCCGCCGTAGACCACGGCCTCCACCTGATCGGCGTCGAGGCCGTAGGCGGTGTGTAGCGCACGCACCGCATCATCGAGCTGGTCGAGCGGGACCAAAGCCGCGATGCGGATTTCGGACGTGGAAATCATCAGCACGTTGATGCCCGCGTCGCTCAGCGCATTGAAGAACTTTGCGGCCAAACCAGCGTGCGTCTTCATACCCACGCCGACCACAGCGACCTTGCCGACGCTCTTGTTGACGTCGAAGGACTGGTAGCCGAGCTCGTCATGCTTGTTCTGCAGCAAATCCTGCACCTGCTTGACGGCGGTTTCCGGGACGGTGAAGGAGATATCGGCGGTGCCGGTGGAGGCGCTGGCCTGCACGATCATGTCCACGTTCACGCCGACTTCAGCGAGCTTGGTGAACACCTTCGCGGCCATGCCGGGCTCGTTCGGCACGCGGCGCACGGTGACCAGCGCCTCGCTGCGGTCGTGCGCGACACCGGAGATGACCGGGGTCTCGGGACCGAGGTCGGGGAACAGGTCGCCCATGGATTTGTTATCGTTCTCGTTCATTGTTTCCTCGAATCAGTGCAACTTGCGGTTGTGTTGCGGACAGTTGTGTTGGTATGGATATGTCGTGTGTCGTGCGCCTTGCACAGGCGCCCCGGAATCCTCCGGATGCTATTTGCGCGTAAGGTTCGGCACCGATGCGGGACTGACGCCCTCGGGCAGAATCAGCGTGCCGTTGCGGTGGGAGAAGGAGCTGCGCACATGCAGCGGCATGCCGAAGCGCTGCGCGTATTCGACGCAACGCAGGGCGAGCACCTTGGAACCGCAGGATGACATTTCAAGCATGGATTCGTAATCGATGACCGGGATGCGGCGGGCGGTCGGGACGATACGCGGGTCGGCGGTGAACACGCCGTCAACGTCGGTGTAAATCTCGCACACGTCAGCACCAAGCGCAACAGCCAAGGCGACAGCAGATGTGTCGGAACCGCCGCGGCCGAGCGTGGTGGCGTCGCCGTCCTCATTGATGCCCTGGAAGCCTGCGACGATGGCAACGCTTCCCTTCTCAAGCGCATGGCGGACACGGTCAGGCTTGACGGCGCGAATATGCGCCGCACCGAACCGCGCGTCCGTCATGAAACCGGCCTGGGACCCGGTGAACGAGTACGCATGCGAACCGGCGGAGTGAATCGCCATGGACAGCAGGCTCATAGAGATACGCTCGCCTGCGGTCATGAGCATGTCCATTTCACGGGCCGGCGGGGTCGAATCGATGCTCATCGCCTGGTCGATGAGGTCATCGGTGGTGTCTCCCATAGCCGAAACCACTACAGCGACGTCGTTGCCAGCGTTTTTCGTTTCGATGATGCGCTTGGCAACACGCTTGATCGAGTCAG
The DNA here is from genome assembly GCF_002846655.1 of Bifidobacterium thermophilum. Taxonomy (NCBI): domain Bacteria; kingdom Bacillati; phylum Actinomycetota; class Actinomycetes; order Bifidobacteriales; family Bifidobacteriaceae; genus Bifidobacterium; species Bifidobacterium thermophilum. Next base: position 73,812 of record NZ_PCGX01000002.1, on the reverse strand, counting down.
TATCGGCGACCGAGGAGCCGCCGTACTTCTGCACGATAAGAGCCACGATTGTCCTATCTTCTCTAAAGGAATGTCCTGCGCTCGTATTGTACGCAAGTGAGACGATTATACGAGTCACGCAATCCGGCAGGATACCCGGTGACCAGCATGCGGAACGGCATGATGGCAAGGTTTTTACGCGTTATGCCTCGCGTCTGCCGGCGAGTGCCCGGCCGAGGGTGATTTCGTCCGCGTATTCGAGGTCGCTGCCGACGGGCAAGCCGCTGGCGAGCCGGGTGACTTTGATGCCGAGCGGCGACAGCAGACGGCTGAGGTAGCTGGTGGTCGCCTCCCCTTCGATATTCGGGTCGAGGGCGAGGATAATCTCCTTGATGTCCGGGTTTTGCAGGCGTTCGAGCAGTTTGGGGATGTTGAGGTCCGCCGGGCCGACGTTGGCCATCGGGTTGATGGCGCCGCCGAGCACGTGGTACAGGCCGTGGTATTCGCGGGTGCGTTCGATGCTCATCACGTCCTTGGGCTCTTCGACCACGCAAATCATGGATTGGTCGCGCCTTGGGTCGGAGCAGATCGGGCAGGGGCTGGTCTCGCACACGTTGCCGCACACGTCGCAGAATCGCACTTTTTCTTTGACGTCAGTGATCGCCTCGACCAGGTTGCGTACCTCGTCGTCGTTGGCGGACAGCAGATAAAAAGCGATGCGTTGCGCGCCTTTGGGGCCGATGCCGGGAAGTTTGGCGAATGCGTCGATCAGACGTTGGATCGCACCGTCATATGCCAATGCCATTGTTGGGCTCCTTTTACGATAAATCTGCCGATTGAGCGGGTGCCCCGCCGAACCCCGGCGATATACGCCGGTCAGGCGATTGCGGGGTTCTGCATGCTATCCGCCTGTTATTTCTGGGACGAAGCATCCATGTCGTTGTGACGGTTCGGCGGCTGAAGGTTCTTCGGATTCTTCGGGTCGTCGGGGGCGAATTGCTCGACCGTTTTCACTTCGAAGAGTTCTTTGAGCTCTTCGACGCTGAGTGCCGTGGCGGTTCCAAGTGATTCGTCGTTAAGCGAGTACTCGTCTTCCTCCGGGGGAACTTGCGGGCCGCCCGACGCACCGGAGTACGGCTGCGGGTTGTGTGCGCCGAGGTCGCCCGGCTGCTGGGCCCAGGGGTCGTCCTGCAGCTCCACCGGTTCCGGATAGTCCTGCGGCTCCGCGGTCTGTGCTCCTGCTGCCGGCATGGAACCCCATACATCGCCTTCGCCCTGGCGCACCAGGGTCCGGGGATTGCTCCGGGTTGCCGAGCCTGATTGTACGGCGGACGGCGATGCCGGGTTACCTGCGGCAAGTCGTACTGTCGGCGCAGCATGTCCGGTATGCGTTGCGGATACGTTCGACGCGTTCGGCGCGGCTGGAGCGGTTGAAGTGGCAGGTGTCGCAGTCGTGGCAGGTGTCGCCCACGGATCGATGCCATCGCTGATGTCCGGCACTGCCACATGCTTGCCGTGATGCGGCTGCGCGGCGCTCTGGCCGACCCTGCTGCTCTGGTCGACCAGGTTTGACGGGGATTTGCCACCCGCAGACGGCACCGAACCATTGTCTCCTGTCGGCTTGTGCCCCGGCAAAGGCTGCAGCCACGGGTCATCCTCGGCAAATGTCGCATCTACGGACGCGATTGGCCCAGAACCCGCCAGAATCATGGAGGGGGCGGGCGCGACGGACGTCATCGCGGGCGGAGTCATCATAGCCGTCGGCGCTGCGACCGCCGCCGCTTGGGCGCTTCCCCGTCCTCGGTGGCTGGGGTCGTCGGCGTCCTGCGTGTCATCGCCGGACTGCCCCGGAGTCTTCGCCTCCTTGCCAGTCGGACCGGTATGGATGCCGACAGTCACCGCGGTAAGAGTGGCTGCGCTTTGTTTCGCTTTCGCGAGCGCAATTTCACGTTTGACCTGGCTGACCTGCTCGGGCAACATGCGTCTGATGGATTCGACAGTTTCCCCGTTCGCTGCGGTCGGCGTAGGTGAAATGCGCGCGCCATCGCCGAAGATTTCCTTGACGATATCCTGCACCACGACAGCCGCTTTCTTGCCGTCATACGCTTCATCTGACGACACCGCAAGCGCGAAGGCGTGCTGGTCGATGGGCTTCGCGAAAGTCATGAGGAGCTTGGATTTCCCGGCGGGACCGGCGATGAGCCGGACGGACGGCACCCGCTGTTGGTCAACGTATTCGCGGATATCCGACGGCAACTTGGTCAGAACGGCCTGCCAACGTTCCTCGACACTGCGGGCATCCTGCGGCTCAGGCATGGCGGGTGCGGCCGCGCCGTCAGTGTGCGGGACCTGATTGCTTCCAGCGGTCGGCGGCATTGTGGGTGCACCGGCCTGCTGTGTGGCGGGTGCAGCAGACGCCTGCACGCCGTCGGCTTGCGTACCGGATGTACCGGATGTCTGTGTTTCCGTCGTCCGCACGCCTGTCACAGCATGGTCCGGCAATGGCGCGGCAGGGATCTGCTGGCGTGCCGCCGCCTGAGCGTCTGCATTGCTTGACGGTTGCGCGGCAGTGTTGCCTGACACGGCAGTCTGGGCTTGTCCCTTGCGCTTGTTGCGGGTCGAATCGATGAAACCGCTGTGCATCGGGGGATTGCCGGCGCGCTGCTGAACCGGGGCACCGGATTGGGCCGTCATATTCGCCGAAGACGTGGCTGACGGACCGAATACGCTTTCCTCACGGCCTGCCAGCAGGCGGGCGACCAGCAGTTCCAGGCGCATACGGGGCGACGTGGCACCGCTCATCGTGCCGAGCGTGTCGTTAATCGTGTCGGCAATGGATGTCAGCGAGCGCAATCCCAGGGCGGACGCCTGCCGGTGCAAATCGGCGATATCCTCGACTGCCGCATCGTCGCTGAGCACACTTTCGGCACGGTCTCCACCCAAAGTGAGCACCAGAAGGTCGCGCACACGCGCCAGCAAATCTTCCACGAAACGTCGTGGCTCGAATCCGCCGACCACAACCTTCTGCACGACCCCATACAGCTGTTCACCGTTGCGGTCGATAATCGCGTCGATCGCCTCTCCGATCAGAGAATCCGGGGTAAATCCGAGCAGTGCAACCGCCGAATCATGGGAAATGACGCCATGCTCGGAACCCACCATCAGCTGGTCGAGCACCGACAGGGTGTCACGTACGGAGCCGCCGCCCGCGCGCATGGCGAGCTTGAGCACGCCTGGCTCCGGCTTGATTTGTTCTTTCTCGCAGATTCCCTCGAGGTACGGGCCCATGATTTCGGGCGGGACCAAGCGGAACGGGTAATGGTGGGTGCGGGAGCGAATCGTGCCGATCACCTTGTCCGGTTCCGTCGTTGCGAAGATGAACATGACATGTTCCGGCGGTTCCTCAACGATTTTGAGCAGCGCGTTGAACCCCTGCTGGGTGACCATATGCGCTTCGTCGAGGATAAAGATCTTGTACCGGTCGCGAGCGGGCGCGAAGCCTGCGCGTTCACGCAGTTCGCGGGCATCATCGACACCGTTGTGGCTTGCGGCGTCGATTTCCACGACGTCGATGGACCCCGGTCCTCCTGTGGCGAGATCCTTGCAGCTCGGGCATTCACCGCACGGATGAGACGTGGGGCCTTTCGCGCAGTTGACGCATCGCGCGAGAATACGCGCGGAACTGGTTTTGCCACATCCGCGCGGCCCGGAGAACAGGTACGCATGGGTGAGCCTGTTCTGGTCAAGCGCCCGGCTGAGCGGTACGGTCACCTGATCCTGTCCGATGACCCCGTCGAACGTATCGGGACGATACCGTCGATACAATGCCAACGCCATGTCCAACTCCTTCATAGGCCGCAAACGTGCCCTACAAGCATACGCGGCGCAGGCTACCGCACCGCGACCACCAGTGTCCCTTTCACCAATCTAGCGTTGCGGCAGAACACGCCACACCGCCTCACCCACAGGCCACGGGTCCGGCGCGAGAGGCTTTCATAATCACCATGCCGAAACCCTGCCGGTATTCGTAGCGCACGCTCACCGTGACGTCCTCGCCATCGACTGTGCAAGCCGTGACACCAGCCCCATCGGCGCGAACGACACGCCCTGCCACCGCGCATGGGTCGCGATGGCCTTCACTCAGCGCCACTGCGGCGGACACCGCAGCATCATCAGCCCACAATCTGACACGATTGCCGGTGATTCTCGCATGGCCGACGCCGGCGGCGGCAAGCGCCGCTACGCATGCGACGGATATGATCATCACCATGAGCACCACCGCCGACCCCTGTTCGCGGGATGGAGAGGATTCGCGGGATCCATGGGGCTCACAGGTTGTATGGCGGCGAACACCGGTCACGAGGACGCTCCGCTCGCAGACCCATGCACCGATGCCGGCAAGACGCTGCTCATCCCGGACACAACCGGGCACTGCGTGTGCACAGTGACCAGTCCCCCATCCTCCGAGATTGTGGCCGTAGCGTCTTTCCCCGCGACCGCGGCAACAGCCGTCGATGCGATGTTCCGCGCCTGTTCGCCGTGCGCAGGCACCCGTGCGACCACCACTTCGCGGACAGCTGAAGATGCCGCGTCCTGACACGCCATCGACGTGGTCACCACATGCGTCAGCGAGAGCAACATCGCCATGAGCACCGCCGCGACGGGAAGCACCATCGCGAATTCCGCGGTGATGGCACCCCGCTGCCCATGTTGTTCAGGGGCATGAGAACGGCCTCGCACGGTACCGGATTCCCCCGGCCACTGTTCCCCCGACAACCGAGTGGGCCATGCCGCCGACACGCCGAATCCCCCATCGGCATTTCTGCGAGCGCCCGATGCGCCGTTCATCCCCTGCACGGCGCCGTGGCTTCCGGCTTCCCTCATGCGGGGCCGTTCACATGCGTATCCCATTTCAGCCCTTCTTCAACTCCATAGCACCCTTGATCAGAGCGAGCACGAGATTCTTCACAATATCCGATTTGATGACCGCGAACAGCACGGCGGCGAAACCGCAGGCAGCAACGAGAACCATCGCGTATTCCGCGGTCGCCGCACCTTTCTGCGGTTCGACGGCCATCAGGCGGATTTTCGCGTCAATCATGCACGCACGTTCCTTGGCTTTGCGCGCCGCCGCTATCGGAGCGCTCCGCATGGCTGTGATGAATCCTGTTTTCCCTTGCATCAGGGGTTGGTGAATGCCGGTCATGGTTGTTCCTTTCTGATATGGCCCGAGGCTCCGGGCACCGCCTGCCTTGGCGGTATCCCCAGTGTGCCCGACCGGGACCTCGCGAGGGAAGCTCGAACGGGCAATGTGGTCGAAAGACGACTGTTATCCACATCGACTTATCCACATTGACTTATCCACATCCCTGTCCATGTCATCCGTCCATGTCATCCGCACTGATTCCGCCCTCATTCCGGTCGGTTCCAGACGGGTTCCGTCAAGTCGCCAGGCGAAACGCGCCATCGAAACAACAAACGACCCGCTCAGCCTCCTATCAGCGACATCGCGGTCGGCACCACGCCAATCACAACGAACGCCGGCAGAAAACACAACGCCATCGGCAATAGAATCCGCACCGACAACCCCGCCGCCCCCTGCTCAATGGCATGGCGGGCGTCACGGTCGGCGCGTTGCACCGTCAATTCCAATCCGCGCACCGGGGAAGACCCATGCTCCCACGAATCACGCAAGCCCTCACGAATCAGCCGACACACCGAAATGCCGGCATCGTCCCCGATCCGCCACGCATCATCCCACGACGTACCCCGGTACAACCGTCGCGAGACCGTACACAGCGCGTCCCCGGTCAATCCTCCGGTCACCTCGCCCACCGCGTCCAACGCGCATGGAACCGATGCGCCCTTACGCAACGCGACCGCAAGCATCTGCACCACAAGCGCATCGCTCGGGCGTAGCCCCTCATCCGCAAGCCGGCGAGCCGCATCAATCCGGCCAATCATGCACGGTCCCGACCTACGCAGCATCAACAACAATGACACGCAACACGAGGCCAACACCGCAAACGCCACAGCAGCCTGCACACCCATCAGCTCCCCTTCCATCCCTGCAGCCCGGTTACGCTTCTTGTAAAGCCGAACGCACCATGGAACGCACCCACACGGCACCAGCCGCATACCCGGACAATCCCAGACACAGGCACGCCACACCGACAGGCGAACCGAGCAGAGTCTGCAACGGATGCGCGCCAAGCAGGGCGCCGAACCCCCAGGTGCCGAACGGCAAAACGAGCAGCAGCTTCACTGTTGCCTTCGGCATCGCACTCGCTTGGGCGACCAGCTGGTCACGGCCCACCGAGCGGCGGAACGAAGCGCTTACCGCTTCCAGGCAGGACCCCAGTTCGCAACCCAAGCGACCGCTCAGCTGCGCGACGACACACACTTCCGCCGCAATCCGCTCAAGATACGCCGACTCGCCGTCCCGAGCGTGGGCAGCGAGCGCTCGAATCACCGCAAACCGGTCCACGGCGTGCCCCGATAGGCCAGATAATCGGCTGGATTGACCTGACTGATCTGACTGGCCTGGCAATTGGCTCGATTGCCCCGATTGCCGCCCGGAAAGTCTGGAAAGCGAATCCTCCAACGTGCCTCCCGCACGCACCCCGGCAGTCAACATCGCCAGCGCCGCATCCAATCCCGCGGCGGCAGGCGGCTCCACTGCCCGACCATCAGCGGCATCGCGCAACCGCCATCGGCACGACACGCCATCCCACACCGGCAACATCAGCAACGCCGCACAGCAGATTGCGGCGATCAACGGCCACAGAATCATTATGCTTCCACCACCTTCAGCGAATGGCCCTGCCACGATGTCGCCGCCGACGCAAGCCAGCGTACCGCGAAATCCTGCCACCCCTCAATCGCGAGCGGCCGGCCGACACCATCCCATGCCAACAACGGCACCCCGACCAAAGCGCCGTGAACCACCGCAAGGGTGCCCACCTGCGCGATATGCCGCCCGACCGACGTACGCTCCACATGGATTACCGCATCAAACGCGTCCTGTGCGAGCATACCCAAAGCCCGAGCGTCAAGCCCCGCCAGCAACCCCAACGATATCAACCGTGCAGGCACACGCTCCACGCCATCGGCGTGCAAGGTCGTGGCTCCACCACGATGCCCGGAGTTGAACGCACGCAACAAATCAGCGATCTCCTCGCCGCGGCATTCACCCAACACCACACGGTCGGGGCGCATCCGTAACGTCGCCTTCACCAGCTCGGGCAAGCCCACCGCCCCAGCGCCCTCGACATTCGCCTCCCGTGCAACCAGCGACACATGATTGCCGCCGGAAACCGCCGCCAATTCGCCAAGCTCGCGGACTTCCTCGACGCTGACGATACGCTCGCCGATTTCGCAACGACCGAGCAACGCCTTGAGCAGCGTGGTTTTCCCAGCGCCTGTGCCGCCGGTGATGAGTATCGTGGCACGGCCGCGGACCAAGCCGTCCAGCAGGGCCAGCCATGCCGGCGGGAACATGCCGGAGGCACACAACGATTCCAATGTTGGCGGCAGGCTTCCCGGCAGACGAATCGAAATCGAGGCGCCTTGCGGCACAATCGGCGCGATGACCGCGTGGACGCGGATTCCGTCAGCTGTTGACGCGTCCGCAATCGGGCAAGCATCATCAAGACGACGACCCATCTGTGCGCACAGCCGCACGGCGTAATCGCGAACGACCTGCGGTGAGCGGAACGGCACGGCGATGCGACACGGAAGCATGCCCGCCCCGCGATCGGCCCAGACCCCGCCGTCGCAGGTCACCGCGATATCAGTGATCTGGGTGTCCTGAGCCAGCCATTGCAACGGGCCGAACGCGATGGACAATGCTCTGCGCGGCGCCGCGGGCGCGGGGATTTCCGGGTTTGCTGGGTTTGCTGAGTTTGCTCGACTGGCTGGGCTGGCCGGGCTTGCAACTTTGGCGCTTGCGTTGTTCCGGGGATCATCACGATTCATGCGATGTCCTCGTTGCGGCGAATTGAGCCGGCGCGCTTACTGGCGGCGGAGTCAGTGTGGTGGCCTCTGGTGTGGCCGTTGGTGTTGTTGCTGTCAGCGGGGCTGATGTTGGTACTGGCACTGGCGGTGATACTGGCGCTTGCACTGACACAAACGGCGAGACTGACTCTGACGCTAGCGGCGCTGTTGCATTCATCGCAGTCATCGCCGCTCCCCACTCCCCGTCGGCCTCGCCGACCCCGCCCGCCTAGCATCAAGCCACGATGCCACAGTGCGCAATGCTTTCGCATTCGCCCGGTTCGGCTTGAGCAAGCCGGTCCCCTCAAGTATCTCCGCGCACAACCGCGTGTCAGGCTGGATGTTGCACAGCACGTCGATGCCCAAGTATTCCGCCGCCTCGTCAACGCCGATCACACCACGGGCGGATGCACGGGCGGTCGGCGGCAGAACCCCGACCAGCGCGATATCGTCCTCTGTGACCGTTCCCGAAGCGGTACGATTGGCGAGCGCGGCGCGGTGATCGGACGACCGTCGACTGCCCCGGCCGGTCAACGCCTCGATGCACGCCTGCGCGCGGACCGTGCCAAGAACGGACAATTCAACCAGCAGAATCATCGCGGAGCCTTTAAGCGGCAACGGAATCGCCTCACCGGGAGAATACCCGGCACGCCCCGCATCGACAACCACCATGTCATACATCTCGGCCAGCGCGCAGACCGTCACAGCGATCTCCCAATCCTGCGGCATCGGGCAAATCCACGGGCGGCTGGACAGCACGTCAACGCCATCCCACGTGGTAAGCCGGCGACGCAAGGCAGCGCCGTCCACCTCGCCCAGCGGAGCCGTGACGGCATTGAGCAGGACGCCAAGCTCGCTTTCCATACCAAGCAGGACATCCAGTCCGCCGCCGGACAAGTCAGCGTCTACCAAGGCGAAGTCCCTGTCGTCGTATAGGCCGTGCAGTGTTTGCGCGAGCAGCGCCGCGAAGGTGCTCGTGCCCAATCCGCCGCTCGCCGACAGTACAATCGCCGCATTCGGCGCGCGATACACCGGCGACGGGCATGGAACGCCGAACGAATCAGCCCCGGACCGGTAGGGGACGTTGACCGCCGCGTTAGGGCGGGCGACCTGCTGAGATTGGTGCGTATTCATGTGTGTTGTATGTGTCATATGCGATGTATGTGATGTCATACCATCCAATCGAACACGGTATGGGCGCTCGAGCGCCACTTCGAACCGGGAATGTGGTCGAAAGATGATTCCCGCGGTGTGGCTGGGTTTCTGGCTGGCGTGCGGGCGATTGTCCCTCACGTGATGCCGATGGTTTCGCGCGTCTCAGGGTCGCTTGGTATCGCGAATCGGGACGGACCGCAAGTGATGATGCTCTCACGCGTTGGCGGATGGCGGAGTCAGGCTGCGGACGGGAGCGTTTGCAATCATCTGCGGTCCGCACTGGTGGTTTGACATCGGTATCTTGCGTATTTGCGGTACTTGATGATGCCTGGCAACGTGCATCTCGCCTTGCTGTAGTACCTCGCGGATTGCATCTGCGTTATCTGTGTGCGAATAGGTCCGATACCGCGAGTACGACCCGCGGAATTTCAACGACGCTACTTCGGGTCTCGGGCGCCGATGAACACAGATACGCAAGATACGACCGGGCAAGTACTACAGATACCGCAGATACCCGCTCCGAGCGCATGGTATCGCGGTGTATCAAGACCGTTCCCGAGGGTTATAGGACAAAATGTGTATCCGGTGGTGGGTCAGTCGGGGTGCCGTGGCATTGGGGGCATCACGGAGTGCCCGTTCCACCAATCTGGCACATTCGAACCGCCCGTATGCCTTGCGCCGCAACAGGTCCGCGCTGATTCCGGACACACACTCTGGCCGCGCTCGAAAGTGACGGCATGAGGACTTAAAACCGCGACACGCCTGACAGGACAACCCCTCACACCCAATTCCGGCCAACCACCCAAACTAGCTACGCTAACGACCCTCCCAGCGTAACCAGTTTGCAGAAGGGACGGCGACAAACGGACACCACCAAATCACCAGACACGCAAACCGGTGCCGGCCGACCATCCCACCACCCAAACTAGTTACACTAACGACCGCCCCAGCGTAACCAGTTTGGGAAAAGGACTGCAGCAGGCACACACACCGCCCAGCCACCGAAACACTGAACGTACACTGGCCTATTGCTTGGGGATACGATCGAACAAGGCCTCGGACAAACGAGAAGGCCCGCCGAAGCGGGCCTTCCGTACAAGGCTTAATGAGCAGAATCTCTTCACAACACCATCGTTGTAACGGTAAGTCTTTCCAATGCCCGTCCAACGTAACAACCTTTCGTGGCTATACACTACTGTGGGCTTCTGCTCTCTTAAGTTTTCCTTGTACTTGTTATTATGCCCCGATTCTTGCAGCTCGCAACCCGATATCGCATCTGCGGCGGTATTGTTCGTTTATTTGCGCAAGTGTTCGACGGCACATCCAAACGCGGCAATCTTGCGGATTCATGTGCATATCGAACCGGTTCGCATGTGCGATTATGTGCGCACCGAAAGACACGCCGGTCGCACCAGTCCGGCAGCCCTTCTCCCAACCAACCATATCCGCACAAACCAGTACCAGAACGCACATTCTGTTCCACCATTGACGTCATCGGATCACTACAGCAATCAGCGAGGCGCGAGACGGCATGCTCTGCCGACCACCGAGCTATCCGTCACTCGATTCTTTGCCGACAGGTCGGGGATATCGGCAATCTCACGTATGTGAAGACATACACCATGTGCCGAAACCAAACGCACCGACGCTCAATCGCACCGGAACCTCCAAGTCATGCATGCCATGACATACGCAGACCGACAGATATGAACACACAGCAATTACAAGTCGCCGGATACCTCAGTCCTGCAATCAATCTGTCGCACCACAGGCCGATACCGACCGCCAAGTCCCAGAACACCCCGTGCAACGCCCGCCATGCGACCCGTCAATCGCACCACAACCAGGTACCATCCAGCAACCACCGCACCCACCCCACCCGCAACACGCCGAAATGTAAACACCGGCTAAATTTTCCTGACTTTGCCGCGACAACTCCCAGCCAAGTGCCTAGAGTAGTGGTATGGCACAAATTTTTGACGCACCCTCGAAGGCGATTCTGCGCAGCCAGATTGCTGAGCACATCGCCGAGACAGACAAGAACGACAAGCGGGAGACCCAGGAAGGCGAGCAGCCGCTGCCGCCAGACCGGTTCTTCGACCGCGAACTCAGCTGGCTGAAGTTCAACAAGCGCGTCCTCGAGCTCGCCGAGAACGAAGACGTTCCGCTGCTCGAACGCGCCAATTTCGGCGCGATCTTCGCCTCCAACCTCGACGAGTTCTTCATGGTCCGCGTGGCCGGCCTCAAGCGCCGCATCGACACCGGCATCGCTGTCACCTCGCCGAGCGGCCTGAGCCCGCGCCAGCAGTTCCGCGCCATCAGCGAACAGGCCCACCGCCTGCAAGACGAGCACGCGCATTACATCATCGACCATATCCTGCCGGCGCTCGCCGATCAGCATATCGTCCTGCTGAGCTGGGACAAGCTCACCACCGCCGAGCAGGAGCGCCTGTCACGCTACTACCGCCAGCAGGTGTTCCCCGTGCTCACCCCGCTCGCCGTGGACCCCGCGCACCCGTTCCCCTACATTTCCGGCAACTCGCTGAATCTCGCGGTGCTCGTCGAGAATCCGACCAGCGGCAAGACTCATTTCGCCCGCGTGAAGATTCCGGGCAACCTCAACCGTCTGGTCCCGGTCGACGATCTGACCGATGAGGAGAGCCGCGAGGAACGCTACGGCTTCATCACGATGGAGAACCTAATCATCGCCCATCTGGAATCCCTGTTCCCCGGCATGATTATCAAGGAGGCGCGATCCTTCCGCGTCACCCGAAACGAGGATATCGACGTCGAGGAAGACGACGCCGAAAACCTGCTCAACGCGATGGAGAAAGAACTGCTGCGCCGCCGCTTCGGACCTCCGATCCGCCTCGAGATCTCCGACGCGACAAGCCCGTTCCTCTCCCAGTTGCTCGCCGACCAGCTGCGCGTCAGCGCCGACGAGGTCTACCGTCTTCCCACCCCGCTGGACATGACGGTTCTGTTCGAGCTGCAGGCCATCGACCGCCCGGATCTCAAGTACCGCCCGTTCATCCCGATCACCAACCGGCAGATTGCGGAAGTCGAATCCAGCCATGCGCAGGACATTTTCGCCGCCATCCGCGAGCGCGACATCCTGCTGCACCATCCCTACGATTCCTTCTCGACCTCCGTGCAGGCGTTCCTCGCCCAGGCGGCCGCCGACCCGAAGGTGCTCGCCATCAAGCAAACGCTGTACCGCACGTCCAGCAATTCGCCGATCATCGACGCGCTAATTGACGCTGCGCACGCCGGCAAGCAGGTCCTTGCGCTCGTCGAGATCAAAGCGCGGTTCGATGAGGACGCGAACATCATGTGGGCCCGCAAGCTCGAACGTGCGGGCGTACACGTGGTCTACGGCATCGTCGGACTCAAGACGCACTGCAAGCTCTCGCTCGTGGTCCGTCAGGAAGCCGATGGCCTGCGCCGCTACTGCCACGTGGGCACCGGTAATTACAACCCGAAGACCGCCCGCCTGTACACCGACCTCGGCCTGCTGACCTGCGACCCGGTGGTCGGCCAGGATCTGACCCGCCTGTTCAATCAGTTGTCCGGTTACGCGCCGAAGTCCAGCTTCCACCGTCTTTTGGTCGCCCCGCGTACCGTACGCACCGGCCTGATCCAGCGCATCCGCCGCGAGGAGGACGCTGCACGCGCCGGCAAGGAGGCATGGATTAAGATCAAGGTCAACTCGATTGTCGATGAGAAGACTATCGACGCGCTGTACCGCGCAAGCCAGGCGGGCGTGAAGATTGATATCGTCGAGCGCGGCATTTGCGCGCTCAAGCCCGGCGTTCCCGGCCTGAGCGAGAACATCCGCGTGCGTTCGATTCTTGGCCGCTTCCTCGAGCACAGCCGCATCTACGCCTTCGCGAACTCCGACGGCCCGCAGATCGGCGAAGGCCCGATTTCCGGCCCTGAGGTGTGGATCGGTTCCGCCGACCTCATGCATCGCAACCTCGACCGTCGTGTGGAGGCGCTTGTACGCATCACCGCGCCGGAGCAGGTGGAGGAGCTCATCCATTACGTCGATTTGCAGATGGCCGACTCCACCATTTCGTGGCATATGCAGCCTGACGGCGCATATGTGCTGCATTCGCGCGATGAGGAAGGCCGGCCGCTGGTCGATTGCCAGGAATACCTGATTCACAAGCATCAGCGCAAGCCGGGGACCAACACGCTCGCGCACTGAGCCCACCCGGCGTAAACCCGCAGGAAATCAGGAAATGGGATGCGAGGGATTCGCCGCGTACGACACCCTTGCGATTACCACGACGATGATGGCGGCCGATTGCAACCGCTCGGCCGCCATCATTCATGTCCGGGCCCTGTTCGCGCGGGTTTCGCCGTCACGACCGCATCGGTAGCTGCATCAGCAGCCGCTTTCACAATCGTGTCCGCGTTCACGTCCAACTCGCATCCGCAATCGCATCCGCGCCGCGCGCAAACATCACCCGCGCGAATCCAAGCGCTCGCGGACGGTATCGTTGATAGTCAAGGGGAAAGGAATCAGTATGCCAAGAATCGTCGAAGCCGCGGGAGGTATCATCTACCGCCCGCAACAAGCCGCATCGGGCGTGATGAAGTTCTCCGATGACGGGAGACTGCCCGTCGGATCGAATCCCGCATCAGCGCTCGACGCCATCGAAGTATGCGTCGTGCATCGGCCAAAATACGATGACTGGAGCTGGCCGAAAGGCAAACTGGAGAACAACGAAACCCACAGGCACGCGGCGGTACGCGAAATGGGCGAGGAATCCGGCGTCGCCGTGGAATTGGGGGCGCTGATCGGGGACATCGAGTACCCGCTGGCGGATGAGGGCCGACGCAAGCGTCGCGTGAAAAACAAAACCGTCGACCAGAAACATGTCGTGTTTTGGATGGCGACGCCAATCACCGAAGAAGCCGAAAAGCGCCGTCACACAGCGCTTGGCCCGGTCCTGCCCGCGGACAAGGACGAAATCGACACGGTGGTGTGGGTGCCGGTATCCCGCGCGCGCAAACTGCTGACCCATATCCTCGACCGTACGATTCTCGACAAGTTCGTGGCTCTAGTCAAAGCCGGCGCAGCGCAAAGCCGCACGCTGCTGATTGTCAGGCATGGCAAAGCAGAGGCGCGCAAACAGTGGAAAGGGTTGGATGGCGACCGCCCGATTACCCCGCGTGGAGCCGCGGCTGCATTCGCGCTGAACCGCGAACTGGCGTGCTACAGCCCTGACCGTCTGGTCAGCTCACCGTGGCTGAGATGCATGCAGACCATCGAGATTTTCTCCTGGCAGACCGGCCTGACCGTTGACACGGCCGACGAGCTGACCGAGGATGCGTTCGCCGAGAACCCTGATGCGGCATGGCAGCGGTTCCGTAAGGAAATCGACCGAATGCTGGACACCGGCATGGACACAGCCATCTGTATGCACCGCCCGGTCATCGGCGGCATGTTCACTCATCTGCGCGGGATGTGCGCGTCCGAGGCTTTGGCAAAACGGCTCATCGCGAAATCGCCGTATATGCCCACCGGCAACGCGATTGCCTTGGCTATCATCGAAACGGGCGACGGCCCAAAAATCATCGATATTCAGAAAGTGAGCCCACTTGTCTACTGACTCCTCCAGTTCCGGATCAATCCAATCCAGCAGATCGGGGTTCCTCGCCTCACCGTCAGGCTCGGCGCGGCCAGCCCGTCCGGCGCAGCTCGACCCGGCTATTTTGGACCATCTGGGGGGCGGTCTCGACCCGGAGGTCATCAGCGAGATGAGCCACGCTTCGGCGGCGGCGCTGCTTGACCGCGTGCACCACACCGAAGATCCGCAGATTGTGCGGCGTGTCATCACGCTTGTGGATACGGAGGGCGTGGATATCATCGCGCAGCTATGGAGCAATGCGGAACCAGATTCCCTGCCGGGTATTCTGTGGCGCCTGTATCTGCTGCGCACATGGATGCAACGCAATCGTGAACAGATAGCGCGATTGTGGCGGCTCGGCGAACCGGTGGCGACCACGGCTTCCGCCATTGTGGGGGTCGATGAGACGCCGGATGCCGAGGATATCGCCCGGACCGCGGATTCCATTCTGTCAGGTGCGTTCACCGGTGATTTCGCCGTGGCGTTGGACCGGGCGAGCGCGTTCACCGATGTCATCGCCAATGGGTTGCGTGTTCAAGCGCACCGGATCACCGCGGCGCAGAAGGATGCAGCGGCACACGGCGGGATGCAAGGGGCACAAGAGGTGTCGCACGACGCGCAGACCCGCGCCGCACGGCTCATGCACACCGCGGCGAATCTGCTGACCACGTCGCGCGACTTCCATGAGGGCGCGCACCTGTGGCGTCGAGGGCGGTTGGAGTAACACAACGATTCAGCCCGTGCGGCGGAATCTGCATCTGCACGGAATAGGCACGAATGCGCACGCCACGCCGTGACAGAAAACCTCCGGATACCGCTATACTGGGCTGTGCGTCGAGCCGTGCTTAAGCCCCGGGCTCCATTTGTTGCCGCTGCGAGCGGCGTTTGCGCCGACAGGCGCTTTCACGGTCCGGCGCATTTCTTTCGTTTTCCCTTCTTCGCGACGGCCGCCGAATCACGCATCAACACAGGTTCTGCATCGTCGTCATTCGCCACGCCGTCGGACCGGCTCGCTCAATCACGCAGATGGCGGTAATCTGGGAAGCATGGAATTGCATGTACTCAACCACCCGCTGGTGGAACACAAGCTCACTGTGCTGCGTGACAAAAAC
Source organism: Bifidobacterium thermophilum (assembly GCF_002846655.1). NCBI lineage: Bacteria > Bacillati > Actinomycetota > Actinomycetes > Bifidobacteriales > Bifidobacteriaceae > Bifidobacterium > Bifidobacterium thermophilum. Next base: position 57,932 of record NZ_PCGX01000002.1, on the reverse strand, counting down.
ACGCCGTCCAGCACCTTCCGCGAACTCATCTCCGAACTCGTCATGCTCGAAGCCTACGAAGCGACGCGCAACCTTGACGTGGTCGACAAGCCCATCGAAACCCCGGTCGCCCCGATGATCGGCAAGCACATCGCCGAACCGCGCCCGATTATCGTGCCGGTACTGCGCGCAGGCCTCGGCATGCTCGACGGCATGACCAAGATGATTCCGTCCGCAGAAGTCGGCTTCCTCGGCATGAAGCGCGACGAAGACAATCCGACCAAGCAGATCACCTACGCAAACCGCCTGCCGGAAGATCTGACCGGACGCCAGTGCTTCCTGATCGACCCGATGCTCGCCACCGGCGGCACGCTGGTCGCCGCGACCCACTATCTGGCCGAACGCGGAGCCAAGGACATCACCGCGATCAACATCATCGCGGCGCCCGAAGGCCTGAAGTTCGTGCAGGAGCAGATCGACCCGAGCATCGCGTTCAAAGTCGTCGTCTGCGCTGTCGACGAGAAGCTCAACGACAAAGCGTATATCGTGCCAGGTCTCGGCGATGCCGGCGACCGTCTGTACGGCGTTATTGACTAGGCAGTGTAGCGGCACAACCACTCACGAAACCTAAGAAAGCCGGGAATCCTCGCTGTTGCAAGGGTTCCCGGCTTCTCGTTTCCTGCGGTCCATTCCGACTGCGGTCCATTCCGGCCGGGAGTAATTCAGCCCGGCAGTGATGATGAATCGGCGGTTACGCCTTGTCGGACGCGCGTTCGGGGACGAAGGCCTCAAAGATGTGACGGTCGAACCACCGGTCGCTGATTTCCAGCTCCGCGCGGCTGCGAACTGTCCACGACACGGCGGTCGCGCCCATCGCGCGGGTGGCGCGCATCTGCGGAAGGTCGCCGCCTTGCCAGTCATAGGCCACAAAATCAGGACGACTCATCCAATCGAAACCGAGCAGGCCAGCGAACCAGCCCTTCCAGTCGGACTGACCCGGCTGCGGGGGCTCGGCGAGCTGACCGCGGCACACCTCCGGACGGTGCTTCCGATACCATTGCACCGCCGCCGGGTTGAAGGACTCGATCACATACTGGCCGTCATAGCGGCGCAGCAGCTCGTCGCCGCGCTGCATCAGGGCTTCGTCGCGCTCGCCCCACAGGGAGTTGTCGTCGAACTTGTACTCCACGATCAGCGGTACGCGGCCGTTGACCACGCGCAGAACATCCGCGAACAGCGGGACATGCTGGTAGTAGCCGTCCGGCGCGGTTTGCGGGGTGGACGGCTGCCCACCGGCGAAATCAATTCGCTCTGCGGCGGCGTCACCGGGGGCCGCTGGGGCTGGGAAGAGCGGGATCCTCGTCAATTCGTCATAGGTGAGGTCTTCGATTCTGCGCGGGTCGCCAGCCACACGCAGCAGGTCGCCGTCATGCACGACCACGACCTGGCCGTCACGGGTCAGCTGCAAATCAAGCTCAATACCGTACCCAGCCTCGCACGCCGCCGCGAACGAAGCCAAAGAATTCTCGGGCGCGATCGGACCTTCGACCGCTGGCGAGCCGTACCCCGCCTGCATGGCCATGCGGCGCGCCAACGCCACGTATTCACCGCTTTCCGCAGCGTACTGCTCAGTCAAGCCGGAACCGGCATCATGCAGACCGCGATGCGCGTACCATACGTGCGGCACGACGGGTACGAAATTGTTGCGTTTGTCATTGAACGAACGAGGCGCGATGGCCCATGCCGCAGCTCCGGCCGCGGCGGCGGCGCCGACCAGCAGATGCGTCAGTTGCTTATTACCGGACATGTTTCCTCCTCGTGGACATGCTTATTCGAGCCTACCGTACCGGCCGAACCAATATCGAGGAATCCGGTGAACGCAGCGTAACCATCCGACAAACCGTGAGAAACCCCGCCGCCGATCGCCCACCTAGCGTAGATAGTTTGGGGATGCCACGGGGTGGCGATGCCGAGAGGGCGGCTCGATTCAGTGCTTCTTTTTGCGGCCCTTGAAATAGATGTCGAACACAATCCATACCGACAAGATGAACGCGATGACATACCCCATGAACCCGACCACGGGGATACCAAAGATAATCGGCTTCATGCCGGCGTAATACACAATCGACGAGCCGATGAACAGTCCGACCACAATCAGCGCCATCGTCAAGCGATTGACCATATCGCTCAGCAGTTTGAACGGCTCATCGAATCCGACGAGCTGCATATTGGCACGCAATTGGCCGCGAGTGAGCATCCGCGAGGCGGTTTTCATCTCGGCGAGCGTCTGCAACGCGCCGTGCAAGGCCTTATGCCCCTCGATACCGAGCGTCTGGACCTCATTCTCGATTTCGGCGAGGTTTGTCTTGCTGTTGGCGATGTGCTGGGAGATGATCTCAATCATATTGACATCCGGAATGAACTCGTCCAGCAGCCCTTCCAGCGTCACCAACGCCCGGCCGACCGTGGTCACCGAACTCGGCACCTCGATGCCATGCCGTTGGGCGAGCTGGGTGAGTGACGTGATGAAACTGGCGATATCCAGCTCATCAAGGTCAACCGTGCCGTATTCTTCGACGATCAAATCAAGATCCGCGAGCAATTCCGGGTAGTTGTCCACCGCGGCACCCGTCGTTGCGAATCGCAGCAACCCGTCGGCAAGCGCCGGTGAATCCTGCTTGGCGACGGCGAAAATCATATCCTTCATCACCGTGCGGGTCTTTTTGTTGAGCCTGCCGGTCATACCCAAGTCGATCAGGATGATCTTGCCGCCGGAGATGATGATATTGCCCGGATGCGGGTCGGCATGGAAGAATCCCTCGTCCAGCACCTGGGTCGCGTAATTATCGACGAGTTTGGTGCCGATTTCCTTCAGATCGTAGCCTTTGGCGACAAGCGCGCCCGGATGCGACAGCGAGATGCCGTCGATATAATCCATGACGACCACGTGTTCGGTACACAGGTCCATATATGGTTTCGGGCAGTCCATATAGGCGAATCGCGAGCAAAACCGCTTGAATTCCTGCAAGTTGCGTGCCTCGACCAGAAAGTCCGTCTCCGATTCGAAGGTGTCCCACAGTTCTTCGACGACGCCTTGGAAGTCGACGACCTGCGCGTTGTGCATGATTTTCGTGGCGCTCCTGGCGATGGTGCGCATGATGGACACGTCTTGCGCCATGGTTTCACGCACGCCCGGACGCTGGACTTTGACGGCCACATCCTGCCCGGTCACGAGGGTCGCGCGATGCACTTGCGCGAGTGAAGCCGAGCCGAGCGGAGTCGAGTCAATAGATTTGAAAATATCTTTGACCGGTTTGCCGTACTCGTGGGACAGGGTGTCCAGCACGGTCTGGTAGGGCATCGGGTCGGCGTTGGCACGCAGTTTGGCGAGTTCGTCGCAGAAAGATTGCGGCAGAATCTCCGAGCGCATGGACAGGATCTGCCCGACTTTGACGAAGGTGGGGCCGAGCGCCTCGAACATGAGACGCATTTTGACCGGCGTGAGTCCGTGGATTGCGTCGAACTGGTTGGCGATCCGGATGATCTGGTCTAGACGCTTGAGTTTGCCGCGCCGGGTGAGATGGTATTTTTCGGAGAAATCGTTCTTCCGGCCGCTGAACAGGCCTATTTTTTCGCCGGCGTATGTGGGCGCGGCGCCCGAGGCCTCCCGCTGGGGACCATCGTGCGCGAGCGGCGTATTGTCAGGCGAGGCGTCACCAGTCGCGGCGGTTTCTGAGGCGGTGTTGCCGGCGGCGGTCTCACCGGGAACAGTGTTCTCGGAAGTCGCGTTGTCGGAGACTGCACCGGGAACAGCACCAAAAGCAGCAGCGCCGGAAGTGGCCGCATCGTCGCTCCGGGATGACGCGCCCTGCGTTTCCGTGCGCTCCTCCGGCTCAGGCGCTACCGGCCCGCCGGATTCCTGCTTCGCGACATCGCGCGATACCTCGTGTTGATCGTCTGCCATATCAGCCATATGCTACTGCCTGACGCCGGGCATGCCACATGCCGCCGTCGGCCCTGCCGCATGTCATAGCACGCGACGAAGGCGGACGGCGGCATGGCAACCGACCGGAGTCAGTCCTTCTTCTCGTCGGAAGCGGGCTTGGTTTCCTCAGCCTTCGCTTCCTCAGCCTTGTGCTTGAGCTCGGCGTTCAGCGCCTTGCCCTGTTCAACGGTAATCTCGCCCTTCTTCACGAGATCATCCACGATTTCCTGGCTCTTTTCGACCGTAGTCGCCAGAGCGCCGACACCTGCGAGGAATACCTTGTGCAGCAGGCCGTCGTTGAAGTTGAAGTCAGCCATCATTACCTCCTTGTATCAGGTCCTTGTACGTCCAACATTACCCCACGAAGGTCACGGACGGGAGGTATGACACTCCCATTCGCGCGTCACGTAGGCAAAATCCGGCCTGGAATGACGACGATGGGCGTTTCCGCCTTCCATCTGTCAATCCCCGTCTGTCGTTTATCTGGGCCGGGATGCAGCCACAACCCGAGCATGCTGCGCGAAATCGTCGATTCTGCGCAGCTCGGTGGACTGCTGCTCGTCCTGCTGAGGGGAAAACGCGCCAAACCGCCGTTCAGCGGCGATTCGAATCAAACCGTCCGCCAGACGAGGGTTCTTCGGCAGAACCGACCCGTGCATGTATGTGCCGATCACGTTGCCGAACCGCGCGCCCTCGGTGTGGTCGGTGCCGTTGTTGCCGGTACCGTCGGCGTCCACGCGGCCCAAGGGCTTGGTGTCGCCGGTCAGGAAGGTCTGCCCGGAATGGTTTTCGTAGCCGATGATGTCGCCAAATTCCTCGCTGTGCTCGACCAGATTGCCGATCATGCGGTGTTCGCGGCCCACGGTGTACGCACCGAGGATGCCAATGCCGTCAAGCCTAGTGCCGTCCACGGTTTCGAAATACTCGCCGAACAGCTGGTACAGGCCGCAGATCATGAGCATCGGCACGCCGTCCGCGGCGAGCGCACGCAGGGTGTCCGCGCGGGCGAACAGGTCGTCTGTGATTTTCTTCTGCCCGTTGTCCTGTCCGCCGCCGCCGAGAATCAGGTCCACATGTTCCGGCCAAGGGTCGCCCTGGTTGTATTCGTGGAGAACCGGGTCGTAGCCGTACAGCGACAGCCGGCGCATGACGGTGAGCACGTTGCCCCAATCGCCGTAGATGTTCATATCCTTCGGGTACAGGGACACGACGTCAATGCGGCGGCCCGGACGCGTGTCGGCCTTGGTATCCGCAAGGTTCCGGGTTGCTTCGTTCATTGCTGGCATGACAAGCTCCTTCATATTTCGCTGATTGCGTCCATGCATTTTGCGTCTATGCATGATGGCGATGGCGTCGTTGGCGCGGTCATCTGCCGACGCCCGCGTCCGCGACATCGGTGATATGCGAGAGTTTCGCGCGCGTGCGCAGCATCGCCGTGTAGGTGCAATAGATGCGTTTCGGCGTGGTCGGGTCGGCGGCGACGAAATCAGCGACCGCCTGTTCGAGGTCGGTATCGACATGGCTGACCGGCACCTGGTCGTATTCGAGGCGCAGGGCCATATCCCAGGCGCGCGTGCCGGACACCGCCGCTACTCCGGTGCCACGCAGGCCGGTGAAATCAACATCCCACAGCCAGCTCATATCGCGGCCGTCGGCGTATTCGTCGTTGATGATGATCATCGTGTCGTGCCCGGCGGGCGGGAACGAGGCAAGCGACAGGCGGAAGCCCATCGGATTCTTGACCAACAGTAGCTCGACGGGCGTGCCGCCGACGCTGATGGTCTCGCCGCGGCCGAACGCAGGGGTCACGCGGGACAGCGATGCGATCAGATCGTCATCCGAAGCGACGCCTTGCGGGGTGTCGGCGGTGACCGCGCGCACGACCGTCGCGGCAGCGGCTGCATTGAACAGGTTGTAGACGCCTTCGAGTTTCACGGATGTGGCGATGTCGCGGTCGGCGATCCGGTACGTGGCTTCGTGGTCGCCTACGTGGGTGAGAGTCACGTCGGCATTGAGGCGGTCGGGGTTGTAAGTGGCGGAAGAGGTGGCAGCCTGCACTTCAGCAGTTTGTACTTCAGCGGCCTGCATATCGGTATTGTGCATGTCGTCGTCGGATGGGAAATAGCTGCGCAACGCCTGGGACAGACCGAAATAGCGCACCTGCACGCCCAGCTGCACCTCGCTGGCAAGCCGAGCGATACGCGGATCCTCGCGGTTGAGCACCACGGTCCCGGTGGTCGCGCGCGCCACGTGGGCGAGCAGGCGGGCCGTGTTGTCGATTTCGCCAAAGCGGTCAAGCTGATCGCGCATCACGTTGAGCAGCAGCGCGTAGCGGGGGCGAACCTGCCGGACGAAATGCACAGCGTACGCCTCGTCAAGCTCCAGCACCGCGATATCCGCGTGCAGATGCCCGAAGGTGCTCACCTGAGTGAGCAGCGAGGAAACCACGCCGCGCGTGAAATTCGAGCCCGTCGGGTTCGTGAACACGCGCAACCCCATGTCGGACAGCATGGAGGCGACCATGCGGGTCGTGGTGGTCTTGCCGTTCGTGCCGGACACCAGCACCACCCCGTAGGGTAGCGAGCTCAAGGTGCGGGCGAGGAAGCCTGGGTCGATGCGCTCAACCACCTTGCCGGGCAGCGCGCTGCCGCCATGATGCAGCAGGCGGGACGCGTGCCTCACGGCCCTGCCGATTGTCGGTGTTGCGAACGCGTACCACGGACGCTTCGGCGCGGGTGTCGATTCGGCTGCGGAAGCGGGTCGGGCAATCACGGTCTGCTGCTGGACGGGCTGTTGCTGACCGGACTGGGCGGTCGCAGGTTGGGCGGTCACGTTGGAATCCTGCCGATCTCCCGATACCGGAGAAAGCTGCTGTGTCATATCACACCTCCTGCTGTTGCTGGTAATCCTGCGGCATATCCTTGAACTTCGATGTGGCGCCAAGGAAGGCAAGATGGAACGTTTCTGTCGGGCCGTTACGATGCTTCGCCATGATGATATCGGCCTCACCAGGGCGATCCTCTTTATCGTAGAAGTCCGGGCGATGCACGAGGAACACCACATCGGCGTCCTGCTCAATCGAACCGGATTCACGCAGATCGGACAGCTGCGGCTTGCGGTCGTTACGCATTTCCGGACCGCGGTTCAACTGGCTCAGCGCAACGACCGGCACCTCAAGCTCCTTGGCGAGCAGCTTCAAGGCGCGGGAGAATTCGGAAACCTCCTGCTGACGGCTTTCCACCTGCTTGCCGGAACTCATGAGCTGCAGGTAATCGATTACCACGAGTTTCAGGTCGTTCGTTTGCTTGAGTCGGCGGCATTTCGCGCGGATTTCCATCAGGCTCATATTCGGGCTGTCGTCGATGAACAGGGGCGCGTCCTGCATCTTGTTCCAGAAATTATTCAGCGTGTTCCACCGTTCCGGCGTGATGTCATCCGCTCGGCGCAACGCGACCAGCGGAATGTTCGTCTCGGCGGAGATGATACGTTGCGCAAGTTCCACGCGGCTCATCTCAAGGGAGAAAATGATAGTCGTCATATTGTGGTGCAGCGAGGCGGAACGCGCGAAATCAACGCCGAGCGTGGACTTGCCCATGGCCGGGCGGCCGGCGACGACAATCATCTGGCCCGGCTGCAGGCCCTGCGTCACGTCATCGATATCGCGGAAGCCGGTCGGCACGCCGCGTTCGACCTCGCCGTTCTGCAGTTTGTCGAGCTGGTCGAGTGCATCATGGACCACCGGGCCGATGGCCGAATAATCCTGACGGACCTTGCCCACGCTCATCTCGTAGACCTCGGCCTGGGCCATATTCACGACGTCCTCAGCCTGCGAGCCCTCCGCCGAATAGCCGAGCTGCGCGATTTTCGTACCTGCCGCTATGACATTGCGCAAAATCGCGCGCTGATGCACGATTTCGGCGTAATACGTGGCGTTTGCGGCGGTCGGGACGGAGGCGACCAGGCTGTGGAGGTAATCGGCGCCGCCGACCTTTTCTAGGTCCCCGTTCTTCATCAGCTCATTCGCGACGAGCACGGCGTCGACCGGCTGCGAGGCTGAGAACAAGTCGATGATCGCCTGATAGATCGTCTGGTGCTTCGGCTGGTAGAAATCAGACACGCTGATCATCTGCGAAACTTCGCCGATGGCGTCTTTGCTCATAAGCATGCCGCCGAGCACGGCCATCTCCGCGTCATCGTCATGCGGGGGCACGCGGTCGAACACCGCGTCGCGGACCGGGGTGCCCGTCTCGCCCTTCACATAGCCGGTGTTTTGCGATTGCCGACCGGTGCGGGTATTTTCCCAAGGATTTCCTTCAGCCATACCCTTGAGTATAGGGGGCGTTGAGTATCAGCGGCCAAGTGTTTGCTGTGGTGGAAACCGTGCAATGCGAAGCCGATTGCCGGTGCGATGTCTCCAGTCTCCCGCCCGCGCCCGCGTGTCATCGGCGGGTGCGGGCGGGGAGCGAGGAGATGGTTGCGTGTACGCCAATGTGCGAGCGAATCCTCGCACAATGACGGTTCTGGCAGCCCGATGGCCGTTTCCCACCATCCCAGGTGGCCGGTGTGCGAGCTAATCCTCACACGATGACGGTACCATCAGCTCGATTGGTCGTCTGCAAGTCGATGAGAGGTGAGTGTGTGAGCAAATCCTCACACACTGACGGTGTCGGGCCACCCGACCAACGATTCCAGTCACCCATCCCGCCGTTGTGCGAGCCGATGCTCACACAGTGACGGTTCCGTCAGCCCCAATGGCCGTCCCCGCCATCCCGGCGGCTGGCGTGCGAGCCAATCCTCACACAACGGCACTCCAGCAGTCCCAAATAGCCGATTCCAGCAACCCGAACCGCCACCGCGTGAGCCAATCCTCACACGATGACGGGTCAGTCAGTTCGATTAACCGTTTTCAAGTCGGCGAGAGGTGAGTATGTGAGCGAATCCTCGCACACAACCGGTGTGTGGATGTTCAGGACTGCGCATTCGTCATATAGGAACCGAAGTGATTGCTTATCATCCCCGCAGGCGTTGCGGGCGGTAAGCGCGTCGGGACGTTGGGCTTGTATTCCCCGCGTCTTCGCCGCCTCAGGGGATGTAATCGGGCTGCCGTGCGGTCCGGGTTTGCCAATCGCGCGCATGCCGACAACGCGGCGGTGTATGTCTGGGCATACACGAGCCGGCAGATGCTAAGCGATTCTGTCGTTCCTCTGTGTCTTCTGTCTGGTTGCGTATGTCACCGCATACGCAACCAGACAGAACGTCTACATCAATACCTTTGGTTCCGATACGCCTACATTCACTTTCGGTTCATCGTTCCGGCATGTGGTTCGCACACCGTTTACCTGTGCGACACGCGGATGCTACGAAATGTGGATAGAAAATCGAGTTATCCACATTGTGGGGATAACCGTGTGGATAACGTATGTGATTATCCACATATTGGGGATAATTCTGTGGATAGCTTGGGGACAATCCGCCGGCCACACCAAATCGACTTGCATCAATCTCGTCAAAGTGCTATGCGCAACAATCCCAGCGGAACGCACGACCACACCGCCTGCCCTGCGGCCGGTCATCCGCAAATGCCCATCACTATCACGTTCCCTGTATGGCGGCAACAACTTTCGGAATTATTGACGCTGGCGTTAGAAATTCCGAAAACAATAGGTTATCTGCGGTGCGACTAGGTCAGGCCGCAGGCAAGGCAGCAGCGCCGGTTCGGCTTAATCCGGCCGACCCACAATTAGGCTGACCGAGACCAGCGCCGCCGTCTGCGTTCTGCCAGGTTGACTTTGCATGGCGGCATCACTTTCCTGGGCAGTCTCGTCGTCCAATCCGGACTGTTTGCCGGGGCGGGACCGAGAAAGGACAGCGAAGAGAAGGATGGGATTTAGGCAGACAGCCGGATGCCTCTGCACCGAATCTGAGAACACGGGATGAAATCGCAATCAGTCCTCAACAGGGACGGGCAGCAATGGGCCGCCAATCACGGAGCTGCCGCAAACCCGCGGAATATCGAGGATTCGCTTATACCACGATAACCAGCAGCAGTCATCACGACCGCCAAAGACACCCGAAACGCGGACCGAACCGGAGAACACGCACCGAAAACCAATCCAGTCCGCACCGGCACCGACCGCCACGCACCCGGCAGCCACACCCGTGCCGCAAAACCGCGGAATACCAAGGATCCCCCAACACCACAAAGACCTGCCACCGGCGCGCCAGCCACGCAACCACCCGAGCCCGCGGACCGAACCCGAAATCACAAGCCGAAACCGGAGCCAGTCCATACCCAAACCTGTCTGCACCGGGGCCACCAACCACCGCACCACCGCAAAACCGCAGAATTCCAAGTATCTGCTTGCTGAGCTACAATCTTCAACCATCAAATCAGCTGCCCAGCCCGCCCGAGCTACGGACCGAACCAGAGAACACGAGCCGAAAACCAGTTCAGTCCACGCAGGCACCGACCGTCACACGGCCACCAACCACGACACCACCGCAAAACAGCGGAATACCAGGGGTCACCGATACCACGGGAATCAGCCGCAGCCATCGCGACCGCCAAAGACACCCGAAACGCGGACCGAACCGGAGAACACGCACCGAAAACCAATCCAGTCCACACGGGCACCGACCGTCACACGCACAGCGGCCACACCCGTGCCACAAACCGCAAGACTCCAACGGCCCATGAACACCACGAAGACCAGCCACTGGCACATCAACTATCCGACAGCCCATAACTTTCGGGATTATTGACGCTGGCGTCAGAAATTCCGAAAATGGACGATTGTTACGGCGGGCGCTGGGCATGGGCGGGGACAGTTGCGCGAGTTTGGCAGCCCGATCCGATTAGGCGGCTCCGACCACAACGCAGTGCCAGCCGGATCACCAGGCCGGCCCAACACCATCAAATCAGCCCGACCCAACCAACACCGCCGCAACCGTTCAGCCCACCGCACGGCTCGACTCAATCCAGCCGGCTCAATCCAGCCCGATCCAACCAGCGTTGCCGCCAGCCGACCCATCGTTCAACCCGGCTATTGCCTACTCCGGCAAGCTTCGCAACAACCCCGTCAGCCCCAGCCCGTCAGCCCCGGCCCGTCAGCCCAGCCCAATCTCGCTCAGTCCTCCATCGCCTCGCGCGCGGCCTGGTACATCATGCGCACGGTCGCTTCGCGCCAGCGCGACCAGCCGTACTGCTTGGTGATCGCTTCGCCGGATGTGGCGCCCAGCGACGAGCCGTCCGCCCGCGTCAGGTCGAACAGCATGTCCAGCAGCACCGGGTCGTTCTCAACACGCCCAGCAAGCTCGCGGCCAACCGCGGGATCCTCCGGATCCTTGCCCGTGGCGAATTGCGAGAGCGTCAGATGCTCGCGCACCAGCAGTGTCGCCCGGCTGACCACCTGGTCGTCGTAGCCCATACGTCCTAGAATGACCGGCACATGCCTTGCGCCCTCGGCCGCATGGTCACGTACGCCCGGCCGCTTGCCGATGTCGTGCAGCAGCCCTGCCAACAGCAGTGTCGCGTATTGTGTGTCGTCGTAGCGCATGCCGCTCGGCGCTTCACGTCCAAGTTGTGAGACGACTTCGATCATATGGCGGTCAATCGTATAGCGGTGCGCCGCGGACGCGGACGGCCGGTTGCGCACGCCCAGCCACTCGGGCATCCACCTGCCCGGCAAATCAACGAAATCAAGCTCCTCCCACACCGGCGGCAGTGCCTGACCCGTTGCCAGGAACCGGATGAACAGTTCGCGCGTCTCGCGGTCCCAGCTCTTATCGGTGACCGGGCAATGCTTGAGATTCAGCAGGGTTGACGGGTTAATCGGCAGGCCGTATTCCGCGGCCGCCACCCCGACACGCAATGGCAAGGTCGCGTCCTCACTCGGCTCGACACCCACGGCGAGGGCTACCTCCTGCTCATGCTCGACGACGCCGGGCGCGATGGTTTTGAAGGTCGGCGCCTCACGTTTGCCGCCCGCCCGGGGCTGGAACATCTGGAAGAACGCGAACCGCGGTTTTTCATGGGTAAGCGTGTGCCGTGCGTGCGAAGCAGTGGAATCCAACGAGAACGCAATACGACGACCCAACGTGGCCAACAGGGTCTGTAACCCTTCAACCGCATCAGCCTCACGCTCGCCTTCCGGCAGGGTAGGGTCGGCCAGACCGAGCATCGCGGCGACCTTCGGCTGGTAGGCGGGCAGCAGCAAGTTGGTTTCCTTACCTGCGACCACGTGTAGGCAGTCGCGCACATCCAGCAGCCGTTCGACCGCCTCGTCATACGAGCCGTGGGGCCGATCGGCGAGCCATGATGCGGCGAGCGCCGACACCAGCACGGTGTCGCGTAATCCACCGCGCGCCTCCTTGATATCCGGCTGATTGAGGTACGGCAGCCGGCCGAACTCCTCAAGCCGCGACGACGCCGAATCAAGCAACTCCTGCAATCGTTTGCGCGCCGCTTTACGCCAGCGTTCGAGAATGGATTTCGCCGTTTTCTCGATGAGTTCAGTGTCCCCGGCGACCGGCTGCACGAACAGCCAACCCATCGCAGCCGGCAAATCATGGTCAGTAACCGACTCGCACTGCTGCCGGGTGCGGACCGCATGGTCGAGGTCAAGACCGCTGTCCCACAGGGGATACCACAGTTTGTTCGCCAGCTGGTTGAGCTGGTCGTCTTTCAACGCGTGCGGCTCGACCATGAGCACGACGTCAATGTCGGAGCTCGGGCCGATCTGCCCGCGCGCAAGGGAGCCGACCGCGGCAAGACCCACTCCATGTTCGGGCACGTCGAAGGGCACGGATTCGACCGCTTCCTTCCACAGTTCGCGCAGGCTGGTCATCGCGATTTGCGTACGCTGCTTGCGTTTGTCCTTGCCGTGACGGTAGACGCCGTCGTCATCCGGCTTGCTGACGTCCATGAAGCGTTGTTTCAATCCATCAACCGCAGAAGCCATATCCCCTCCAAGCGAGCCATATTCCCCGCGATTTGGGCGGACCACGCATCAGACGCGGCCCACCCCACACGGGTGACGAATGCGCTGGCGCGCCGCCCGCCAACAGTCCGCTTGAACCTAGATACGGGCGTATAAAGAATCCCCGCACTGCGCCAGCACGTGCGGGGACCTGTCTTATCGATACCCGACCGTCAGCGCCGCGGCAAACAGACGAAACCGCGGCACCGGGGACGGGAGCTTTCAGATGGCGGCCGAACCGGTTTCGCCGGTACGGACGCGGGTGACGGAGTCAAGAGGAGTGACCCAGACTTTGCCGTCGCCGATGGTTCCGGTGCCCGCGGACTTCACGATCACGCCGACCAGCGTTTCCGCGTCGGCATCGTCGGAGAGCACTTCCACGCGAATCTTCGGGATGAGATCCACCGTGTACTCGGCGCCGCGGTAGACCTCGGTGTGGCCGCGCTGGCGACCATATCCATTGGCTTCCGAGACGGTCAGGCCGTGCACGCCCGCAGCAGCGAGCGCTTCCTTGACATCATCAAGCTTATGGGGCTGAATAATAGCGGTAATAAGCTTCATCTCACTTCACCTCCTTGAGGACGGAGCTGGCAGTGCCAGCGAAATCATATGCACGCTCGCCCTGGTCGGCCATATCGATGCCGGAAACCTCCTGGGCTTCGGTGACGCGCCAGCCCATCGTCTTCTCAAGCGCGAAGACGATGATCGAGGTCACCACAGCGGAGTAGAGGATGGCGACGAGAGCCACCAGGATCTGGACGACCAGCTGACGCCAGCTGCCACCGGTGAACAGGCCAGTGCCGACACCGAAGAAACCGATGAGCACGGTACCGATCAGGCCGCCGACGCCGTGAACGCCGACCACATCGAGCGAATCGTCATAACCAAACTTGAATTTCAGACCGCACGCCAGGCAGGTGACCACACCGGCGATTGCGCCGATCACCATGGCCCACAGCGGGGAGACCACATCGGCCGCAGGAGTGATGGCGACCAGACCGGCCACCATACCGGATGCCGCGCCGACCGCGGTGTAATGACCGGAACGCACCTTCTCGGTGAAGCCCCAGGCGAGCATTGCGGCGGCCGCAGCGGCGGTCGTGCTGACCCACGCGTAGCCGGCGGTGCCGTTCGCGCCGAACGCAGAACCGGCGTTGAAGCCGAACCAACCGAACCACAGCAGGAACGCGCCGAGCATGACGAACGGAACGTTGTGCGGGCGGATCGGCTGCGTGCCGAAGCCCTTGCGCTTGCCGATGATGAGCACGGTGACAAGAGCCGCGGTAGCCGCGTTGATGTGGACGACCGTACCACCTGCGAAATCATGCGCGGCGGCGCCGAGAGCCTGAGAGATGGCACCCGTCGGGGACAGCAGGCCGCCGTTCCAGACCATGTGCGCCATCGGGGCGTAGTCGAAGGTGATCCACAGCGCCACGAACAGCATCCAGGTGCTGTACTTCACACGCTCAGCGATCGCGCCGGTAATCAGTGCGACGGTAATCATCGCGAAAGTGGCCTGGAATGCCACATCAATGCTGCCCGGATAATCCCCGGACGTGTTGGCGGCGGTGAACACGCCGTCCTTGGCGACCATGGAGTCCTTGAGCAGGAAGCCGGTGGCCGGATCGCCGAAGATCCCGCCGATATCCTTGCCTGCGTAAGCGATCGACCAGCCCCAGAACGTCCAAATGATTGCGGTGACCGAAATCGCGGCCGCCGACAGCATCAACATGTTCAGGACGGCCTTCGCGCGGACCATGCCGCCGTAGAAGAACGCCACACCAGGCGTCATCAAGAAGACCAGAGCCGCGGATGTCAACATCCACGCTGCATTTCCGGTGTCCATACATTACCTCCCTCTCCGGCGCCCGCCTTGGACGAGGCGGGCGGGCGAGCGAACCACTCACTTGTAATCCCCATGTGGGAACTGACACGGTTATGGAACGCCCGCCGGGTTTTCGAAACGTTACGGAATGTTACGCCAACGTTACAGCGCTTGTACAATTATCCGCGACTTGTCCCGAATTCCGCGCTTCGCGGGGAACCATGGACAGGAATCCCTGCCGAGTTTGATGACCACATTGTGGGCATTGTCCGACGGCGTGCCACAGGTGGCGGGGCCACAGGACGTGCCTCTTTGCTACTTGGCGGCGGCGGCCTCCTTCGCCGGTGCGCCAGCGGCCTCGGCTTCAGCTTCGCGGGCGATACGGGCCTCATAGGAGTCCTCACTCTTGGTGAGCACGCTCGGCTCGAAATCAGCGTAGGCGGCGACCAGGCCGTGTTCAGGCAGATCAAGGCCGGACAGCTCCTCCTTGGCGGAGACGCGCAGCCCGATGGTGTGCTTGATGACCCAGAAGATGATGATCATCGTGACCGTGGTCCATGCCGCGACCACGACCACACCGAGCAGTTCGACGCCCAGCAGCTTCAAGCCGCCGCCGTAGAACAGGCCGCCGTCCTTGGCGAACAGGCCGACCAGCAGAGTGCCGCCGGCACCGCAGCAACCGTGGGCGGCGAATGCGCCGACCGGGTCGTCGATCTTGAACTTGTTTTCGACGATGGATGCGGCGTACACGTAGATGAACGCGCAAATCAGGCCGATGAAGAAGGCGCCGACCGGGCTGACCACATCGCAGCCCGCGGTGATGCCGATCAGGCCGGCGAGCGCGCCGTTGATGGTCAGGCCGACATCCGGCTTGCCGTACTTCTTCCACGCGAGGAACATCGCGGTGAGCGCGCCGACAGCGGCCGCCAGGTTTGTGGTGATGAAGATGCTGCCCATCTCCACCCAGGTGTCCTTGCCGTCAGCGGTGATTGTGGAGCCGGGGTTGAAGCCGAACCAGCCGATCCACAGCAGGAAGATGCCGAGCATGGCGAGTGTCATGCTGTGGCCCGGGATCGCGCGGGCCTTGCCGTTCTTGTCGAACTTGCCGATACGCGGGCCGAGGAAAATCGCGCCGACCAGTGCGGAGATGCCGCCGACCATATGCACCACGGTGGAGCCGGCGAAGTCATGGAAGCCAAGCTGGGCGAGCCAGCCGTCCGAGTTCCAGCACCAGTGGCCGGAAATCGGGTAGACGATTGCGGAAATCAGGGCGCTGTAAATCAGGTAGGCGGAGAACTTCGTGCGTTCCGCCATGGCGCCGGAGACGATGGTCGCGGATGTCGCGCAGAACACGGTCTGGAACATCAGGTACACCATCGTCGGAACGTATTGGTTGTACTGGTAGCTGCTTGTCACGAAGAAATCAGGCTTGCCGATGATGCCGCCGATGGACGGGCCGAACATGATGCCGAAACCGAAAATCCAGAACAGAACCGTGCCGATACAGTAGTCCATCAGGTTCTTCATGGCGATATTGCCGGCGTTCTTCGCTCGCGTGAAGCCTGTCTCAAGCATCGCGAAGCCAGCTTGCATCATGAACACCAGCGTCGCGGCGAGCAATGTCCAGATGACATTGGTCGATGACATGGCACCCACTTCCTTTCCTCTCTTATGGATGACCGTCTGAATCCAAAGGGCGTGGACGCTGTGTCCGAAGAACCGGCCTCAACCCGTCTCTTGTGCGTCCCGGATTCTGGCAACCATGCTAAACAGGCGGATTTCTTGGGAACACACGCCTTGTTACGGTCAGGTCACGTAGATTGCGCTCGTGTAACAGTCGATACCGCGGCGAGATTACAGTAAATCCGTAAGTGAATCCATATATATGATGTCGGTTTGCGGGCGATTGACGGCAGACGGGCTGAATGTATGCGTGCCATGCGCGTCGAGTATGTCATGCGCATCATACGCGCGAAATGTGCTATGTACGTACGCTGGGAGTGACGGGGCGCCGACGGTCGAAATGTCCAAGGCGTTCGGGAAGGAAGGTTCCGATGGCGGTGTTCGTCGCAACGTTATGCGCGATCCTGGTGCTGACCATGCTGTCCGGTGCGATTTGCCGGAAAACTGGGCTGCCCGAGGTCGTCGGCCAAATCGTAGTGGGCATCGTGTTCGGGCCGACCGTCCTCGGGCTGATGCAGCCGAGCAGTTCGACGGAATTGTTCAGCAATATCGGCATTATCGTGCTCATGTTCCTAGGCGGGGTGGGCTGCGATCTGGGGTTGCTGAAACGCTATTCCAAAGCGGCGCTCATTGTGGCGTGCATGGGTGTGGTCGCGCCGGTGCTCATCATGGGCGGGGTGAGCATGGTGTTCGGGTTCGACCTCATGTCATCACTGTTCATCGGCGTCGTGTTCTCCGCGACATCCGTGTCGATCTCGGTGGCCGTCTTGAAGGAAGCAGGGCGTCTTGACACGAAGGAAGGCGCGTCGATTCTGGGCGCGGCCGTCGCGGATGATGTGATCGGCGTGATTCTGCTCAGCATCATGAGCACGCTGATCAGCACGGGCAGCGTGTCATTCCAGCAGCTCGGGCTGATCGCGCTCAAGCAGGTCGCGTTCTTCGCGCTGACCGTCGTGGTGGTGCTGTGGGTGGCGCCGTGGCTGATGACCTTCGCCGCGCTGCTCAAAGCGCCGAGCGGCATTGCGATCATGGCGACAATCATCTGCCTGGCGATGGCCTGGTGCTCGGAGCTGGTGGGGCTGAGCTACGCGGTGGGCGCGTTCTTCGCGGGCATCGCTGTGAGCCGCAGCGACTACCGCGAGCAGGTGGATCGAGATATCGAGCCGATTGGCGACTGCTTCTTCGTGCCGCT
The DNA here is from genome assembly GCF_002846655.1 of Bifidobacterium thermophilum. Classification (NCBI taxonomy): domain Bacteria; kingdom Bacillati; phylum Actinomycetota; class Actinomycetes; order Bifidobacteriales; family Bifidobacteriaceae; genus Bifidobacterium; species Bifidobacterium thermophilum. Next base: position 40,290 of record NZ_PCGX01000002.1, on the reverse strand, counting down.
GTTCTTTGTGAGCATCGGTTTGAACACCGAGGCCGTGCATGACATGCATCTGGTGTGGTTCATTGTGGTGATGACCGTGCTGGGTGTCATTACGAAGATTGTCGGCTGCGGGCTGGGCGCTCGGATGGCCGGGTTCAACGGGCGCAGCTCCATCGTCATCGGCACAGGGATGATTCCGCGTGGTGAAATGGCGCTGATCACCGCGCAAATCGGCTTCTCGCAGCATATTCTGTCGGACGACTACTATTCGACGATTATTTTCACGATTTCGCTGGTGACGCTCATTGCGCCGCTGTTCTTGAAGGCTGCGTTGCACGGGGCTCCGGCGCGGGATGATGCGGCTGAGGCTGGGAGCGCGAAGGCAGAAGCCGCCATCGAGACCGAAAGTGAAGCTGCGGACATCATCGATGTGCAGGCGGCGGACACCAGCGCGGTCGGGATGGCTGCACCAGTCGCCTGACATGTTATGACCCGTCCGGATTCCATTGCCGGCGCGGCCAGCCGATGATACACCCGCTGAATCGAGATTCGGCGGGTGTATCCGCGCTATCCGTAGTACATGCCGGAAAGCAACTCGCTTATCAGGGTTCGATGAGCGTCAATACCGCAAGAGAACCATGGGAAATCCGCTGTCTGTACTCGCCGGTTTGATCGGCCGCGAACCCTCGTAGCAACGATATGTTCCGCAACGTACTACAGATATGCAAGATGCTGCGGGATGCTGCACATACCTCGATACCGCGCCTAGCTATCAGGAGACCGATGGCCGCAACCGGACACGTAAGCCGTATGTAGTGCCGCCGTAGCGTCACTGCATACGGCGGCACCGAGTGTTGCATTCAGGCGAGAATACCGTCGACGAAGTCCTCCGGATTGAAGGGCGCCAGATCGTCCGGGCCTTCACCCAGACCGACCAGCTTGACAGGCACGCCAAGCTCCTTCTGCACGGAAATCACGATGCCGCCCTTCGCGGAACCGTCCAGCTTGGACAGCACGACACCGGTGATGCCGATTGCCTGGGCGAATACCTTCGCCTGTTCCATGCCGTTCTGGCCGGTAGTCGCGTCAAGGACGAGCAGCACCTCATCGACCGGCAAGTTCTTTTCGGTGACGCGGCGGATCTTGCCGAGCTCATCCATGAGGTTCGCCTTGTTCTGCAGGCGGCCCGCGGTATCGATGATCAGCACGTCGGCGTTCTCGTTCTTCGCGCGCTGCGACGCCTCGAACGCGACGGATGCCGGGTCGGCGCCATCCTTGTCGGAACGCACAACCGGCACATTGACCTTCGCGCCCCAGGTTTCCAGCTGGTCGGCGGCCGCCGCGCGGAAGGTGTCCGCCGCGCCGAGCATAACGCTCTTGCCGTCGGCTACGAACAGGCGCGCGAGCTTGCCGGCGGTCGTGGTCTTGCCGGTGCCGTTGACACCGACCATGATGATGACGCTTGGCTTGTGCGCTTCGGGCTTGTCGGCGTTCAGACGACGATCAGTATCCGTGCCGACCATCGCAAGCAGCTTGGAACGCAAGGCCTCACGCACCTGGGCGGGGTCATGCGTGCCAGTGATGCGGGCGTCATTGCGCAGCTCATCGACGAGCTGTTCGGAGGCATCCGCGCCGACATCGGCCATAAGCAGCGTGTCTTCGACATCCTCCCAATCAGCTTCGGACAGGTGATCCTTGGCGAGGATGTTGAACAGCGCTTTGCCGAAGGGGTTCGCACTGTTCGCAAGGCGCGCCTTCAGCCGGGTCATACGCGAGGTCGCGGATTCCGGCGTTTGCGGCTGGGATTCAGCGGTCTGAGAGGTCTGGCTCTCGGGTTGGGCGGATTGGGCCGAACCGGCGGATTCGGTTGACGAAGCCGCTGATTGCGCTGATTCGGCTTGTTTCATCGATTCAGCCGATTCAGCTCCCGACTTCTGGTCGGACGGCGTCGATGCAGTCCCGGCGGCGGATCCGGCTTCGGAACCGGCAGCCTGTTTCGCCGCAATCGCCTTGTCGGCGGCTGCTTTCGCCGCAGCCTCACGGTCCTCACGGGACTGTTCAGCCGCATCGATGCGCTTCTTGCGCGAACGGTCAGCAAGCACGCCGGCGACAATCAACGCGATGGCGATAACCGCCACCACAACAATCGCGATAATCTGTTGAGTATCCATACCCCCAGCCTATGGTTTTCAAGGGACAGACCGGACTGGACGCATCCGTCGCCCCCACCCGCCGATCCCACCCGGCACAACGTCTTCGACTCGCCTTGATACACTGGGTTAAGCGGAAGGCACATCGTTGTATTCCGCATCGCTGTATTTCCATGCTGCTGCGTTTCGTCGGCTCCCGTATCCGCACAGCCGCATGTGACGCGAGATATAGACCATCGACGGCAGGACATGATATGAACACCAAACATTCGCTCACCGCACTGACCGTGTTCGAAGCCGCGCAACCCTACCTGTTCTGGCTGCTGGTAATGTTCCCCGAAATGAACTTGGACGAGGACGGCAGATTCCTCGACGCGATTCCGTGGGTTTCAATCTGTTGGGTTGTCGCGACCGTCATCGTGGGCGGGGTATACGTGTGGCTCAGCCGCGGCGGGGAATTCCGTACGCTTGCTCGGAATGCGATGATCATCAAACTGGTGCATATCCCCTACTATCTGCTGGTGTTCGCCTTGGCCGTGGTATCGATTGTGCTCTCGCTGAAGATACCGTTCATCACGCTGACCGTGTGGGCATTCTGCTTCGTCGCCGATGCGACGCTGATTGTGACGAGCGGACTGTATGAACTTGCAGCGGTGATTGCCGGGGTGCGGTGCAAACGTATGACAGGCGGGCAAGGCGTGGTGTTCGCGATTGCCGGTTTCCTGTTCTGCGTGGATGTGGTCATCGCGGTGGTGACGTATGTGAAATCGCGCGAAGTGGTGATGGTTGGGGCGAGGCCTGGCAACGGGGTTGGCGTGGCGCCCGGCGTCGGCGCCGATGCGATGCCAAGCGGTTGGGCCGGCGCGAGGCCTGGAAGCTCACCGAGCGAACCGGTCGGGCGCTGGTACTGAAGACATCTGCGGACGGCCGCGTCACCCGCCGCCCATCCCCCTGCCCCACAGCTGAAATCCACAAGAAGTGAGAAACTAGACACTATGGCAAGTAGTTCGAGGATGACGTCGTATCAGCGGCGCGAGCAGCTCATTGCAATCGGGCGGGCATTGTTCGCGTCCAAGGGGTTCGAAGCGGTGAGCGTCGAGGAAATCGCCGCGAGCGCTAAAGTCAGCAAGCCCATCGTCTACGAGCATTTCGGCGGCAAGGAAGGCCTGTACGCCGTGGTCGTCGACCGCGAAATGCGCGCACTGACCGACGCGCTCATCGGTTCGCTCAGCGACACGGACGCCCATCCCCGGCAAATCGTGGAACGCGCTGCCCTCGCACTCCTCACCTACATCGAGGAGAATCCGGAAGGCTTCCAAGTCTTGGTGCGGGATTCCCCGAGCACTGATCCGACCGGTTCGTTCAGCTCGCTGCTCGGCGATGTGAGCTCAAAAGTCGAGCAGATCCTCGTCGAATGGTTCAAACGCCAGCATCTTCCCGTCAAAAGCGCGCCATACTACGCGCAAATGCTCGTCGGCATGACCGTGTTCACCGGCCAGTATTGGGCCGACCGACCCAAGCTCGGCAAGGAACAGCTCGCCGCGCTCATCGTCAACCTCGCCTGGCACGGCCTGTCCCGCCTCGAAGCCAAGCCGGAACTGCGCTATGAGGGCACGAAGGCCAAGCGTGCGCGCGAAGCGGCCGAGAAAGCCGAGCAGAAGGCAGAACAGAAGGCGAAGCGCGCGAACGGGAACAGCGAGCAGCCCGAGAACGGGGACGATTCAGCCGATGACGCCGACAAAAGCATGGCTGCGAATAGCGCCGCCACTGGGCATGACACGTCCGGCGACGGAAACAATGACACCGACAACAATGACCCCGGCGAGGATAAGCCAGCGCGGTGAGGTCGAATTCGGCATGTCCGCCACCAACACGCACAGCGGCAATGCTGCCGACCCTACTGTTCCCGACACTGCCGAATCAACCACGACAGACACCGCAACCCCGCAACCCCCGCGAATCCCAAGTCCCCGGAAGACGCGGCATAATCCCGGACTTGCCGTGGTCTGAACCGACGGTAACGCTTCTGTGAAATCATCATGCAGAATATGGTGATTTCACAGCAAATGGGGTGATCCCGCCTACACGCAGTTCCATCTCGTGGTAGCCTTGCACGGGACATACAGAAGGTGGAGCAATGACCAATTTCACGGACACCACGCCGCAGCCGCAGCCGGATCTTCAACGAGGAACGATTCCGTCGGCAGACGTCGATGACGGCGAGCAGCCTGCGGGACGCGCGCAAGGGAAAACATTGACCTTCGTAGTGCCCGCATACAACATGGAACAGTACCTCGAACGCTGCGTCGCATCGCTGCTCGACACGCCCGATACCGGCGATATCGAGGTGCTCATCGTCGACGACGGGTCATCCGACACGACTCCAGAGCTCGCCGACCGGCTCCAGGCAGCGCATCCGGGCGTGGTCAGGGCGATCCACCAGCCGAACAAGGGGCACGGTGGCGCGGTCAATACCGGCATTCGCGAAGCCGCCGGCATGTACGTCAAGGTTGTGGACGCTGACGACTGGGTCGGCAAGGCTTCACTCGGCCAAGTCATGGAAACCCTGCGCGCGCAACGCCTCGAACGGGAGCCCATCGACCTGCTGGTCACCGATTACGTCTATGACAAAGTTGGCAAACGCAACAAGCATGTCGTGCATTTCAGCAACGTCATGGATGCGAACCGTAGGCTCGGCTGGGACGATTTGCGGCATTTCGGCATCGCGCAATACATGATCATGCATGCGCTGACCTTCCGCACCTCGGTCGTGCGCAAATCCGGCATGATTCTGCCCGAGCACACGTTCTACGTCGATTTCATCTACTCGTATCAGCCGTTCCCGTGGGTGCGCAGGCTCATGTACTTGGATACGCCGTTCTACCACTACTTCATCGGCCGCGAAGGCCAATCCGTGCAAACGGATGTGATGATCAGGCGTGTGCGGCAGCTGCAGCTCGTCAACCATCTCATGCTCGAGGCGACACCCGAACGCGGCACTGTGCCGGACGGACTGTACCGGTATATGATCCACTTCCTGTCGATCAACAGCGTAGTGACCAGCGTCTTCCTGATTTTGTCGCGCGACCGCGAGAATTATCGCCAGAAGGATCAGCTGTGGCATGAGATTGATGCCGCTTCACCGCAAATCGGCCATGATGTGCGGCATAAGCTCGTTTCGCGCGCGATCAACCTGCACGGGCGGACCGGGCGCTTCGTTATCCGGCACGGATACAGCATCGCCGAGCACGTGGTCGGTTTCAACTGATTCGCTCCGTTCGTTCCGTTCTCTCCGGATTCAGCCGGATTCAGTCGAACTCGTGAGTGTCGGCGCAACCTTCTGCCGACGCTCGCGACCTTCTCAGCGTCGGCAGAAACAGAACGAAAACCTTCTGCCGACACCCACAGGCAACTCAGCGTCGGCAGAAGGTGGAGCGGTCAGCGGTCGGACATGGCGAAGGCGTTACGCATCAGGTTGCTGGACGTGTACAGCACCTTGCTGAGCAGCTCCTGGGTTTGCGAGCGCAAGTAATCCGCCATTTGCTGGTTCGCCTGCTCGAGGGCGTCGCACGCAGTACGGCAATCGGCGGATTCTCCGGAAGCAGCATCGTCGGTCGCTCCGACGGGGGTATCCACGCGCACCCCGCTATGCTTGATGCCTTCGACATCCTCGATATCGGCGCAGCTCACGGCATGTCCGGCCCCGGCGCCTGCACCAGCGCTCGCACCGGCACTCGTCGCACCCCGCAGCGCGGCATCAACGCGAGCGATATGCGCATGCCCGCGCGACATGACATTCTCACGATAATGCTCAATCGCATTGCTGTTCGACACATAATGCGGATCGGCGAGCGCCGCGATAATCCGGCTCGTCCAATAGAACGAATCCGTCGAAACCTCCGCGCCCGTGTCACGCAGATAAGCGGGCGTATCACGCACATTCGTATAGAACGGCGTGAGCGTAGTGAACGGACCCGAACCATACTGCAGCCACATCACCGACCGGTTCGCTTCCGGCTCATACGGGCGGATTTGCAGCAATCCCATCTGCCCAGTGCGGTTGATACCAATCGGACGATAGCGGCGCCGCGTCTCATCCGTGCCCCGCGAACCGTACGGGTCATACGGCGTGTCCTCGAAATGCGACGCCATCAAAAACGCGACATCCTCAACCGTCACACGGTTCTCCGGCCGGCGGCACCACGGAATGTCATCGGATATCGGCGTATAGCGGGCGGCTGGCGAATCCCAATCCTCACTCGGGTTCAAGTAGCGTTCCATATACCAAGCACGAGGCGTGTTATAAATATGATCCTTCGTCGTACGCGTGCCGAATAGCGTGCGCGGATTGAACGTACCGGCACGCCAAACGCCACTGCCGCCACTGCCCATTCCACGGTCAAGATGATTATCACGGATGAACTCCACCAAATCGGCGCTGCACATATGATTACGGGCATCGCCGAACGCATCCTCTATATCGAAATCGTCAAGCCCCAACTGGTTGGGAATCGCGGCATAGCAATCATCCGGCACACGCTTGGCAATCCAATGGTGTCCGCCGATAGTCTCCACATACCACACGTCGTCCACATCCGAAATGGCGATGCCGTTCGCCTCATACGTGCCGAACCGTTCCAGCAGCTCCCCCAGCCGGCGGACGCCCTCGCGCGCGGAACGCACATACGGCAGCACGAGCGTAATGAAATCCTCCTCGCCGATACCACCAGGGACTTCCGGCCGATAATCGTCATCGCCTGGCTCGCCTTGCGCCGCCTGCAATTCGACCATCGGATCAGCGCCGAGCACCCGCTCGTTCACCGCAATCGTCTCAGTCGCACTCATCGCGATATTGCGCTCGCTGATGCCACATTCCGCGAGGATGCCACGGCCGGGCAGCGCGTTGGGGACGATGCTGTAGCGGCACGGATCGTCTGGCAGCTCGATGCTCACGTGGCTCAGCTCGCTGCGGTAGTGCCGCGGCTGGTCGGCCGGGTTCACGGCGATGAAGCGTTTCGGATCGTAACGGCCGGAACCGGAATCGTCGTTGCGGGCGATCATGGTGGAGCCGTCGATAGTCGCGGATTTTCCGACAAGAAGCGTAGTACAAGACATGATTCCACTGTAGAACGGCATCGGGATGGGCTGGATCGGCGTCGCAGGGACAGGGACAGGGACAGGATGAGAAAAAACGCCGTCCGCGAAAGAATCAACACCCGCGCGGGGACGGGGGCGGGAACGCCGTTCGCGTTGATAGCGGGCGATAGGGGATTGATATAGCCGCACCGCTACCCACATCCCGCGTACCCTCTAAGGTGGGATGAGGCAATCCGCCGTGAGGATCCTCGTGAAAGGAGCATCGATGATCACTATCCGTGACGTGCACAAACGCTACAGCGAACATGACGTGCTCAACGGCATCGATCTTGATATTCCGCACGCGGCGACGGTCACCGTCATCGGCCCGTCCGGATCCGGCAAATCCACGCTGCTTCGCGTGATTGACGTGCTCGAACATGCCGATAAGGGGACCATCGATTTCGGCGACGGTCCTGTTGATTTGGCGACCCGCGACAAGACGACGATTCGCGACATCCGTTCACGAATCGGTTTCGTCTTCCAGAATTACAATCTCTTCGCCAATAAGACCGCGCTGCAAAACGTGACCGAACCGTTGATCTACGCGCAAGGCAAATCACGCAAGGAAGCCGAAACCATCGGGCGCGAACAGCTCGACCGGGTCGGGCTCACCGATTTCGCCGACCGCTACCCCAGCACCCTGTCCGGAGGCCAGCAGCAGCGCGTGGGCATCGCCCGTGCCATTGCCGCGAAACCGGAGCTCTTACTCCTTGACGAGCCGACTTCCGCGCTTGACCCGGAGATGGTCGGGGGCGTGCTTGAAGTCATTCGGCAACTCGCCTCGGACGGCATGACCATGCTGATGGTCACCCACGAGATGCGGTTCGCCCGGGAGGCTTCCGACCACGTCGTGTTCTTTGAGCACGGCACTATTGTGGAACAGGGCTCGGCAAGCGATATCTTCGATCATCCGTCACAGCCGAGAACCGCGGAATTCCTGCAATCCTTCGCATCCTGACACACTGACGCCCCTCGCAGTCCGTCCAGCCGGCCACTGACCCGCCGGGCTCGCGCAACACGCACCGCACCGTCCGCTACCCGGTCACCGCGCCGGCACCCATACCGGAGATGCACCCGGACCGGCATGACATCACATAGGCCATCACCCGACATCAACCACACATCAACATATAAAACACATAAGGAGAGAAACCATGACCGCACACACTACACATACACGCCACGCCTTGCGGCTCGCCGCGGCAGCGCTCGCAGCAATCGTCACCATCGCGCCGCTGGGCGCTTGCGGCTCCTCCAGCTCGTCCACGAGCGCGCTGCAGGAAGTCAAGAACAAAGGCACGTTGGTCTTCGGCACCGAAGGCACGTACGCGCCCTACAGCTACCATGATTCGAAAACCAACAAGCTCACCGGCTACGACGTGGAGGTCGCCACGGCCGTCGCCAAAGACCTCGGCGTGAAAGCCGAATTCTCCGAAGCGAACTTCGACTCGCTGCTCGCCAGCGTGGATTCCAAGAAAACCGACAGCGTGGCCAACGAAATCACCGTCACCACCGAGCGCAAAGCAAAATACGATTTCACTGAGCCATACGCCTACTCCTACGGCGTGGTTGTCACCCGCAAGAACGACAACTCCATCAAATCCTTCGACGATATCAAAGGCAAGAAAGACGCCGGGCAGAACGGCAGCAACTGGGCGAAAGTCGCCCAGGACAAAGGCGCGACCCTCGTCCAGGTCAACGATTTCTCGCAGGCCGTGGAAACCCTGACCTCCGGGCGGGCCGACGTGATTGTCAACGACGGGCTCGCTGTGCTCGACTACCTCAAGCAGAAGCCGAACGCCGACATTAAAATCGCGGTGAAGAGCGAGAAGACCCCGGCCGCGCATTTCCCGCTGCGCAAAGGCAGCGACGACCTGACCCAGGCGATCAACAAGTCCATCGCCAAGCTGCGTAAAGACGGGACGCTCAAGAAGATCTCCAAGAAATACTTCGGTGAGGATATCTCCAGCAAGTAGCATTGCCGTACCGTAGCGCGGACGGCGCAGGACTGGATTCCGGCATAGATTACGAAAGGAGCCGCAATGGACGGCAGGGTATGGCAGATTGTCGTCGATTCGTTCGGCAAACTACTGATTCCGGGAATCACGGTGACGATTCCACTCACCCTGGTTTCCTTCGCCATCGGACTCGCGTTGGCGATTATCGTGGCGCTCACCCGCGTGGCGCGCACGCCTGTGCTCACGCAAATCGCGCAGTTCTACGTGTGGGTGTTCCGCGGTACGCCGCTGCTTGTGCAACTGTTCGTGATCTTCTTCGGTTTGCCGTCCATCGGTGTAACCATCCCGGCGATTCCCTCCGCTATCATTGCGTTCTCGCTCAATGTGGGCGCGTACGCGTCCGAAACCCTGCGTGGAGCGATTGAAGCGGTGCCGCGCGGGCAGTTCGAGGCCGGGTATGCGACGAATATGTCGTATGTGACCATCATGCGGCGCATTGTGTTGCCGCAAGCGTTCCGGTCGGCGTTCCCCGCCCTGTTCAACACGTTTATTTCGCTGGTTAAGGACACGTCGCTTGCGGCGAATATCACCGTGGTCGAGATGTTCATGACCGCGCAGCGTATCACCGCCGTGTATTACGAGCCGCTCGCGTTGTACCTTGAGGTCGGGGTGATCTATCTGTTGTTCTGCACGGTGCTCACCTGGGTGCAGCATTGGTGCGAGCGGCGGTTGGCGGCGCACAGCTGATTGCGGGGTCGCTGGACAATGTGAGGCGGTCGGGCCGGGCTGATGCGGCTGGGCGGGACGGCCTTGCTTGCCGGGCTGGCTTTTTGCCTGCGGGACTGGCGAGGCCAGTTGGACTGGCACAGTCGGCGGAACTGTCCGTTTTGCGCCGACTGCGAACCTTGGAATCAAACAGCTGCAACCGACGCTGATATGCCATAGCATAGGCAACCAATGTGCGGGGCAAACGGACGGGAGCCTCGGCAATCATAGCAACGAAAGAAGGAAGTATGAGCGATATCAACGTGTATGGCGCAAGCTGGTGCGGCGACTGCAAGCGGGCCAAAGAGGCACTGAACCGCTTCGGAGCGGCGTTTGACTGGCACGACATCGAGCAGGAGGACGGCGCTGCCGACAAGGCTGTGGAAATCAGCGGACAGAAGCACATCCCGGTCGTCCAGTATGCGGACGGATCGTTCCAGGTGGAGCCGTCGGCCAACGACATCAAGGCGAAGCTGCAGGAGCTGGGTGCGCTGCCTGTCGAAGCATAAGCTCGCCTCGAGCCGCTCTTTCCACAGTGATGACGCAGCTGCGGGAAGAGCGGCTTGTCACAAGCGTTGACCTGCCACAGCCCCGCCACTTGCACACTTCCATGACGATGACCGGCGTGGCGGTCGCGGCATGGTGTACAATACCGTGTGTTGCCCCTCTAGCTCAATTGGTTAGAGCAGCGTCCTTTTAAGTCGTGGGTTGTGGGTTCGAGTCCCACGGGGGGCACTTTTCTCTGAGTTCGCATGTGGTGTATATTCGCCGCACATCCAGCAAATTCCCCCGCAAGGATTGTCCCCAATCTGCCACGTATGGGACTGCTTCCCCAAACTGCGTTGATACAATAAATGATACAAAACGCGGCAAGGATGGCCGCATATCTGTATCAAGAGTGATGAGAACTCCCCCTTCCCTTCCGCCTGATGGCTGTTGGGCGATTTGTTTCGATTTTGCCGGGTTCCTGACTGATGACAGCGAATCTGCACAACACAAATAAGCATGACAAGAAGCGAGGCGAGTCTTGCGACGTGGGCCGCGGGGGACTACTGTGACAACCACGGTATGTTCGTAGCGGCAATCACCGAGGATTGCTGCGACAACCGAAGCGCGGAGTGGGGGTCGAAGATGGACGACAAGCACAGCAACAACCGCAACAGAGCAATTCGTACGGCTTTGGCGGCGGTAGTCGTCGCGGCAATGATTATCGCGGCGACGGTCGCGCTGACGGGTATCATCGGCGGACATGGCGAGCGCGGCGGGCAGAGCGCACTTGTCGCGAAAGAGCAGATTTCCTCGGAGGCAAGATCCTCAGTCTCGACAAGCCCATCTGCCTCAGCGAGTGGCGCGTCCGAAGGCAGCGCCGGCGGCAAACGCGCATCAGCCCCGGAGCTTCCGGCATCATATACGCGACAGATCGAGGAGTCTCTCGACGCCGGCAAGCTGGCAATCGAAAATGATGACGGCGAGTCCGCAGGCGCAGAGCTTGTCACGCAATTCGGCCCATCGCCCAGCTATTCCACCGGAACGTACGGATTGCGGCAGCCCAATGTCGCGCACAACGTGGAGAACTTCCAGATTGAGGCGGGCACGTATCAGCTGACGGTGTACTGCATCGGCACGGGAAATCTGACGGTTGATTACGAAATCGGTAGCACCGCGAAACGCGGCACCATACGGTGTGACGACAAGCAGGTACAGCGAACCACGTTGAGCATCGGCTCGGACGGCAATGACACCGCCCGCATCGTCACCATCACCCCGTCCTACGGTACCGCTTGCGTGTTCGCCTACCAGATTCTGCGCTTCCCTCGGTGACCGGCCGTATGGGTGGTGGCGTGCGGTGAATTTCGGGTAATTCCGCGAGAGTTCGGCTTATGCGTGGTGGATTTGTGCCACATGTAACGCTGATAGGACCGCCCGGACCGCCGCCCCGGCGTTTTGGGTGGCGAGGGTCATGTCCGATTGGTGACGGTTGAGGTCTTCGTAAGCCTCGCCGCAGCGGTTGCTCATCGCGCGCACGGCCAGGAAGGGGACGCGATTTTTGGCGCACACGTGAGCGACCGCCGCGCCCTCCATCTCCTCGCAGTCGCCATGCCAGACGCGGCGGGTGTGATCAAGCACCTCGGGATCGGTGTTGAACTGGTCGCTGGTTGCGATTGTGCCGAGCGTGTACCGGCGGTTGGGATCGTTGTCAGTGGCGGCAACAGCAGCGGCGGTACCGTCCATTTCAGCCAATGACGGCACGCGACGATACCCCTGCTCGTCCAGCACCCGGCAGGCGAGCGCGGAAAGATGATCATCGGACGCATAGGTGTGCAGGAAGGGGTCGCATTCGGCGATGATGTCGTTGTTGGTTTCCAAATACACCAGTGAACGGCCGATTACGATGTCGCCGATCTCCAACAGCGGATTGAGACTGCCCGCAATACCGCTGAATATCAAGGTTTCCGGATGATATTCGCAGATGAGCATCTGGGCGGCGGCGCCAGCGGCGACCTTCCCCATACCGCCCACGCATACGACGACCGGCACATCGCCGAGTTGACCGGTGACCAGATCCGTGCCATACCGCCGGCTCCGTTCGGCGCCTTGCAAGGCCTCGACAATGGGTTCAGCTTCCAGCGGCAGCGCACACAGCACCGCAACGCGATGATGAGTCTCCATACCTTCGATCGTCGGACACGGTTGCGACATTCGGCGGGGTTGTTGATGCGTCCGACGAGATCGCGCCGAATCCAGCCACTGGGCGACACAGCAGTCACACCGCTGACAGTTAGCCACCAAACAGAACCGGATTCCTGCTATATCTCCACGCTGTGCGACTCGTCAGTCACACAGTGGAGTGATTGTCCTATGGCACGACTGGAATCCGCAGGTATCCGTCAGCTGTGCGGTCAAACGGTCGCATAACAGGGTGGTATCTCATCGAACATCACGCCCTCACCATCACGCTCGCCAGCCCGCCGCAATCGATACGCCAGTCGTGAAACCCGCATCATACCGCGGACAATCACTTGGCTCGTGACCCCCGGCAAGTACGATGGAGGCATGAGCAACACACCAATCTGGACCAACCCGCTGCGCGACCCGCGCGACCTGCGTCTTCCGCGCATCGCCGGCCCATGCAGCCTGGTGATTTTCGGCGTGACCGGTGATCTGGCTCAGAAGAAGCTCCTGCCAGCCGTATACGACTTGGCAAACCGCGGCCTGCTGCCGCCAAGCTTCGGACTGACCGGCTTCGCCCGACGCGACTGGACCAACGAGCATTTCATCGAATTCGTCAAAACAGCAGTCAAAGCCCGTTGCCGCACCCCGTTCAAGGAATCCACGTGGGAGAACCTCGCCAAGGGCATCCGCTTCGTACAAGGCACTTTCGACGATCCCGCCGCATTCGAACGGCTGAGCAACACCGTGCAGGAGCTTGACCGCGACCGCGGCACGCAAGGCAACCACGCCTTCTACATGTCGGTACCGCCGCGCGCATTCCCGCTCGTATCCAAGCAACTCGCCGCATCCGGCCTGTCGCGCTCCAGCGAAGGCGCATGGCGGCGCGTCATCATCGAGAAGCCGTTCGGCCACGATCTGCAGAGCGCCAAGGAACTGGACCGCGTGGTTTCCGAAGTCTTCGACCCGAGCTCGGTGTTCCGCATCGACCATTATCTCGGCAAGGAAACCGTACAGAACATTCTCGCGCTGCGCTTCGCGAATGAAATGTACGAGCCGATCTGGAACTCCAATTACGTGGATCACGTGCAGATCACGATGGCCGAGGATATCGGCATCGGCGGCCGCGCCGGCTACTATGACGGCATCGGCGCCGCACGCGACATCATCCAGAACCATCTGCTGCAGCTTATGGCGCTCACCGCGATGGAGGAGCCGGTCAGCTTCTCCGCGCAGGATCTGACAGCCGAGAAGACCAAGGTGCTCTCCGCCGTCCGCCTGCCCAAGGATCTGCGTGCCAATACGGCTCGCGGCCAGTACGCCCGCGGCTGGCAGGGTTCGCACGAGGTGGTCGGCTATCTGGACGAGAAAGGCATCGACAAGTCAAGCACCACCGAAACGTATGCTGCGATTCGCCTCGACGTGGACACCCGCCGCTGGGCCGGCGTCCCGTTCTACCTGCGCACCGGCAAGCGTCTGGGCAAGCGCGTCACCGAAATCGCCGTCGTGTTCAAGCGCGCCCCGCACCTGCCGTTCGAGCAGACCGCGGTCCGCGAGCTGGGCAGCAATGCGGTCGTGATCCGCGTGCAGCCGGATGAGGGCGTGACCATGCGGTTCGGCGCGAAAGTCCCCGGCGGCTCCGCGATGGAAGTGCGTGACGTGTCCATGGACTTCAGCTATGGCCGTTCCTTCACTGAAAGCTCCCCGGAAGCCTACGAGCGCCTGATTCTTGACGTGCTGCTCGGCGATCCGCCGCTGTTCCCGACCACCGAGGAAGTGGATTTGAGCTGGAAGATCCTTGACCCGATTGAACAGTTCTGGTCGACGCTCGGCCAGCCGCAGCCGTATCGTGCCGGCACGTGGGGCCCGACGGAAGCCGATGAGATGCTGGCCCGTGACGGCCGCCATTGGAGGATGCCATGATTATCGACCTGCCTAATACTCGAACCCGCGAAATCTCCGCGAAAATCGACGAACTGCATGAGGAGCGCGGCGAATCGGCGACCGGGCGCGTACTCACGCTGCTGATTCGTACCGACGACGCCGAGCTTGAGAACTCGCTGGAAGTCGCGAATGCGGCGAGCCGTGAGCATCCCTGCCGTGTGATCGCGATTGTGCCGAACACGCATGCCTCCATCGTTTCCGGAGAGGGCGAAGCGACCTCCGAGAGCGAAAACGCGGCCGACGAATCCAATCTCGACGCGCAAGTACGATTCGGCGCGGACGCCGGCGCCGGCGAAGTCATCGTGCTTCGCCCGCGCAACGGCTTGGTCAATCACCTCGACACGCTCGTCATCCCGCTGCTCGTGCCGGACGCGCCGGTTGTGGCCTGGTGGCCGACAAACCCGCCGTCCAACCCGTCAAAGGATCTGCTTGGCGCCATGGCGTCCAGCCGCATCACCGACGCGATGCGTTCCAGCAATCCGGAAGCCACCATCGAACGGCTCCGCCGCAACTGGTCCGCCCAGGATGTGGACCTGTCGTGGACACGCCTGACCGTGTGGCGCGCCATGCTCGCCTCCATGGTCGACCAGCCGCCGCACATCCCGATTGTGCACGCCCGCGTCACCGCGCCGAGCGATTTCCTGCCAGCGGATCTGCTGCGCGCTTGGCTGCGGCTCAAGCTCAACGTGCCGGTTGATTTCGATGCCGACGAGAACGCGGAGGCAGTCACGGGTGTGTATCTGACCCGCGAGGACGGCGGCGTGCTGTCGCTGGAACGCCCGCACGAGGACCAGTCGATTATCAGCGTTCCCGGGCAGACCCCGCAGCCGATCAGCGTGCCGGTGCGTACGCTCGAAGACTGCCTGACCGAGGAGCTGCGCCGAATGGACCCCGATGAGGTTTACGCGGACGTCATCAACAAGGGCTGGGATTTGATCTGGCACTGAGCCAGGCAGATTTCTGCCGCGTAAGGCATGCTGGCTCAGGAACGCCCGGTCGTATAGCACTGATGAGCAAGTGTTGTATGACCGGGCGTTCTTGGTATGTAGCGGCATAATCAATCCGCTCTCCCATCGCCAATCAGCGGGCGAAGGCCTCGCGGATTACGGATTCGGCGGGTTTGTTGTAGAACTCGTAGTAGCGGTCGGAGGCTGCAGCGTCGGCGCTGTACAGGACCGGCGGCCAGCTCCACAGCACGCAGCCGCGGACCCAGTCACGCGAGGCCATCGCGTCGAACAGGCTGCGATACCAGTCTGCCTGCGCTTGCAGATCGACCGGTCCTTCGAGCGTCCAGCTGTTGGGGATGCTGCGATCCGGCGGTCCCACGAAGACAGTCACGCAGACAGTCACCCGCCCGGTTACCGCGCTGCGACTATGCTGGCAAGAAGATCGAAAAACATGCCCGCCGAACGCAACCGTTGGTTTGAGGCACGCGGAATCAGGAGGAATTATGGCTCAACGCACACTCGTGGTATATCCGACCAAAGACGCGGTCGCCCAAGCCGGTGCGCAACGGCTGCTGCTCGCCATCGCCGACCTGCTCGGCGAACGACTCGCCGGCAGTAAGACCCGCACCCGCGTGGATGTAGCGCTCACCGGCGGTTCGGACACCATCAAAGCGTTGGAATACATGGCATCCAACCCGTTGACCGACACCATCGACTGGGCGCGCGTGCACCTGTGGTGGGCGGACGAACGATTCATCGCCGCCGATGATGACGACCGCAACGCGTTGCAGGCCCGCCGCATGCTGCTCGACCGGCTGGTCGCCGAAGGGCGGCTCCCCGAGTCCAATATCCACGAGATGGCTGCGGATACCCGGAATGCTGCGGATATCGCGGCGGCAGACGACACGACGACCGATGCGCTGCTCGATGAGGCGGCGCGCGCGTACGAGCGCGAACTGGTCCGCAAGCTGGGTGTCGTGCCGGTGATGGATATCGCCGTGATGGGTATGGGTCCGGATGGCCATTACGCATCGCTGTTCCCGGGGCATGCCGAGGTGTCCGTCACCGATCGACTGGTCGTCGGCGTGAATCACTCCCCCAAGATGCCGCCGCTGCGTCTGAGCATGACCGCACCGCTGCTCGCGCAAACACGACGCATGTGGTTCCTGACCGCCGGCGCCGGAAAAGCCGACGCGCTGGCCCACGTATTCGCCACGCGCAATGATCCCGCCTGGCCGTCATCCTTCGCAGACGCCACCGACGAACTCGTCTGGTTCACCACGCCCGACGCGGCTGCGCAACTGTAAGGCTCTAGATGCGGACTCAACAGGCCTGCAGCCAGGCTGCCCCCGAGCACGAGAACAGGTTGTGGAATATTCCAGGCTATCTGCCATGGTTCACCGCAGACAGCGCGACGGCCATCGGCGTGGCCCTGCGGTATCTGGCGGTCTCTCTGATCGGATACAAGCTCACCGGATCGACCACAGCAGCGGGTTGGTTGGGCTCGCTGGCCGCGATCGCACAGCAGGTGACCGCCGTGTTCGGCGGGACATTCGCCGACCGCCACGACCGCAAAACGCTCATTATCGTGAACGCAACTATGGGTGTCATCTGCTGGGGGTCAGTCGCCGTGCTGCTCATGGCCGGCAAGCTGGTCTTCCCCGTGTTGCTCGCTATCGCGGTGTTCGAGTCCGCGGTCAACGGGTTCCTTGGCCCCGCCTCGGATGCGATGCTCAAATCCATCGTCGATATTCGCTCATATCCGAAAGCGCGCAGTCTCAACGAAGGTCGCGACGCGACCATCAACATGGCCGGCAGCCCAGTCGGCGGCCTGCTGTACGGCATCGCCCCGTGGTTGCCGTTCCTGTCGGCTGCGGTCATGTACCTGCTGGCAGGCGTGGCTGCGACACGTATCCGAGTCGGCGGAAATCCACGGAACGGCAGCGATAGCGGCAACGGCGATAGCGACGATGACGGTGGGAAAGCGGGCGGCGCGTCATTTTTCCGTGATTTCGCCGAAGGATGGTCGTGGTCGCTGCACCGCAGGATGCTGGTGTTGACGATGGTGTCGTCCGCGCTGGCGAATTTCGGGGTCAATGGCTTCCAGTATGCGATTCAGCTGCATCTGATGCGCACCGATATGAACGCGACGCTCATCGGATTCGTGAATACGGGCGTATTCCTCGCGATGTTGGCTGGAGCGTTCATCGCCGGACGGATCAGTGATACCGCACCGGTCGGGCCGGTAACATGCTGCGGATTCGTGTTCATCTGCATCGCTTCGCTGCCAATGCTGCTGACCGACAACTACTGGGTGCTGCTTATCGCCAACGCCGTGATGTGCCTGCCGTTCCCGATCATCAACGCGCTGCAACTCGGGTTCATTTTCGGTAAGACGCCCGACACGATGCAGGGGCGTATCACCGTGACGCTCACCGTGCCAGCTCAAGCACTGTCCGCGTTCTGCTCAGCGACGGCCGGAAGTCTGCTGCCCGCTCTCGGATTCAGCGGGACGATGCTGGTGTTCTGGGCGGTGATGCTCGTCAGTATGCTGCTAATCGTCAGTTCGCGCAGCCTGCGCACCATTCCACGCGCCGACCAGTGGGATCGCACACCGCTGGAGTAGCCGCGGACGGCCACAAACCATGGGGACTATGCACCGCTGCGCGCTGCTCTCCGCACACGTCTTCCATTCCGCAAACTGGCTGCACCGACAGGACAATGAGCGCTGTCAGTTTGCGGCAGCCAGTTTGGGAAAATCTCAACATCTCGGTTCAGAAGGCGCAAATCACGAGTTTTTCAGATTTCAGTCTGGAAAACTCGGCGGAAAAGACAGATTCCTGAAGAAATTGAGGAATCGGGATGGCCGCCTGCGCGACCGATTCTATAAAAACCGCGGAATTCCAACGATTTCGAGACAGGCGCTTGAGACGGCATGGGCACGGAATCTGCAATAGTCCGTCGGATGGCGTTCAGACGCGAGATGTTTAGACTTTTCTCTAAACATCTCGCTGCGAGAGGGCGGAACCGAAAAATATTGGGATTATTGAGATTGGCTGCTGGACATCGAGCGCCCTGTACTGGAACGGGATGCGGCTGGACAAATTGCCAAGACCGATGCGGGAGTTCTGTTATGAATCGTCTCGAGGGCAGCAAACTCCCGGATGCGCACGGGAGTTTAGCGCGAAAGCATGAATCTGGCGGAGTTCTCCCAAAAACGGCTTCGGAGCCGATTTTTATGAATCGCGGAATTCCAACGTTCTTGTTGGGAAATCATGCATGAGAATGCCGGATTCTCGTAAACTCCCGCGTCCGGCACGGGAGTTTAGCGGCGAATTGCCTAAATCAGCATAAACTCCCGCAGAATCTGGGAGATTAGGGCACGACAAGGACTATCAGCATAAACTCCCGGGCCAGCCAACGTTCAGCAGGCAAAACGACATCAAGACAACACAGCCGCCGATATGCACGAGCCCCCAATTACACAAACTGGTTACGCTGAGAGAGTCGTCAGCGTAACCAGTTTGGAGGCATTGATTTGCAAGGGCCGATGCGGCTCGCCTCCGGCCCTGCAATTACTGACCGGCCTACGGCCGGGCTCAATATTTACTGCGGCGCGCACTATCGCGCGCCGCAGCCGAACCCTAGGCACGGCCCACCGGGCCGTGCCTACCGTCCTGAAATCACGCAGTGATTTCGGGACGGCCGGGTTCGGCCCACAACGTGTGGAAGGCGCCGGGCTGGTCGATACGGCCGTAGGTGTGCGCGCCGAAGTAGTCACGCTGGCCTTGAATCAGGGCGGCGGGCAGACGGTCGGAACGCAGGCCGTCGTAGTAGGACAGCGAGCTGGCGAACGCCGGGGTCGGCATGCCGTTGAGTGCAGCCTTAGCGACCACGCGACGCCATGAATCCTGCGCCTTGGCAATCGCATCCTTGAAGTACGGGGCGAACAGCAGCGAAATATCAGCCTCGCCAGATTCGAACGCCTCAGCCACACGGTTGAGGAACTGCGCGCGAATAATGCAGCCGCCACGCCAAATCCGAGCCACCGCAGCCAAATCAATATTCCAGCCGTACTCCTTGGCACCGGCCTGAATCTCATCGAAGCCCTGCGCGTAGGCGACGATCTTCGAGGCGTACAGCGCGTGGCGGATATCCTCGATGAACGCGGCACGTTCGGCCGGCGCGACATCAAGCTTCTGCTCAGGGCCGGCGAGATGCTGCTTCTGCGCTTCGGCGCGCTGTTCGGTCATGCCGGACAAGCCACGCGCGAACACCGCTTCGGCGATGCCCGTCACCGGAATCGCAAGCGACAGCGCGGTCTGCACAGTCCACGTGCCAGTGCCCTTCATGCCTGCGCGGTCAACAATCACATCCACCAGCGCCTTGCCGGTCTTCGCGTCAACCTGATGCAGCACCTCGGCGGTGATTTCAATCAGATACGAATTCAGCTCGGTCTTGTTCCACTCTTCAAACACGTCACCGATCTCGGCGGCATCCATGCCGAGCCCGCGGTGCATGAGATCGTAGCTTTCCGCAATGAGCTGCATGTCCGCGTATTCGATGCCGTTGTGGACCATCTTGACGAAGTGGCCGGCACCGTTCTCGCCGATATGCGTAACGCACGGTTCGCCTTCGGCGACAGCCGCGATGGACTTGAGGATCGGGCCGAGAGTCTTCCAGGATTCCTCGGTGCCGCCGGGCATGAGGGACGGGCCGTTGAGCGCGCCTTCCTCGCCGCCGGACACGCCGCAGCCGACGAAGTGAAGACCGCGAGCGCGAATCTCCTTCTCTCGGCGGATGGTGTCCTCGAAGTAGGAGTTACCGCCGTCGACGATGATGTCGCCCGGTTCCATGGCGTCGGCGAGTTCGTTGATCACCGCGTCGGTCGGGCCGCCCGCTTTGACCATGATGATCGCGGTGCGCGGACGCTTGAGCGAGGCGACGAATTCTTCGATGGTCTTCGACGGCACGAACTTGCCTTCGTTGCCATGCTCGTTGATGAGCTTTTCCGTACGCTCGTAATGCCGGTTATACACGGCTACGGTGTTCCCGTGATGCGCCAGGTTGCGGGCGAGGTTGGAGCCCATTGCCGCCAGTCCGACGACGCCGATATTTGCAGTAGCTTCTACGGCCATTACGTTACCTTTCCCAAGTCCGATGACAGGTTCGATGACACGTTCATACGCGTTCATTCGCAGGCGCGGCTGTTCGCCGCGTACATCAGCTGTCAGTCTATCGCGAGCCTTGGGCGGAGTGCCCACTGCGTTCCACGAATACGCCCTGAGCAGTACCGCGGATTGCCCTGACGGCAGCAAACACGAGATGCGTCCGCGATACCCGCACTCGTGCACACGGACATGTCAAGTCCGAACCACGGATTTGTCGGATACCTCACATTTCGATTGCCGGTCGGCATCGTCGCCGCCCAGAACGCGCACACCCCGGAATCGTTCTCCCGACTATGATGGACGGCTTCCGGAAATCACTAGATATAGTAGCGACACGCTCGACACGCCACTAGCGATGGTGGTTTTTTGTTCCTACCCAGTCGTGTAGCGTAACAGTTCCGACACCGCCACGACGGCTTCCGTCATGACGCTTTCGACCAAGGAGGACAGTTGACCATCACCGTGTTCACCAAACCGCAATGCCAGCAGTGCGAAGCGACCAAACGCCGCCTGCGCGACCGCGAGATCACCTTCGAAACCGTCGATTTGAGCGAGAACCCCGCGACGCTGAAGCAGCTGGTCCAGGCCGGATACCGCCAAGCGCCCGTCGTGATTACGCCGGATGCCGCGTGGTCGGGATACCGGCCGGACCTCATCGACCAGCTCGCCGGAGCGCTCGCGACCGCAGACACGGCAACAGACACGAATGCAAACGCAAACGCAGACACGCAATCCGCCCTAGCGATCGACGGGAACCGGGCATGACCGACACATCCGCATGCATGACGGACGACTTGGGTTCCAGTATCGCGACACCCGGCGCACCAAGCCCGAGTGCCCCGGAATCAAGCGCAACCGCTACCCACATCGGCGCGGTCGTGTACTTCTCCTCCGCGTCGGAAAACACCGCGAGATTCATCGCGAATTGCCACCTACCCGAGGCCGGACTCAACGTGTATCGCATCCCGCTGCGCCCGAAGAGCGCCCCGCTGGTTGTCAACGAACCGTTCGTGATCGTCGTGCCGACGTACGGCGGTGGCGACACTTCGAAAGCCCTGCCGCCGCAGGTTCGCCGTTTTCTCAATGACCGCGGCAACCGCCGACTGCTGCGCGGGGTCATCGCGTCCGGCAACACGAATTTCGGCGATGCGTTCTGCGCGGCGGGTGACGTGATCGCCGCGAAATGCCACGTGCCGTTCCTGTATTCCTTCGAACTGACCGGCACACCCGAGGACATGCGCAAGGTCCGTGAGGGGCTGCGCGGCTTCTTTCTGCGGCTCGCGGCGGCCGAAACCGACCGGTCCGACTGAAACCCTTGAAAGCTCCGCAACCAATCAACCATCCCCACCATCACTCATCTCCCCCACCTCATCCACAATCACCGCACCAACCAGAAAGGCCAACCATGACCGCAACCGCCACATCGCCCCAATTCACCATTCCGCAGGCGGCTCCCGACTATCACGCCCTCAACGCGATGCTCAACCTATACGATGACAACGGCCGCATTCGCTTCGATGCTGACCATCAGGCTGTCGACGCGTATATGCAAGACCAGGTCGAGCCGCGCACCATGCGGTTCGTCTCCACCCGCGAGCGCCTCGCCTACCTGCTGGATCAGGGATATTACGACCGTCGCGTCTTTGACCAGTATTCGGACGATTTTCTGGACAACTTCTACGACCATGTAGAACATCAGGGATTCACGTTCGAGACCTTCCTCGGCGCGTTCAAGTTCTACGCATCTTACGCGCTCAAGACGTTTGACGGCTCGCAGTATCTGGAGGATTTCCCACAGCGTTGTGCCGCCGTCGCTCTGGAGCTTGCGGACGGTGACGAGCAGCGTGCGATCGAGTACGCGGACGCCATCATTTCCGGCCGCTACCAGCCCGCCACGCCGACCTTCCTGAATCTTGGCAAAGCGCAGCGCGGCGAGGCGGTGAGCTGCTTCCTGCTGCGTATCGAAGACAATATGGAGTCGATTTCGCGCGGTATCAACGCGGCGTTGCAACTGTCCAAGCGCGGCGGCGGCGTAGCACTCCTGCTGACGAATCTGCGCGAGGCGGGCGCCCCGATCAAGCGCATCGAACACCAGTCAAGCGGCGTGGTCCCGGTCATGAAACTGCTCGAGGACTCGTTCAGCTACGCGAACCAGCTGGGGGCGCGCCAGGGGGCCGGCGCGGTGTATCTCAACGCGCATCACCCTGATATCATGCGCTTCCTCGACACCAAGCGCGAGAACGCAGATGAGAAGATCCGCATCAAATCGCTGGCCCTCGGCGTGGTGATTCCGGACATCACCTTCGAGCTGGCCAAACGCCGCGAACGCATGGCCCTGTTCAGTCCGTACGATGTAGAGCGTGTCTATGGTGTACCATTCGCCGATATTTCGGTCACGGAACACTATGACGAGATGCTGGCCGATGACCGCATCCGCAAGACGTATATCGATGCGCGCGAATTCTTCATGACGCTCGCCGAATTGCAATTCGAATCCGGCTACCCGTACATGCTGTTCGAGGACACCGTGAACCGCGCGAACCCGCTCAAAGGCCGCGTGACCATGAGCAACCTGTGCTCCGAGATCCTGCAGGTGCAGGAGCCGAGCACCTACCGCGAGGACCTTGGCTACGAGCATGTGGGCCGTGATATCTCCTGCAATCTGGGGTCACTCAATATCGCGAAGGCGATGGACGGGGGCCTTGTCGCGAGTGTCGAAACCGCCGTCCGCGCGCTCACCTCAGTCAGCGACCACACGCGACTGGACTGTGTGCCGTCCATCCGGCGCGGCAACGAGGAAAGCCACGCGATCGGCCTGGGGCAGATGAACCTACACGGGTTCCTCGGCCGCGAAGGCCTGCGGTACGGCAGTGATGAAGCGCTTGATTTCACGGATATGTATTTCATGACGGTCGCCTACCACGCATACCGCACCTCGCATGCGATCGCCGCCGAACGCGGTACCCGTTTCGCTGGGTTCGACGACAGCGCGTATGCCAAACCGGCCGGCGAAGGCAACTATTTCGACAAGTATGTCGACGGCACATACCACACCGAACCGCAGACCGACACCGTGCGCGACCTGTTCAATCGTTTCGGCGTGACCATCCCTTCAGCCGACGATTGGCGCGAGCTGCAAGCCCAAGTGCTACGCGACGGCATCTACAACGCCTACTTGCAGGCCGTGCCGCCGACCGGGTCGATTTCGTACATTAACCATTCCACGAGCTCAATCCACCCGATCGCCGCGCGCATCGAAATCCGCAAGGAAGGCAAGACCGGCCGCGTATATTACCCGGCGCCATACATGACCAACGAGAATCTCGGCATGTTCGAGGACGCGTACACAATCGGCTGGAAGGCGATTATTGACACCTACGCCGAAGCCACGAAGCACGTGGACCAGGGGCTGTCGCTCACGTTGTTCTTCCCCGACACCGCCACGACGCGTGATCTCAACAAGGCGCAGATTTACGCGTGGCGCAAGGGCATCAAGACGCTGTATTACATCCGCATCCGCCAGCAGGCGCTCGAAGGCACCGACGTCGAAGGCTGCGTCAGCTGCATGCTGTGAGCGGCGTCATTCCGCCAATCCTTGTCCCATGAACCAATGAACCATTGAACCGACCGAAGGAACATCATGACCACCACCCCCGCCGCACCCCGCACTGTCCGCATCGCCGATGACGCGATGATGGACGCGTCCATCACCCCGGCGCAATACCGATACCATCACGGTTCGCGCGTGCGCCCCATCAACTGGAACCGCATCATCGACGACAAGGATCTCGAAGTGTGGAACCGCCTCGTCGCCAACTTCTGGCTGCCCGAGAAAGTACCGCTATCGAACGACGTGCCCGACTGGCGAGCGCTCAGCGAGCGCGAGCGCACCACTACCGTGCGCGTGTTCACCGGTCTCACGCTGCTTGATACCACGCAGGCGACCATCGGCGAAATCTGCCAGATCGAACATGCGCGCACCGAGCACGAGCAGGCGGTGTACACGAATATCGCGTTCATGCAGTCCATTCACGCGCGTTCGTATTCGTCAATCTTCTCCACGCTGTGCTCCAGCGAGCAGATTGATGAGGCGTACCGTTGGGCCGTGGGCAACGACATCCTGCAGGAGCGCGTCGATACGGTGCTCGAACAGTATGAGAGCGACGACCCGCTCAAACGCAAGGTCGCCGCCACACTGCTCTCGTCGCTGTTGCTGTACGCGGGCTTCTACCTGCCGCTGTATTTCGCAGCCCGCGGCACCATGATGAACACCGCTGATATGATTCGTCTCATTCTTCGAGACAAGGCGATCCACGGGTATTATTCAGGCTACAAGTTCCAGCGCGGACTTGAGACCCGCAGCGCCGAAGACCAGCAGATGCTGCACGACTTCACGATGGACCTGCTCGACCGCCTCTACGATCTGGAAATCGAGTATTCCAAGGACGTGTACGCGGGCTTCGACTTCCTGCCCGATGTGCTTGCGTTCGTGCGATATAACGCGAACAAGGCACTCATGAACCTCGGCTATCCCACACGCTTCACCGCCGAGGAAACCCAGGTGAGCCCGGAAATCCTGGCCGCGCTGTCACCTTCGGCGAACGAAAACCACGATTTCTTCTCCGGTTCGGGCTCGTCCTACGTGATGGGCAAGGCCGAGGAAACCGACGACGACGATTGGGATTTCTAGGTCGGAATCCGAACGTCAGAACCCGCAGCCGCAGATCCGTCGAAGTCAGGCAATACGCCCGGACTTCGACGGATCAATCGTCATCGTCTGGAACCGATGCTGCATATACGCATCATCGAAATGCTGGGCGAAGAACTGCGTGACCGGAGCGTTCTGCGGCACGCCAGAAACACGGCTGTACCAGCAGTCCAGCGCCATCAGCGTCATCACGATGTCAACCAGCATCAGCACCGTGCACACCGCGGTCAATGAATACCTGATCTTCCACGGAATCCTGTTGATCAGACGCAACAGGTACGGCAGCACGAACTTGATCCACGCGAGCCCGAGCAAACCCCAGAACACCATGTACTTACCCGATGTGCGCCCGCCAATCGACAGCCATTGACCGGTGTAATCCCATGCGGTGATACCGAACGCCGCCTCCATGAACCAGCTGACGAAGAATTCAAACGCGCCGCCGATCACCGCGCTCGCGAAGAAGATCAGCACCGGATTCTTACGCCACAACCGGTTCAGGCACACCGTCAAAATCACCGCACCGCAACCATAAATCGGAGAGAACGGCCCCCAAAGCAGACCCGCGCGATCTTGATATTCGTGGACAAGCGCAAAATGGTAGATGGTCTCGATAATCAGCCCCACCACGCAACCGACGACAAACAGCCAGAAAATATTGAAATAGTCAAGGGAAATATAGCCTTTGCCACTCTGGTCGCGGCCGAGCATATTCTCTTGGACGGCCTTGTCATACGCCTCATGGTCGTCCATACGTTTGAGATGCCATTGCAGCTGGCGTTCCTGCAACAGCGCCGGGTCAAGCGTCACCGACAGGGCGACCAAGATAGTCATCTGGATGAACGGACCGAGCAGGTTTGTGCCGAAACCTTCCAATGCAAGCGACAACATGCCATGCGCCAGGGTGAGCGGCATCAGCGCATAAGCCCAGCGGGCGGCATGACGCCGGCGGCTGCGCAGCAATTGGATGCCGAACACCGCCATGCATGCGGCGTCGGCGATCAGCACCACCACTTCGACACAGGAGAGGATGAACGGCAGCGCAAGCGCATCGATGGTGACCTTGCCGTCAAGAATCTGGCGGATGCTGTAGGTGAGTTCGTAGATGATCAGCGGGATGGCGCACACGCCGAGCAGCATGACCAAGCCGCCGTAGAGACGGGTGATGAACGGGAGCGTGTGTTTGCCATCGTCAAGCAGGGAGGATGATTCCTCGTCGGCGCTCAATTGGTTGGCTGTCGCCTCGCGGGTCGCGTCGGAGATCGTGAGCGCGGCGATGGCGCCAGATACCGCGGACAGGGTTGCAGGGGCGGCGGTTGCAGAAGTGCCAGTCGAGCTGGGGGCGTTGCCAGCAACTGCCCCATCATCGCCCTTGCCGGCGGTATCACATACGTTTGCAGTGTTGTCGGAGCCGCTCACCAACAACGCCCCATCCGCACCCGCCATTTGAAGACCGGCGTTGTCAGTTCCTGCCATATGCTGCTCCTATCCAGCCAATCGTCCAACCGAAATCCGCAAGGGCCTGCGTCGCCACGATGCATCTGTTGCCAGCGTACCTAGTTGTTGTAACTGTTTCTAACGTAACATCATCCCGGCCCTTACTGTGCGACGCATGCGCGACCAGCCAGACAGACGCGAAATTCTCAATATCTTGCAAAATCGGCCGGCGAACAGAGATTTTCAGACTTAGTTCTCAACATTGCGCGAAATATTGCATCACCCCACAAACCGGTTTCGCTGACAATGCCCCCAGAGTAGACAGTTTGCGTCGGCGCGACAACCGGTTTCGCCCAGTGAGCCGCCAGCACTGGCAATCCCGCGCTTTCAGGTTTCCTCCATGATTTTGGCAGACCGCCGTGTGCGACTTTTGGGATGCTCATACGCCGATTGGCAGTGCATCCAAGGGTTGATGAGGTTAGCTGAAATCAATATGGAAGCCGGGTAACATGGCTCGGCGGTCCGCGACAAGTCGCGACTACCGCGGCACGGCGAGGACAGCGAACCGACATTGAAGGGAACATAGCATGAGTGCAGATCAGCAGAATCCGCAAGACCGGCAGAACCAAGACGCACAGGAAACCCAGCAGATTCAGGACGTGCAGCAGACACAGCCGATCACCGACGCGAAGGCATCTGTAACGGGCGGGAAAACCAACGGCGGCAAGGCATCCGTCGTGAATGCGCCCGCAGGCAAACCGTCCAACGGCAAGACGACGAATACCGGTGTCACGGCGAACGGCGACACCGCAGAAGCCCCGGGCATCGACGGGGTTTCCTGGAACTGGGCTGCCACGCATCGCGGCGAAGCGCAACCGGCAGATGCCGTCGCCAAAGCCTCAGCACAGGCACGGCAGGCCCCGGGCGGGCAGCCTCATCGGCCATCGCCGGCGCCAGAGCAGAACAAACAAGTGAGCGGCGCCGGCCAAGCGGCTAGGGCGGGTCAAGCAGCCGGTGCAGGTCAGGCGCAGGTCCCGCCGCAAGCATCACCGTACGGGTATGCACCCCAGTCTTACCCGCAGCAGCCCTACCCACAGCAACCGCAATATCAGTCGCCGTACGGGGTTCCCGGAGCGTACCCCGCACCGACGGGCACCCAGAAGAAGCCGAAAAAGCCGTCAAAAATCCGCACCTTCCTCGCCAGTCTCAACACCGGCACCATCGTGTTCGCGGCCGTGGCGGCACTGATCTGCGGACTACTCGGCGGCGTTGCAGGCGGATTCATCGTGCGCGCGGCCACGCCCAGTCGTCAGCAGCAAATCGTGCAGCCGTACAGCTACGGGCGCATGATGCCGGGCAGCTCGAACGGCTCCGGGTCCGGGCCGAGCAGCGGATCAAGCAACGGATCCGAAAGCGACGGCTCAAGCTCGTCCAGCGATGACAGCAGTCTTGGACTCGGACTTGGCGGAAGCAGCATCTTCAACGACACCGGCAGCATGTGAGTGAGTGGGCGGGCGCAAGTGAGCGGTCGGGCTATGCGAGCCACGCGGCCCCTTGGAATACGCGGCTGCGCGGGTCCACACGATTGCGCGCCGCGGCTGCGTGATTTGCATGACTGTGCAATCTGCGCGATTGCACGATATGCACGACTGCACGGCGTACGCGACTGCATGATCCGCACGACTGTATGATTTGCATGACTGTGCAATCTGCATGTCTGCATAGACCGCACGACTATACGATTTCAGCGACTGCGAATCCGCATGACTGCGGCAGTTCTCAAGGCCGTCGACCTTCGCTGCGACACCAGGGCTCAGATGCGTCAATATCCGCCGCACTCCCGTCGTGGACTGGATCGGGTTTCAACGTCTGATTCCCAATCCAGTCCGCACGGCCGTCCGTCGCAACACGCGCCCGCAAACCGTACCCAGCCGAGAACGGCGGAATACCAAGGTTCTTTGATTATCGCCGATCAGTCGCACAGTCGGACACACATCGATTCCAGTGTTCTCCTCGGCCCGAATCCGATTTCGGTGTTCGATTTCCGGATCAGTCCACGGAAACAGGCGGTTCGGCAGACGGACACAATCGACATTCATCCTAAAACGGCGGAATCCCGTGGTTCCCAGACCATGAGCAGCCGGCCGCCAAACCGGTCACGGCTCCGAAGCCGAACCAAATCCAATCTCGAGGTCCAATCTCCGAACCAGTCCAAGACAGCGGCGCCTGCGACAGACAATCGCCGCCCGTACACAGCCGGAACCAGCGGAATCCCGCGGTTCGTCGATTAAAATCGGCCGGCCGTGCAGCAAGGCACACACTGATTCCAGTGTTCCCCTCGTACCGAATCCGATCTCGAGATCCGATCCCCGAATCAGTCCACGGAAACAGGTGGTCCGGCAGATGGACGCAATCCGTATCAATCCGGAAACGGCGGAATCCCGCGGTTCTCGGACCATGATCAGCCAGCCGCCAAACCGGCCACAGCCCCGAAGCCGAACCAAATCCAATCTCGACGGCCAATCTCCGAACTGGTCCACAGGTAGCGGCCACTGCGGCAGACGGTTCCAACCGCGTCCACACGAAAACAGCGGGACACCAAGGCTCTTTGATCACAGCCAACCGGCCGCACAGCCAGGTGCACATTGATTCCAGTGTTTTCCTCGGACCAAATCCGATTTCGGAGTCCAATCCCCGAATCAGTCCCACCGAACCCACCCCGGAACAAATCATCAGCCCCAGAACCGGACGCAGCATATCTAGACACACCGAGACGACACGCGCAGAAGCGTCAATCCGGCAGCGAACTCTTCCACACCCGCCGTTACGCTACTTATCTCGTAGCGCTACGTGTCGCGTATCGCTTTTACCATTAAGGTATGCACGTCAAACAAGCAAGGGGCCGCCATATGAGGAATGCGTTGAAAATCCTGCGCCGCGATCTGCTGCGCTGGATCAAAGCCCCCACTGCTTGGGTGATTGCTTTCGGCCTGTGCCTCATTCCGCCGATGTACGCGTGGTTCAACGTGCGCGGCTTCTGGAACCCGTACAACAACACCAACGGCATCAAAGTCGCCGTCGCCAACAAAGACAAAGGCACCACCAGCACGCTTACCGGCAACCTGAACGCAGGCAAACAGGTCGTGGCCGAGCTGAAGAAGAATAAGCAAATCGGCTGGACCTTCATGAGCGAAAGCCACGCCTTGGAAAGCGTCGAATCCGAACGTTGCTATGCGGCGATCATCATCCCGTCCGATTTCAGCGATTCGCTCGTCAACGTGGTCACCGGCAGCGGCGATAGGCCCGAACTGAGCTATTACGTCAACGAAAAAGCCAACTCCGTGGCCACCAAAGTCACCGACACCGGCGCCAACACGCTTGATCAGCAGATCAACAGCAATTTCGTGTCCACAGCAAGCAAAGCGATTGTCAACATCGTCAACAAAACCGCCGACACCATCGACGACCAGGCGTCCACCGCAGGCGGGAGCGCGGCCAAAGATCTCAGGACCACGTCCAACAACCTGGCGACCATACGCCAGACCATGACCGACCTTGACACGACACTCGCGCAGGTACCCACGAAAACGTCGGCAGCACGCGCGTCCTTAAACACCGCAACCCAGCTGGCGGCCCAAGCCGGCAACGGACTGACAGGCACCTCGCAACTACTGAAAACCACGCAGACCAGCATCAACACCTTCACATCGGAATCCTCAACCACGCTTGACACCAGCTCAAGCCTGCTGTCGCAAGCCAGTTCGCAGACCAGTCTCACCGTCGCCGCCCTCGGCACGGCGCTGACCAAGGCGAACGGCTCGGTCCAGACCGCGCTCGACGCCGCCCAGAACGTCAGCGACACGAACGCCACCATCATCACAGAACTGACTGAGCTGAACACCGACCTGAACCATGCCGGAGTCGCCACCGACGCCGGCACCGCAGCGCTCAAACGCCTCCAACAACAGAACGACAATCTGCAAGGTTCCATCAGCGATTTGAACAACCTGAACCGCGACATCAACGACACGGTCACCGCCGGCACTACGGCATCACAATCGCTCAACGACGCCACGCAGAACACGCTGCAATCAACCGACAAAGCCCGCAACACCATCAACACGAAGGCCCTGCCAAAGCTCAACAGCGGGCTAAGCAGCCTCGCCTCGACCAGCGCAACCCTGAGTGCCCTGGTCACCGGGCAGGATTCACTAATCACACAAGTCAACACCGTGCTCGACCAGCTGGACCAGTCCGCTGCCAGCACGCGCAGCGCCATCAGCAGCGCCGGCGACAGCCTTGACCGTGTACAAAACAAAGTAGACACCCTGGCCACGGATCTGACCGCGCTGAGCACATCCAACGCGCTGAGCAACATCCTCGGGGAGAACGGCAAACTTGACGCCAAGAAGATCTCCGATTTCATGCTCTCCCCCACCGTGCTCTCCACAAAAACCCTCTTCCCGGTGAATTCATACGGCTCAGCCATGGCGCCCCTGTTCACCGCGCTCGCCCTATGGGTGGGAGCTTTCGCGCTCACCGTGATTCTGCGCACCGAAGCCGATGACGACGGCATCGAAAACATCACCCCAGGCGAACGCTATTGGGGCCGATGGCTGCTGCTCGCCATCCTCGCCGCCGGGCAAGGCATCACCACGACAGTCGGTGAAATGCTGCTCGGCGTGCAGGCGGTCAATCCGTTCGCGTTCGTAGGCACCGGCATCATCGTCGCGCTCGTCTACCACAGCATCATCTACGCGCTGGCCACCACCTTCCTCCACATCGGCAAAGGCATCGCCATCGCCTTGGTTATGGTGCAGATTCCGGGCGGAACCGGCTTGTATCCTATTGAGATGATGCCGAGCTTCTTCCGCAAGGTGTATCAGCTGTTCCCGTTCACCTACGCGATCGGCGCGCTGCGTGAATGCATCGCCGGCTTCTACGACGGTCAATGGCTCGACGACATTGCCAAACTCATGATCTTCGCCGTCGCGTTCTTCATTCTCGGCCTGTGGTTGCGGCCGAAAACCGCCAATCTCAACCGCCTGTTCACGCGCGAACTTGAGGAAGGCGACATGGTCGTCAGTGAGAAGATGGAGATGCCTGGCCGCACGTATGGTCTGACACAAATCATCCGCGCACTGGCCGGACGGGACGAGTACCGCGAGCGCATCGAACGCAGAGCCGCCCGCTTCACCATGCTGTACCCGAAACTCAGGCGGGCCGCACTCATCACGGGTATCGCCGTGCCGGTGATTCTCGCCGTTGTGCTGTCCATTCTCACGCCGAGCAGCAAGGTCAACGCCATGGTCATCTGGCTGATTTGGATTCTGCTCATCATGGGATTCCTTATGACCATCGAACTCATCAAAGACAACATCGAACGGCAGACGCGCCTAGGCAATCTTGACGAAGAGGCGATTCAGCAAATCCTGCTCGATGAACAGGACAGCCGCCCGAGCCGCATAGGAAGGCATTCCGCATGAAAACAGTGAAAACAGCATGGAAACTTTTCACCGGTGATATGCGGCGCATGTTCAGCAATGTTGTCTCGGTGATCATCGTGATTGGGCTTGTCGTCATCCCCGGCCTGTTCACCTGGTTCAACGTCGCCGCTGCTTGGGACCCGTTCGGCAACCTCAATCAGCTGAAAATCGCCGTCGCGAACACCGACAAGGGGTATAAGAGCAGCCTTGTCCCGGTGAAGGTCACTGTCGGTGACAGCGTGGTCAACGCGCTGCGAGCCAACGATCAGCTCGACTGGACCATCACCACCAAGGACGATGCGATTGACGGAGCGAAATCCGGCAAATATTATGCGGCCGTAGTCATCCCCTCCAGTTTCAGCAAGGACATGATGACGTTCTTCTCCGACGACGTGCAGCATGCGAAACTCACCTACTACACGAACGAGAAAATCAACGCCGTCGCCCCGAAAATCACCGGACAGGGTGCCGATCAGGTGGCTGCGCAGGTCAACCAGACCTTCGCGCAGACCATAGCTACGGTCGCGCTGAGTGTCGCCAGCGACCTGTCCGATGAACTTGGCAGCGAAAAGGCATCGAAACTGCTTACCACATTCAACGCGAATGTGGGCGATATGGCGACGCAACTGGGCGACGCCGCATCCATGCTCAACACCTTCGCCGGGCTTACTGACACCGCGCAATCCTTGATTTCCAGTTCCGACCAACTCGTGGACAGCGTCTCTGCGAGCGCGAAAAGCGCAAGCAGCTCGCTGAAAGACACCAAGCAGGGCATCAGCGACATCACCAGCGCTCTCAACACGGCGTCGAAAGCCCTGACCACGGCGTTCACCAACTCGAGTTCAAGCTATCAGGCCGTCGCCGATTCCATCGATTCCACGCTCGACAGTGCGGGGACAGGTGCATCGGACGCGTCCGCGGGGCTCAAACGACAGGCGGGCATTGTCGACCAGCAAATCGCGGAATTCCAAGCGCTCAGGGACAGCATCGCAGGCATCACCGTGCCCGACATGTCCGACACCGCGGCGCACGACCGGCTCGTCACCGCCCGCGACAACATCGTCAAGCAGCTTGACACGGCGATCAGCGCGCAAACCCAAGTGCGAAACGCCATCAATACCGCGGCGACCGCCATCGACACCGGGAAAACCGATGCAGAAGCGAAACGCGCCGAAATCAGCGGACTCGCCAAACAAGCCAAGCAGTCCATCAGCGGCCTGAAAACCAGCTATACCAAGGAAATCAGGCCACAAATCACATCAATCAACAATTCGATCTCCAGCGTGACATCCACGCTCGCCAGTGGATCGGACACTTTGGACTCCACGCTCAGCGACCTCGATTCCACGTCAAAAACTGCTGGCAAAGCGCTGTCCAACATGCGCAGCGTGCTGACATCCACCGCGCAACTGCTCGAGAAGAACAGCACCAAACTGAATGATTTGAACAGCAAGCTGGCGCAGGCGCTCAACAGCGGTGATATGAGCGAGGTGCGCAGCGTGCTCGGCAATAATCCGGAAACGCTGGCCGCGTCGCTTGCGGCACCGGTGAAACTCAACCGTAAGGCACTGTTCCCTGTGGAGACCTTCGGCACTGGACTCACGCCGTTCTACACCTTCCTGCCCCTGTGGGTCGGCGCGCTGCTGATGGCGGTGACCCTCAAGACGCAAGTGTCGGCGCGCATCCGCAAAGAGCTTGGCGACCCGAAACCCAGAGTCCTGTTCTTCGGGCATTACGGAGTGTTCGCGGTGCTGGGGCTGCTGCAAAGTACCTTCTCATGCGGCGGCACGCTATTGTTCCTGCGCGTGCATGCCGTGCACCCACTCCTGTTCATGCTCAGCGGGTGGCTCAGCTCGCTGGTCTACTCGTTCTTCATGTATGCGATGGTCGTGAGCTTCTACAACGTCGGCAAGGCGATCGGCGTCATCATGCTCGCCATGCAGATTTCCGGCTCCGGTGGAGGCTACCCGTTGCAGGTACTGCCTGATTTCATCACGTGGATCAGCCCGTTCCTGCCGGCCACGCATTCGATTATGGCGATGCGAGCGGCGATTGCAGGCATCTACAACAACGACTATTGGATTGCCATGGGCAAGTTAGCGCTGTTCATCATCCCGGCGCTGCTGGTGGGGCTGGTGATCCGCAAGCCGGTCATGCGGTTCAACCGCTGGTACGCGCACACGCTCGAGGCGACCAATGTCATCCAGTAGGTGATGCGCAGTAGGTGATGCGGAGACCGAGTCCGTACGTGGGGCTCGCGCGGCAGGTCATGTGGCAAGTCGCGTGGTGGAACGTACGGCAGCTCGCGCGACGGTCGCACGGTGGAGCGTGCGGCAGGCGGACGAGCGAACAGAGAGTAAGAAGAGAGCGGGAGAGAAACATCATGGACGACAATTCGTCAGCATCGAGACGGCTTGACGCGTCAACCACGTTGGAACAGGCGACCGTCACGGCGGTGGCTTCGGCGCAGACTCCGGAACGGGCGGCGCAACGAGCCCAGTCGCGAGCGCATATTCAAGCGCATTTGCAACGCGGCGAACGGCGTCGTGAGGAAACCGACCGGAAAATCCTGCAAGCGACACTGCAAATCGTGGCGTCACAAGGCATCGGTGCGGTGACCATCGAGGAAGTGGCGCGGCGTAGTGGAGTCGCCAAAACCACGATTTACCGCCGGTATCGCAACACCGACGACATGCTGCATCGTCTGCGGACCATGCAATGGCCCGAGAGCATCCTCGATACCGCGGATCTCGAGCCGAATCGTGGCAATCTGCGTCGCATGCTCGAATCCATCACCAGCCAGTTCGATGAGGAAATCGGGTTGAAAGCCGTCGGCGTGGTGCTGTCGGCGAGCAACGGGTATTTTGAGCAGATTGTCGCGCAGGTGATTCAGCCAGTCAAGCAGCACGTCAGCGACTTCTTCACCCGTGGGCAGCAGGCGGGAGTGTTCCGGAGCGGCTTGGATCTGAGCTTCATCTTCGCGACCATCATCGGCTCGATGATGGCGAACCATGCACTCACCGAAGAGACGAGCGCATCCTGGGCGGTGAAGATGACCGACCTGCTGTGGCCGATGATTGCGGCGTAGCGAGCGAGGCGGTTGCGGGCCGGCGGCTTAGTGGGGCGGTGTCCGGCGGGCTTAGTGGGCCGACGAGCCGAATCACGGCGATACCCGGCCGTCGTGCGACCGCCCAGTCGCACGGCAGACAGATATCCCAGTCGGTGGGCCAAATCACGGCAGTACCCGCGCACCGTGCAACAGCCCAGTCGCCCAGTGGGCGGATAACCGCCAAATTCCAAGAGTAAAGCCGGGTATCCGGCTGCCATGCAACCCAACAGTCACACAGCAACCAGAATCCCCCGGCTAGACAACCCGAAGTCGCATAACTCCCAACCCGGAACACGACAACAGGCCGTCCCAACCGGCACAGCCCCTCGGGCCAGCCGCGGCGGCGACAACAACCAGCCAACCAGCCATCAACCAGTCAGCCATCAGCGCCGCCACCGATATCTACGGGACAATCCGCAGCTTCCGCCCACGGTAGGGCGACATCAGCTGATGCACTGAGTTTGAACGCACCCAGCCGCTGCTTGTCCCGACACCTCGCGCATTAACCGCAACATTGACATGGTTGTCAGCAACCGTCACCATTCGCGGCAAACCATTGCCCCATTGCCATATGCCAATCCCGCAGCTTGTCTCCCGCCCATCCCTCGCGACCAACGCACCTTGCACGTCCCGCCCACTGCACATCTCCCATCCACTGCGCATCTCCCGTACAGCGCAGTTCTACCGGCGGCCTTCCAGCTTCACGCACTCAATGAACCAGCCCAACGCGGTGCGCAGATTGTTGTGATCAATGTCGCGACTGTGCTCGCGGAAATGCTTGTCGGCATTCAGCACCGCACTGACCCGCAGGACATCATCCAGGGTCCTGCACGAGAGAATGGAGTCGGGAACGGCGTTCATCGTCCGGCGGGAACATCCCATGCGGCTGAGAGCGGCGTGCGAATGCGCCAGAACCGAGCAATACCGATTCTGGGTGTTTTCCGAAAGCGGCTTCGGCGTGCCGTCAGCGGTCTTCCGCATGCGAGAGCCCGAGTTCTTGAGCATGTCGCGGAAAGCGGTCTCGTTGCGTGCGGCGCGGGTTGTCGAATGGACCGTGCCGTTATGATGTGGGGGAAGCGGCTCGTAGTACGGCTGCAGCATGTCCGGCACGGGCTCGGGGTTATCATTCCATGATTTCGGCTTCGGATCAAGCTCGACCATTCCAGAACCAAACTCGTAGCACTCGCCGTATTGTTCTCGAAGCTGGTCGAGAACGCTCTCCATTTCGCGGCAATCTTCCCACACAACCCTGTCGCCGAAGGAATCGGTAATACCGTACCCGTCATCCAACGGGCAGATGTAACGACGAGTACCACCATCGGGGATTTCAATCCAGTATTCGCAGACTTTGATATTGCGTGCCATCAGTTTCTCCTTAGTCCGTAGGTTCCATGTCGGGCGATGCCGCTTGTTGACTTCATGGCGCCGCTCCTCATGACGTAACTACGGGACAATCCGCCGATATCGGAGACACTCCGGCGTGTCGCCTGAAATACTGCGGTTTTGGGGAGACTGTGAGCTGCCGCGTTGACGACGAGTGCAGGGGACGCGGGGCTGATGACGGGCAACGCGGACGCCATCTCGCCGATTGCCGATGTGGCATAGCGGGAAACCACGCGTGGAATTGTTGGCATCTGCGGTATTTGTAGTACCTGCCGGAAGGTATCTCGCTTATCAGGGTTCACCGCGGGCCGATATCTGGGGTACGACCGTTGATATTCCGCGGATCATACTCACGGTATCGGGCAATGACGAACACAGATAGCGCAGATGCGTCTCGGGACGTACTACAGATAGGCGAGATACCGATGCCGACAGGCGCCAGCACCCAGGGCGCGTCCCGCTGACTCCCACTCAGATCCCAGCCGTTCGGCTCACGGGACACACCGACCGGCGCTGTGTGAGCGGATCCTCACACAGTGACACCCGACATCGCCCGGCTACAGGAACCGCGGGGTCTTGACCGTCACAGCGCGAGCCAATCCTCACACAACGACACTCCCAGACCAACAATCCAGCTGATTCCCACCGCCGGACCGGCACCGTGCGAGCGAATCCTCACACGGAGACACTTTCGGACCAACAAGCGGGTTGATTCCGACCGCCAGACCGGCACTATGTGAGCCAATCCTCACACGATGCAGCACCGAGCCAGCCAACCGGTCAGTCTTGTCTATGCAATCGTCCGCGGTGCGACAGCGCAGTCACACGACAGACAGATACCGATACGACCAAACCCCAAACCAGCCCTACCTGTCCGCCATGCAACACAGCAGCCGCACCACAGCCAGATACCCCGCCAATCACTCCGGCAACCAAACCAATCCACCCGCCGTGCAACCACACAGTCGCACGGCGGGTGGGTATCCAGCATGACGGCACACCGGCACGTCTACGCAGCGGCACAACGGCAACGCGGCACAACGGCAACGCGGCACACATCCACACCGCCGCCACACTCACGATTCCAGCACAGCCAGCACCTTGTGCTCGTCGTAGAATGCGAAGATGAAGCCGCCGATTGCGCACAACACGGCCGCGCAGATCGCCGCGACACGGTACCCGGTCCCGGCCGCCGCACCGATGGTGCTCACGCCGGTGAACAGCAGCATCGCCACGCTCTGTCCCATCTTCATGGCGAAGGTGCGGGCAGCATAGAACATGCCTTGACGGTCCTGCCCGGTGGTTTTGGCGCTGGCATCAGCAATGTTCGCGACGATCGCTTGCGGCAGAATGCCGAACGCCGCCATCGGCACCGCGCCGACCACTGACAGCAGCACGCCCTGCGCCATCGGCGGAATCGCGCTGATTACGCCGGAGCCGAGCAACCCTGCGAAGGCGAACGCGACCGTGAATATCACGAACGCGGCCAACAGCAGCCGCTTCTTGCCTACGCGGTTGGCGAGCACATTCACCGGCATGTAGAACAGTACGGATACCGCGGTCATCAGCACGAAGTACACGGTGGTTACGGATTCGGGCAGTTTCAGCAGGCTGGTCACAAAGAACGGCAATCCGGTTTGAAATGTGGTGATCGCTACCCAGTAGATCACGTCGGAACCGACAAAACGGCGGAATTGCACGTCACCGAAGGTCTGTTTCAACGATTCGATGGTCGATTCGCTGGTCGGCTGCGAACGCACGTAGCGTTTCTCGTCGATGGCGAGCGGCGGCACGAGCATGCAGATGAACGCGACAATCGCCATCAACGTGAAGGTGAGCCGAATGGCGGGCACGCGGCCCATCATCGGCACGAACGCACCCCAGATGACGGGCGCAACATAAGCCAGCGCAGTACCGGCAACCCACGTGAACGAGATGGCGGTGGAAATGGCCAGCTGCTGCTTGGAATTGTGGCCGAGTTCCGCGATCAGCGCGTTGTACGGTGTGCAGTAGAAGGTGAGCGCCACGTAGTAGGCGATGACGGCGACGAACAAGAAGGCCGCGTTCAGCCAGCTGGTGCCGTTGATCGGGCTCCAGAACACGAGCACGGTGATGATGGCGAGCGGTAGCGCGGCGAGGCGCAGGAACGGCATGCGGCGGCCGCGCGGGGACCGGCATCGGTCGGACAGGCTGGCGACTGCCGGGTCGACGAACGCGTCGAAGAACCGTGCGAAGGCGGTGATGCCGCCGACCACGGTTACGATGCCGAGAATGGCGAGGCCTTGCGGCACGAAGACGGTTTGGCCTTGGCGGATGGTTTCGGCGTCCGGCTGATAGAAGTACACGAGCCAGTTGGAGATGATGCCGGACAGGAGCGCCCAGCCGAACTGGCCGATGGCGAATGCGCGAATTTTGGAGCCGGGTAGGGATTGCGGGCTGGTTGCAGTCGTGTCTGCCGGGGGTTGTTGTTGTGCGGCTTGGTGCGTGCTTGCCGCCGCCTTGACGGTAGCGTCTGATACGTCTGATGCCGCTGATTCAGCGGTGGTGCGCATGCTTGCGCGTTGTGTCTCATCCATGAGAACGCCTCCGTGTCTCTGCCGGACTCCATTGCCGGCCTTCTAGCAGTCTACCGCGCATTCGCGTGCACTGCTGACGGTATGGGTATATGGGCGGGTGACATGAATCGTCGCCAACAGCGTTCAGAACAACGTTTGGCCCCGCACGTCATGTAACGTGCGGGGCCAAACTCTCAATACAGGTCATTCACTTGCGTGACAAACTGCCGCGCATTCCAATCCGACTGAGATAATCACTTGGCGTTGGACAGCGTGCCGTTTGAGGACTTGTACTTCACGTTAGGGCTGGATGCGCTTCCGCTGAGATTCGTATTCCAACCATCAATCTGATAGCTATTGGCGTCTGTACCAGCGGTAATCTTCAGTCCGTTGTCCTTAGAAACAGTGATTGTCTCACCCGTTGTACCCCCAGTAGCCAACTCACCGGTGGTAGCATTGACGCTAATGACGCAAGACGGTGCGTTGCATGTCAGACCGCCGGTTGGGATCTTAATCTTGCCGTTGTTCTCAGTGGAAATGGTCTCCAGTGCGAGCGATGCGTTCTTCACATCGGACTGGACCGAGGAACGCCACGCGGACTTACGCTGGTTCAGGTAGATCGGGACGGCCACAGCGGCGAGGATGCCGATGATGATGACCACGACGAGCAGCTCCACGAGGGTGAAGCCCTTCTCGCCCTTCTTACGACGGTTCAGCGCGTTCTGAACACTCTTCATGNTNCTCTCCCTAGAACAATTTCTCTTCTTGTCTTGGGCAATCCGCCATAGGATAACTCAAGATATAACTAAATATACTCCCATTGCCAGCTCGATACGAGCTAGAAACCCGCTGAATTGCCAATGGCATTTGTTAGACGAAACCCCTCGAT